>NZ_CP133261.1:973065-1297421 GCF_030931715.1 Tissierella sp. MB52-C2
TCTTTGGAGATACTTTAGAAGCTTTAGAAAACACTGCATTGATTGCAGATAGATGTGATGTAGAGCTAGATTTTGATACATTACATTTACCTGAGTATGAGGTGCCAGAGGGCTATACAAATGTGGATTATTTAAAACATCTTATTTTAGAGGGAATGAAGGAAAGATATAAGATTATTACCGAGGAAATAGAGGATAGATTTAATTATGAGTTTAATACCATAGTTGAAATGGGATATACAGACTATTTCCTTATAGTATGGGATTTTATAAAATTTGCTAGAGATAACGGAATAATGGTAGGGCCAGGAAGAGGTTCAGCAGCAGGGAGTATTGTCTCCTATGCCTTAGGTATTATAGATATAGACCCCTTAGAATATGGTCTGATATTTGAAAGATTTTTAAATCCAGAGAGAGTATCTATGCCAGATATAGACATAGATTTTTGTTATGAAAGACGAGAAGAAGTTATTCAATACGTTATAGACAAATATGGAGTAGACCATGTGGCTCAAATAGTCACCTTTGGTACTATGGCGGCTAGGGGTTCCATAAGGGATGTAGGAAGAGCAATGAATATGCCCTACGGCGAAGTAGATTATATTGCAAAACAAATACCAATGGAATTAGGTATGACGATATCGAAGGCCTTAGAGGTAAATAAATCATTAAAAGATGCCTATGATGAAGACGAAAATGTTCAAAGACTTATAGATGTATCTAAAGCAGTAGAGGGATTACCTAGACATACATCTACCCATGCTGCTGGAGTAGTTATATCTAAAAATCCTGTGACAAGTTATGTTCCTCTATTAAAAAATGGAGATTCTGTGGCTACTCAATTTAATATGATAGAATTAGAAGAATTAGGTCTTTTAAAAATGGACTTTTTAGGTCTAAGAACATTAACGGTAATTAGAGATACAGTTAATTTAGTAGAAGAAAATCATGGAGTAAAAATTGATTTTAATAAGATAAACTATGAAGATCCACTTGTACTTGAAATGTTTGCCAAGGCTGAGACTCTAGGTATATTTCAGTTTGAGTCTCCAGGAATGAGGGCGTTTCTTAGGGAATTAAAGCCAAATGTATTTGAAAACCTTATAGCTGCCAATTCTCTTTTTAGACCAGGGCCTATGAATCAGATACCTACATTTGTGGCTTGTAAACATGATGCATCAAAGATAGAATATCTTCATCCTAAACTAGAGCATATACTAGATGTTACATATGGATGTATAGTATATCAGGAGCAGGTAATGCAAATAGTTAGAGATATTGGTGGATATTCTATGGGTAGAGCAGATTTAGTAAGACGTGCCATGGGAAAAAAGAAAATGGATGTAATGGAAGAAGAAAGAAGGAACTTTATCTATGGTCAAGTCGACGAAAATGGAGAAGTTATTTTATCGGGAGCCATAAGAAATGGAGTAGATGAAAAAACAGCTTCAAAAATTTATGACTTGATGATAGACTTTGCCAACTATGCCTTTAATAAAAGCCATTCAGCTGCCTATGCAGTAGTAGCCTATAGAACTGCATATTTAAAATATTATTATCCAGTGGAATTTATGGCAGCTCTTATTTCTTCTGTTATGGGGAATACTAACCAAGTATCACTTTATATACAGGAGTGTAAAAGGCTTGGAATAGACATACTTTCACCTGATATAAATGAATCCTACAATAAATTTACTGTGTCACAAAATAAGATTAGATTTGGACTTTCAGCAGTAAAAAATGTAGGAGAAAACTTTATAAAGGCCATAGTAGAAGCTAGAAAATCAGGAAGATTTAAATCTTTTACAGATTTTATTGAGAGAATAGAAAAGACAGATTCATCTGTAATGAATAAAAGGGCAGTAGAATCCTTGATTAAATGTGGTGCTATGGATAGTCTAGGAGTCAATAGGGCACAATTATTGGCAATATATGAAAAGACAATAGATGGTATTCATGCAGATAGAAAGAGGAATATAGAGGGGCAGTTTTCCATATTTGATACTTTAGATGAAAATGTTTCAAAAGACAATTTGCCAGATTTAAAAGAATTTCCTAAAAACATACTGCTTACAATGGAGAAGGAAATGGTAGGTATTTATATATCAGGTCACCCATTGGAATCATATAAATCTGAAATAGAAAGGGTATCAAATATTACAACCTTTGATTTATTAAATATAAATGAAGAAATAGGTAAAGATTTAAATGGAGTAAAAGATGGGGCATCCATAATATTAGGTGGTATAATTGTTGAAAAGAAAAATAAAATAACTAGAAATAATAATATGATGGCATTTATTACATTGGAAGATTTATATGGTTCAATCGAATGTATAGTTTTTCCTGCTACCTTTGAAAGATATAATAAATATTTAAAAGAAGACAATATAATAGTAATCCATGGTAGAATAAGTATATCTGAGGTGGAAGAACCTAAAATAATAGTTGAAAAAATATCTGAACTAAATACTTATAAAAAAGGCAAGATATATGTAAAGATACCATCAAATAATTCTTCAGACACTTTTGATAAGCTTAAAAGGATTCTAATAAAATATACTGGAGATACACCGGTATATGTATATATTGAAAAGGAAAAGAAAACAGTTGTGGCAGATAGAAGTCTATGGATCGATATAGATAATAAAAATGCAATAATAGAATTGAAAAATTTGCTTGGAGAAAATTCAGTTAAAATATCTTAAACCATTATTTTAATTGACAACTATATTGTCAATTGCAGAGGGGTGCTTTGATATATGTGGACAGCAGTTCATATGACTACAGGATTCGAAAATGCATTAAATATAGAAAGACAGTTAAAAAAAGAAGGATTCTTAGTAAAAGTAAAATATTTTACTAAGGAAGGTGAAGAAGAATTATATGAAATATTAGCGCCAGAATTCGAAGCAGGAGAAATTCAGGAGGCAATGATAGAATTAGGAATTATTTGATTTATATAAGGGGGAATTAAATGAAGACTATAGGAATACTGACTAGTGGCGGAGATGCACCAGGTATGAATGCAGCCATTAGAGCAGTAGTAAGAGCAGGAATATATAATGGATTTAAAGTAATGGGTATAAGACAGGGATATAATGGGCTTATCAATGGAGATATATATGAAATGAACCTTTCTTCTGTTGCAGATATAATACATAGAGGAGGAACTATGCTTAGGTCTGCTAGATCAGATGAATTTAAAACAGAAAAGGGATTTAAGAAAGCATTAAATGTATTAGAAGTATTTGGCATAGATGGACTTGTAGTATTAGGTGGTGATGGTACACTAAAGGGAGCAAGGGAAATATCAAATGCTTCCATACCAACCATAGGAATACCTTGTACTATTGATAATGATTGTGGATATTCTGATTTTACCATTGGATTTTTCACAGCTGTAGAAACAGTTGTAGATGCAATATCTAAAATTAGAGATACGTCCACATCTCATGGTAGAGCCAATGTTATAGAAGTCATGGGTAGACACTGTGGAGATATTGCATTATATGCAGGTCTGGCAGGTGGAGCTGAAAGTATAATAGTGCCTGAAGTGGAATTCAATATAGATGATGTATGTAAGAAAGCTATACAGGGGAAAAACAGGGGAAAGTTACATCATATTATTGTCTTAGCTGAGGGAGTAGGAAATGCTTATGATGTATCTAAAGCAATTGAAGAAAAAACTGGCATAGATACAAGAGTAACAGTTTTAGGATATATTCAAAGAGGTGGAAATCCTACATCCTATGATAGAATTACAGCCAGTAAAATGGGAAGTAAAGCTATAGATTTGCTAAGGGATGGGAAATCAGGAAGAGCTCTTGGAATTAAATGTAACCAGATAATTGATATGGATATAAATGATGCTTTAGAGGTGGAGAAAAGCTTTGATATAGAAATGTATAATACTACAAATATTTTATCGATATAGCGTAATTGAATAATATAGAAAATTAAATTAATGGAGGGGAAACAGATGAAAAAGACTAAAATAGTATGTACAATAGGACCAGCATCTGAATCTGAGGAGGTATTAAAAGAATTATTTTTAAATGGGTTAAATGTTTGTAGACTTAATTTTTCCCATGGAAGCCATGAGGAACATAAGAAAAGAATAGATACCATAAAAAAAGTTAGAGAAGAACTTAATATGCCTATAGGAATTATGTTAGATACAAAGGGACCAGAGATAAGACTAGGAGATTTCGAAGAAGGTACTATAGAAATTGAAGAAGGAAATATATTTACCCTAACAACTAGAGATATATTAGGAGATAATACTATAGTATCTGTTTCTTATGATGGTTTACCAAATGATATTGAAGTAGATAGTAGAATTTTAATAGATGACGGACTGGTAGAATTTAAGGTAATAGAAATAATCAATGGAACAGATATAAAATGTATAGCATTAAATAATGGAACTTTAAAAAATCATAAAGGTGTAAATGTACCAAATGTAAAAATTAATTTACCGGCGGTGACTAAAAAGGATATAGACGATATATTATTTGGAATAGAAAATGAAATAGATTTTATAGCTGCATCCTTTGTTAGGAAAGCATCTGATGTTTTAGAAATAAGAAAAATATTAGAAGACAATAATGCAGATTTTATAGAGATAATTTCAAAAATAGAAAACCAAGAAGGTGTAGATAATATAGATGAAATACTTGCTGCATCTGATGGAATAATGGTAGCTAGGGGAGACTTAGGAGTAGAGATACAAACAGAGGAGATACCACTGGTTCAAAAAGATTTAATAAGAAGATCAAATCTATCAGGAAAACCAGTTATTACAGCTACGCAAATGTTAGATTCCATGATGAGAAATCCTAGACCGACTAGAGCAGAAGTAACAGATGTTGCCAATGCCATTCTTGATGGAAGTAGTGCAATTATGTTATCTGGAGAAACTGCTGCAGGAAAATATCCTATTGAATCTGTAAAAACCATGTATAATATTGCAACAAGGACAGAAGAATCTTTAGATTATGGAGAAATACTAAAATCTAAATCTATTATATCAGAAGTATCAACAACTAATGCAATAGGAAAGGCAACTTGTACAACAGCAATGGATTTAGAAGCATCTGCCATAATTACTGCAACTTCTTCAGGATATACTTCAAAGGCTATATCTAAATTTAGACCAAAATCTCCTATAATAGCAGCTACAACTAAAGAATCTGTAATGAGAAGATTATCTTTAGTATGGGGAGTTTATCCAGTATTATCTCCTTATAGCAATTCTACAGATGATGTAATAGAACTATCTATACAATCAGCAGTAGATAAAGGATATGTAAAAGAAGGAGATTTAGTAGTTATTACAGCGGGGATTCCTGTAGGAACATCAGGATCTACTAACCTTATTAAAGTTCATACAATAGGAAAAGTATTGATTAAAGGTATGGGAATTTGTAAAGGTTCAACATTGGGTAGAATTTGTATTGCAAATAATAAAGAAGAATTAGAATCGAAGTTTAGAGATGGTGATATTATAGTTAGTAGAGATACAGATAGAGATATGATACCATTTATTGAAAGAGCATCTGCTATAATAACAGAACAAGGTGGACTTACATCCCATGCAGCCATAGTAGGGCTAAATCTTAATAAAACAACCATAGTAGGTGCAGAAAATGCTACAACTTTATTAGAAGATGGAGAAATAGTAACAGTAGATAGTGCTACAGGACTTGTATATAAAGGAGAAGCAAGAGTATTATAGAAACAATAAGGGGGATAAATATGGAAAAACGAAGACTGGGAAAGACTAGTTTAGATGTATCTGTTATTGGCTTTGGAGGAATCCCTATACAAAGAGTAGACTCCGAATTATCCCATGGACTTCTTCAGGAAGCTTATAATAGGGGAATAAACTTTATAGATACTGCCAGAGGATATAATGAATCAGAAAATTTAATTGGAGAAGCACTGGAGAAAATAGGTAGAGACAAATTTATATTGGCTACAAAATCCATGAAAAGAGACTATGATGGAATGGTAGAAGAATTAAATATTAGTTTAAAAAACTTAAAAACTGACTATATAGATTTGTTTCAATTCCATAATATTAGAACCTTTGAAGAGCTAGATTTCATCATGAGTGACAATGGAGCATTTAAAGCATTGAAGGAAGCTAAAGAAAAGGGAATAATAAGGGAAATAGGGATTACATCCCATAGCCCAGAACTATTAGATAAAGCCGTAGATATGGGAGAATTTGCAACTATACAATGTCCATATAATCCTGTTGAACGCCAAGCAGAAGAATTGTTTAAAAAAGCTAAAGATATGAATATAGGAGTAATAGTTATGAAGCCTCTAGCAGGAGGTGCTATTACTAAAGGAGAACTATCCCTTAGATTTATAGTAGACAATCCAAATATATCTGTAGTTATTCCAGGAATGGATACTTTAGAGCAGGTAAAGTCTAATTCAGAAGTAGGCATTAATATAAGAAAGCTAACAGGGGAAGAAGAGAGTATTTTATCTGAAGAAGCAAATTCTCTAGGAACGGAATTTTGTAGGAGATGTGGCTATTGTCTGCCTTGTCCTCAAAATATAGATATACCTACTCAATTTTTAATGGAAGGATACTATACTAGGTATAATCTAAAGGAATGGGCTCAAAGCAGATATGATGCCATGGAATATAGGGCGATTCACTGTATAGAATGTGGACTATGTGAATCTAAATGTCCATATAATCTTCCCATAAGAAAGATGATGAAAAATGTAGTGGAAAAGCTAGGATAAGTTAGTCTGAATAATTCCGATTTTTGATGCCAGGCACCAAAAATCGGAATTATTATCATATAATAAATGGGGGGATAGGTATGGATATGAATATATTCAGAACAGCCATGGAATTTTCATCAGACGGCATACTTATATCAGATGTTAATGGAAATGTTATATATCTAAACAAGGCATATGAACAAACTACTGGATTAAAGAAAGAGCAGATATTAAATAAGAATTTAAAAACATTGATGGAAGAACAAATTTTTAATAAGGCCATTTCTTTATCTGTATTACAAGATGAAGTGCCTATCTCTATAATACATAAATATATAACAGGAAAATCTGCGTTAACTACTGCAAATCCTATATATGACAAAGAAAAAAAGATAATAGGAGTAATTTGTAATACTAGAAATGTATCAGAATTACTTAATTTGAGAAATGAACTATTTGAAACCAAAGAATTAACTAAGAAATATTCAGAGGAAATAAAAATCCTAAGACAACTTGCTCTTCATCATGAAGAATTCATCTATGAAAGCAAGGTAATGGAGAACACAATAAAACTCGCATCAAAGGCTGCAGCATTTGATAGTACTATTTTAATACATGGAGAATCAGGTACTGGAAAAGAAGTATTAGCTAAGTTTATTCATAATGAAAGTCCAAGAAAGA
Organism: Tissierella sp. MB52-C2; assembly: GCF_030931715.1. NCBI lineage: Bacteria > Bacillati > Bacillota > Tissierellia > Tissierellales > Tissierellaceae > Tissierella > Tissierella sp. MB52-C2. The sequence continues at coordinate 980,500 of NZ_CP133261.1, forward strand.
ACCAACCTTTTATAAAGGTAAATTGTGCAGCCATACCAAATGAACTTTTTGAATCAGAGTTATTTGGATATATGGGAGGTTCATTTACAGGAGCATCTAAGGATGGAAAACCTGGTATGTTTGAATTGGCCAATTATGGAACTATATTATTAGATGAAATTGGAGAATTGCCTTTGCCAATACAGTCTAAATTACTTAGAGTAATACAAGAGAAAGAAGTATTTAGAGTTGGAGGCCAGACTCCTATATCTTTAGATGTTAGAGTGTTGGCAGCTACAAATAAGGATTTAAAAAAAGAAGTTGCTGAAGGTAGATTTAGAGAAGATTTATTTTTTAGATTAAATGTTGTTCCAATAAATATACCAGCATTAAAAGAAAGAAGAGAAGATATACCAAAGCTAATCCAATTTTTCTTAGAAAAGCTCAATAGAAAGTATAAAAAAATTATATCTATAACAGATGATGCCATAAATATATTAAAATCATATACTTGGCCTGGAAATGTAAGGGAGCTTGAAAATTTAATTGAGTACTTATTTATTATGAATACATCTGAAGAAATAGATATTGAGCAGCTACCGCCCCAAGTATTGACACAACAGCTATATACTAATTCGTGGGGAGAAGAGGATAGCTATATCCCGAATCTTAATTATATGATTGAACGTTATGAGAAATCTATTATCTTATCTACATTAAAAAATTATCCATCCATAAGACAGGCTTCAAAAGTATTGGGAGTTCACTACTCTACTTTATCGAGAAAAATTAAAAAATATAATATAGATTATGATGTTTTCTAATAAAAAGATAGAAATTTATTTAAAATGTATGCAATATTGCAACACTTACAAAAAGTATCGCAAACTTGAAATCCCTAATTGAAGTGATAAAATGCTCTTTCATAAATATAGTGTTGCAGAGATGCAAATATATTTAATCACATATATAGCTAAACCCAGTATTATCAAGAAAATAAAGTTGGCATATTAATTGCTTTATATATAGTCAAGTAAAACAGGTAATAAACAGAGAGACTAATTTTGTTTTACTTTATACTCTTTAATATGAAAGAGTATTGAAAACTATTATAATGAAAGGGTGGATTATTTATGTCAAAAGAGCAATACAAATCAAGAGTATCATATGAATTTGATGAGGAATTATTAAGACAAGCTTTTGCAGAAGCTAGAAAGATTTATAAAGAAAGAGGATTCCAAACTAGAATGGGCTATGGTAAAGCACCAGCAGTAACTACTGTAGATATGGCTAGAGCTTGGATGGAAGATGGACATCCATTTACATGTGATAAATCAGAAGAGGTAACTGCTAATGCACGTAAAGTATTAGATGCAGCAAGAAAGAGTGGAGTTCCTATATTCCATACAACCACTGGATTTGAGCCAACTAGAGGATTAGACTTAGGTAGATGGGATGAGAAAATTCCTCTACACACATTAGAAAAAGATTCATATTGGATGGAAATAGATCCAAGGTTAAACCCACAACCAGATGAGCCTGTAATATATAAACCATATGCAAGTAACTTCTTTGGTACAAGACTTGCTCAATTACTAACTTACTTAGGAGTAGATACTCTAATAGTAATGGGTGCTACTTCATGTGCATGTGTTAGACATACAGTAATGGATTCAACGGGATATGGATTTAAAACTATAGTTCCTGAAGGAACTGTAGGAGATAGAGTGCCAGGTGTTGTTGAATGGAATCTATTTGACATGGATGCTAAATTCTGCGATGTTGAGCCACTAGAAAATGTAGTTAAATATTTAGAAGGCATAGATAAAAGCGTATACACTAAATAAGATAAATTAAGAAAATAAATAATATCTTACAGAAAAATAAGGGACACTGATATATTATAATAGTGTCCCTTAAATTTAACTATTTTTTCGAAAAAGGGGGATGTATATGGGACTAATTATAAAAAACGGAAATATCATAACATCCGAAAATGAGTATATTGCAGATATACTTGTAGAAGGAGAAAAAATAATTGCTATAGGGAAAGAATTAGATATAGCTGGACATGAAGTTGTAGATGCCACTGGTAAATATGTTTTTCCAGGTGGTGTGGACGAACATGTACACTATAACTCATTTAACTCTTTAGGTTATGAAACTTCACATGCAGCATTGGTTGGAGGAACAACTACAGTTGGTGACTTTGTTGTTCAACCAGTAGGAGTTGGACTTAAAGATTCTATAATAAACTATAAAAGAGATTGTCTTGATGGAGTGGCAACAGTAGATTATGTACTTCATGGAATCATCATGGATCCTTGTGAAGAAAGTATAGAAGATTTAGTAAATATGCCTTCAGTTGGTGTTTCTTCAGTTAAGCTTTTTATGGCTTATAAAGGTATGCCATATTATGTATCAGATGAGTGGATATTTAAAGCACTCTGTACAGGAAAAGAATCAGGAGTAACTATTATGGTTCATGCTGAAAATGCTGATATTATTGATGTATTAACAAAGCAACTTATAGCAGAAGGAAAAACAGAACCTAAATATTTTGGAGATTCAAGACCAGTATTATCTGAGGCAGAAGCCACTTCTAGAGCAATCTATATGGCTAAGATGGCAAAGGCTCCAATTTTTGTTGTTCATGTTACCAATCAAAAAGCAGTGGAAGTCATTAGAGAAGCATATAATGAAGGGGTATCTGCATATGGAGAAACTTGTACTCACTATCTAATGTTAAATGATGAAAACTTAGCTCGACCTAATTTTGAAGGAGCAAAATATGTATGTAACCCCCCTTTAAGACCACAGTCAGATGTAGATTTCATGTGGGAAGCCATTAATAAAGGATGGATAACGAGTGTTGGTTCGGACCATTGTGCTGTTATGGGAGGTTTTGCAGAAGGAAAACATAAGGGAATTAATGATTTTAGTAAGATTCCACCAGGATCCCCGGGAGTACAGGAGCGTTTATACATGATGTGGACTTATGGAGTGGAAACAGGAAGGATTTCTCGTCAGAAATTTGTAGAGGTTTGCTGTACAACTCCAGCGAAAATTTGTGGTATTTATCCACAAAAGGGTGATATAGCAGTTGGATCTGATGCTGATATAGTTGTTTTTGATCAAAACTACAGAGGTGCTATAAGTATTAAGGATAGCCTCTCAGGTTCAGACTATTGCACTTATGAAGGATATGAACAAAAAGGAATAGCAGAAAAAGTGTTTTTAAGAGGAAAATTAGTAGCTGAAAATGGAAAGTTTGTTGGAGAATTTGGTGAAGGAAAACAAGTTATATCAAAGCCATATGCTTACTGTTATAATAAATTTAAAGAGGGCGAATAAGCCCTCTTTTTTGTGTATATAGAAAGTTTTGATTTTTATATAGGTATTATAATGAATTGTTATGGAATGATATAATCTTGATAACATATTTAATTTATATTTGCTTATTTTTTATATAACAAATATAATAATACTTAATAACAATTTTAGGTAAGGGGTATGATTATGACCGATAGTAAACTAGATACAGATAAGATATATGAAATATTAAGATCAAGAATTATACATCTTGAATATGAACCAGGGCTGGTTTTAAATGAAGTGGATTTAGCAGAGGAATTTAATATAAGTAGAACACCAATTAGAAAGGTTTTTCAATTATTACATAGTGATAAACTTCTAAATATTGTGCCAAGATTTGGAGCTCAAGTTACACCTATTGATTTTAAACAGATGAAATATATATTTGAAGTGACTAGAGAGCTAGACCCTTTTGCTTCAAGACTTGCGGTAGAAAGAATAAGCGAAGAAAAAATAAAAAAGCTTGAAGAGATTATGTTAAGGTTTGAAAATTATGATATAAGTAAAGACTATCAAAATGCCATTAACGATGACGAACAATTTCACAGCATTATACTTTCATCCTGTGGTAATCCGTGGTTACAAGATATATTGACATCTTTACATTATCATACAGAAAGATTATGGCATTATTGTGAGCAATATTTTGATAGTATTGATTTATTTAGTCATACTTTAGGAAAGGTATTAGAAGGAATAAAAGAGAAAGATTTAGATAAAGTAGAAAAATATGCTAGGGAGCATATAGATGAATTTGTTTTTAAAATAAAAAAAGAAATGTTATAGAATTTTAAAAAAAGCTTTAATTTTAGATGGTTTGGGTCATCTGAAATTAAAGCTTTTTTAATTTTTTTGGAAAAACTTTATAATTTTATTAAAATACACTTGAAATACATTTGAAAAACATATAGAATGTAATCAAGAAACAAATGAAAAACAATTAACGAACAACAACGAAAAAGAAAGGAAGTGGATATATGTCAATATTTAATGAAAACTCAAAAGTTATCATTATCGGTGACAGAGACGGTATACCAGGACCAGCTATGGAAGAATGTATAAAAACCACTCCTGCAGAAGTAGTATTTTCAGCAACAGAATGTTTTGTCTGAACGGCTGCAGGTGCAATGGATTTGGAAAATCAAAAAAGGGTTAAAGATTTAACTGAAAAATACGGTGCAGAAAACATGATCGTATTAATCGGTGGAGCAGAAGCTGAATCAGCAGGACTAGCAGCTGAAACAGTTACAGCTGGAGATCCAACTTTTGCAGGTCCATTAGCAGGAGTTCCGTTGGGACTTAAAGTTTATCATGCAGTAGAACCAGAATTCAAAGAGTCAGTAGATGCTGATGTATATGATGAGCAAATCGGTATGATGGAAATGGTTTTAGATATTGATGAAATAGTTTCAGAAGTAAAAGGTATGAGAGATGAACATACAAAGTTTTAATAATTAATTTTGTTTAATACAGTTCCCAGAAGAACAATATAGAGGAGGGAAATCTATGAAAAATAATATAGGTTATCAAATAGTAACTAATAACCCAACTATAAGAGATGAATATAAAGAAGTAATTTTTGTTGAAGGCAGCTTTGAAGATGTATTATTTAAGGTTAGAGATTTAGTTCATACAGGTTTTGAACTTATTAACCATCCTCTAGGAGCAAGTATAAGAATGTTTTTCTCCCCATATCGTTCTATTATTGTAAGGGAGAATCTAGAAAAGGCAAATGATGTATATGCCGAAACAATTGAAAACAGCATAGCGAACTATAAAAAGCATATGAATGTCAGAAAACCAGATGTGGTAAATAGTGGAGATTATGCTTTGATTGATGCTGAATTGTTGAAATCTGCATTAGATGAATATGAAAGAGTTTATAATTAAAAAATTAAAAATAAAACGGAGGTGACTTTCCTTGAAACTTGAACTTAGAAGAATCCATATTAAAGATATTCAATTAGGAAATGAAACAACTGTAAAAAATGGAGTTCTAACAGTAAATAAAGAGGAATTAATTAGTAAGCTTAAAGAAGATGAAAGAATTAAAGATGTTAAGCTTGATGTAGCTAGACCTGGAGAAAAGGTAAGAATTATTCCAGTAAAAGATGTCATTGAGCCAAGGGTAAAAATTGAGGGAGAAGGAAATGGCTTTCCAGGAGTATCTACAAAGATGGCTCAATTGGGAGATGGAAAAGTAAATGTACTTTATGGTGCAGCAGTTGTAACAGTAGGAGATATTGTAGGATTTCAAGAAGGAGTAGTTGATATGTGGGGCGAAGGTGCAAAATGGACTCCATTTTCAAAGACTTTCAACTTAGTAGTAGATATTATTCCAGTGGAAGGATTAGCACCACATGTTCATGAAACAACTGTTAGATTAGCAGGACTTAAAGCAGCTGAATTTGTAGGAGAAGCAGGTAGAAGTGTGGAGCCAGATGAAGTAGTAGTATATGAAATGGGCAGCCATGCAGAGGAAAGCAAAAAATACCCAGACCTACCAAAGGTAGCTTATGTAGAAATGCTTATTTCTCAAGGATTATTACATGATGGATATATATATGGTGTTAATAGTCAATTAATACTACCTACACTACTACATCCAAATGAAGAACTAGATGGAGCGGTGATTAGTGGTAACTGTGTTGCAGCTTGTGACAAGATAACAACTTATCAACACCAAAACAACTCAGCAATTCTTGATTTATATGCTGAGCATGGAAAAACTATTAACTTCTTAGGGGTAATACTGACTCCAGAATTAACTACCCTTGAAGGTAAATTTAGAACTTGTGATTATACAGCTAAATTATGTAAGAGCTTAGGAGCAGATGGAGTTATTATATCTGAAGAAGGATATGGTAATCCAGACTCTGATTTATTAATGATTTGTAAGAGATTAGAAGACTCAGGAATAAAAACTGTATTAATAACTGATGAATGTTCTGGTTGGGATGGAATGAGTCAACCATTAGCAGATACAGCAAAAGAAGCAATAGCAGTAGTATCTACAGGAAATGTTAGCCACGTAGTTACATTACCACCAGCAGATAGAGTTATTGGAAATGACAAAGCAATAGCCACTTTAGCAGGAGGCTGGGAAGGCTGCTTAGAAGAAGATGGAAGTTTAAAATGTGAGTTAAATGCAGTAATTGGAGCAACATCAGAAATCGGATACCATAACTGTACAGTTAAATTATATTAATTAGCTTGGAAAGGAGGAGAAGGTATGAAATTCAAGGTATTATATTATGTTAATCAATTCTTTGGTCAAATAGGTGGAGAAGAAGAAGCGGGAATGGCACCAGTTTTTAAGAATGAAAACATTGGACCAGCATTAGGATTTAATGGTCTTCTTGGAGAAGAAGGAGAAGTAATAGGAACATTAATATGTGGTGATAACTACTTTAACGAAAATAAAGAAGAAGCTTTAGAATATATAATGAAAGTAATAAAGGAAAACAATCCAGATATTGTTGTTGCAGGACCAGCTTTTAATGCAGGAAGATATGGTATGGCTTGCTCAGGAGTTGCTAATGCAGTAATAGATGAATTAAATATTCCTGTAGTTACAGGTATGTATATAGAAAACCCAGGCTTAGATTCTTGTAGAGCTAAAGCAATAGTAGTAGAAACTACAGATTCAGCAGCTGGAATGAGAAATGCATTGCCAGTAATGGCTAATATTGTAAAGAAATTAATGAAAAATGAAGAATTAGGTCTTCCGGCAGAAGATGGATATATTTCTCAAGGAAAGAGACTTACTGTTTTCTCAGAAAAAAGAGGTTCTAGAAGAGCGGTAGATATGTTATTAGCTCGTTTAACTGACCAACCTTTTGAAACAGAGTTACCAATGCCAGTATTTGACAAGGTAGATCCAGCTTCAGCTATTAAGGATTTAAGCAAAGCGACTATTGCGTTAGTAACTAGTGGTGGAATGGTTCCACATGGTAATCCAGATAGAATTCAGTCTGCTAGTGCTCAAAAATGGGGCAAATATGATGTAAGTGGCAGAGATGCTTTAACAGGGGAATATTGTACAATTCATGGTGGATTTGACCCTGTATATGCAAATGAAATTCCAGATAGAATAGCTCCACTTGATATGCTTAAAGAATTCCAAAAAGAAGGAGTTATCGGTAATGTATTTGAATATTTCTATACTACTACTGGTACAGGAACATCTGTTGGAAATTCAATAAAGTTTGGTACTGAAATTGGAAAGGAATTAAAAGAAGCAGGAGTAGACGGTGTTATCTTAACATCTACTTGAGGCACTTGTACACGTTGCGGTGCAACGATGGTAAAAGAAATAGAAAGATATGGTATTCCTATAGTTCATATGTCTACTATAACTACAATTTCAGAATCAGTAGGAGCTAATAGAATTGTTCCAACTATTGCAATTCCTTATCCAGTTGGAAATCCAAATCTTCCACAGAACGAAGAGTATACACTAAGAAAGAAAATGGTTGAAAGAGCCCTAAAAGCATTAAATACAGAAATAAAAGAAGTAACTCAGTTCTAGCAGGTCTCCATTACTAAAAATAAAAGGGGCAATTCATAGCCCCTTTTTACTAGAATCGTTAATAAACTACTATTAATTGATAGGAGATGATAATTGTGGAAAAGCAACAAATGAGCTGGGGTAGAGTTATGACTTATGCTGGTGCATTCATAGCATTTTTAATAGGCTCTGGGTTCGCAACAGGACAAGAAGTTTTGCAATATTTTAGTTCATATGGTTATCTAGGTATATTAGGAGTAATAGTAGTGTTTTTATTGTTTCTTTATGTAGGTATTGATTTTGTAACTGTTGGTCAGAGGCATAAGTTTCCAAAGGGAAGCGATGTTTACAAATACTATTGTGGAAATATAGTAGGAAGTTTCTATGATTACTTTTCCATTGCTTTTATCTATATGTCATTCATAGTTATGATAGGAGGAGCAGGTGCCACTGTAAATCAGCAATATGGACTTCCACCAGAATTTGGTGGAATAATGATGGGAATCTTAGCAGCAGGTACTGTAATATTTGGATTAGGAAAAATAGTAGATGTAATAGGAAAAATAGGTCCAGCAATAATTTTCCTGACCATTATATTAGGTGTAACTGCTATACTTAAGAATCCAGAGGGATTAGCTAAGGCAAGTGAGGTAATACCTAAACTTAATTTATTGAAAGCTTCCTCTAACTGGTTTTATGCAGCTGCTTCATATGTAGGATTTTGTATGTTATGGTTAGCTGGATTTATGACATCTATGGGTGCATCTAGTGAAACTAAAAAAGAACCAGTTATTGGAGTAGCCTTAGGTGCTTTAGGATTTAGCGTAGCTTTAGCAATTATTACATTAGGTATGATTGCAAATATTGAACAATTAGCAGGATCAATGGTACCATCACTAATATTAGCTGGAAATATACATCCAGCATTGGCTATAGTATTTTCATTTATAGTAGTAGCTGGTATATATACAACAGCAGTACCACTTTTATGGCAAGTTGTTGCTAGATTTTCAGAAGAAAAGACAAATAAATTTAAGATTTTAACAGTGGTACTGGCTATAGTTGGTGTATTTATTGGACTAAGAGTTCCATTTGATAGATTAGTAAACATAATTTATGTAATAAATGGTTATGTAGGTATTATACTATTAGGATTTATGATAGTGAAAACCATAAGGGTTAAAGTAACTAATAATTAAAATTAAATAAGGAGATAACTCATTTGAGTTCTCAATAGATTTGTAAGAAAACTTTTCCCCAAAAAGTTTTCTCCTCGTAAAGTATTTTAGCAAAATATCTATAATCTAGATATTAAAAAATTATGACACATGGTGAAATAAGTTAGACAAAATTAGTCTAACTTATTTTATTTTTCTACTTTTATTTTTGGTACAAAATGTTATAATATACATATGTTTAGCGACTCGAAATATCTAAGAAAGCGGTGGAATATGAATAATCAAAATAAAACTGAGATGATTCTAAAAGGAAGTATCTACAATGTACTTATTACGCTCTCAATCCCAATCATAATCAACAGCCTTATACAGACTCTATATAATTTAGTAGATGGTATATGGGTTAGTAAAATTTCTTCAGTTCATTTTGCAGCCACGGCTTTTGTGTGGCCTGTAAACTTTTTATTTGTATCATTGGGTATTGGATTATCCATAGCTGGTACATCTATTTTATCTCAATTAGTTGGGGGAGATAAAATAGAGGAAACAAAAAAATATTCGACCCAATTAATAGCTGTTACCTTAATATCTTCACTTGCTTTCACCGCTTTAGGATATATAATAAGTCCAACTATAATTAGACTAATGGGTGGAACTGGAGACTTGGGGCTATATGGAAATATTTATTTAAGAGTTACTTTTTTAGATTTACCATTCATGTTCCTATTCTTTAATATTAACTCTATTATGAATGCTCAAGGAAACACATTAGCTCCAACTATACTTAGCGGTATCTCGGCAATAATAAATGTAGTTTTAGACCCAATATTTATATTTACATTTGGTTGGGGAATTGCAGGAGCGGCTTGGGCTACTTTAGTATCTAGGGCAGTTTTGGCAATTGTTGGAGTTATGATGTTATTTAGTGAAAATAATAAAATAAGACCAGATTTTAAAGAATTTAAATTTGATAAATCAATAATCAAAGAAATAATTACTGTGGCTTTACCATCTACAATAGGACAGTCAGGAGCATCTTTAGGATTTATTGTACTTAATGGATTTATAGGTTCTTATGGAACGGCTACCATAGCAGCGTATGCCATGGTAAATAGAATAACATCTTTAGTAATGCAGCCGGCAATGGGAATAGGTTCAGCTTTAACTGCAATAGTAGGGCAAAATATGGGTGCTAATCAAATAGATAGAGTAAGGGAAGCTTTTCACAAAGCATTAAAACTAACAATCATTATAGGGACTGTAGGGTGTGCGCTTTTAATAGTGTTTGATGAGCCTATTATAAACTTTTTTATGCAATCAAAAGATGATCTTTCAGTTATAGAACTAAGTTTAACCTATTTATTCTATATATCTTTATCAATGCCTCTAATGGGTATATTTAGTGTATTACAAGGGATATTCCAAGGTTCTGGTAATACAAAATACTCTATGGCCATGGAAGTAGGAAGGCTTTGGTTTGTTAGACTGCCTATGATATTAATATTTAAACATTTCACAAATTGGGGACCTGTTGGAATATGGTTTTCCATGAGCTTTAGTAATCTTATAGTTTGTTTATATGGTTATTGGATATATAGAGGGAACAGGTGGCAAAAAAAGGTGATTAAGTTGGATGCTGAGTGCCAAAATGAAGGTTCCCTTGGAGTAATTGAATAAAATAATTATAAAAACGAAGAATTAATTCTTCGTTTTTGCAATTATAATATCAGTAATTTTATATTAACTCTCTTATTTGTGCATGAATGGAGAGGAAAAGATAGTTGGATTATATTATATTTAATTGTAAAGGAGAGAAGAGGATGGAATGGATAGAACGATTAAATAGTGCCATAAGTTATATTGAAGAACATTTGGAGGATGAGATTGATTATGAACATATTGCAAAAATTGCTTGCTGTTCCACATTTCATTTCCAAAGAATGTTTTCTTATATAGCAAATGTACCCCTTGCGGAATATATTCGTCGTAGACGTATGACAATGGCAGCTGTTGATTTGCAAAATAGTAAGGAGAAAATCATCAATATTGCTTTGAAATATGGATATAATTCTCCTACTGCATTTAACCGAGCTTTTCAAAATATACATGGAATTACACCATCACAGGCTAGATCAAAAGGCGTTTTAATCAAGGCATTCCCTCCAATTAGCTTCAGAATAACAATTAAAGGAGATGTGGAGATGAATTATAGAATTGAACAGAAAGATAGCTTTAGAATCATTGGAGTGGCAGAATCTTTACATAAGGAGATTGAGAAAAACTTTGAGATTGTTCCACAAATGTGGCAAAGGGTGGCAGAGGATGGCACTGTGGGAAAACTTGTTTCTATGATGAATTCTGAGCCCATGGGTGTACTTGGAGTAAGTGCCTGTAATGAAGAAGAAAATTGGAAGTATTATATTGCTGTTGCAAGCGATAAATCTATTGATAAAGAGTTTGAAGAATTCATTATTCCAGCATCAACGTGGGCAATTTTTTATGGAGAAGGTACTATGCCACATTCTATACAAGAACTTGAAAAGAGAATTGTAACTGAATGGCTTCCTACATCAGGCTATGAATATGCCAATGCACCTGATATTGAAGTATATCTATCAGCAGATCCCCAAGATGCAAAGTTTGAAGTATGGATACCTGTTATAAAAAAACATAATTAATATACAATTGCGGTGTTGTCACTTTTGGCAATGCTTCCTCGTGGCACTTGTTGTACTTCTTGACAAGTCCACGGAACATACTGTCATAATTGACCGACACTTTAGGATAGCCTTTCTGATTGAGAAACAGAAAATTGCCATACCCGTCAACAATGATAGGTTTTGTCCCTCGGGGGCTTCATCCCCTTTTCTGAATTAGCCTTGAAAAAGCGGTTTTTCTCATTTATGAGAATAGGGGTTGATGTTATCGAAAGTGCTAGAGAATCGAAGGTATTCGTGGTATGATTATAATGATGGTGTTGTTATGAAGGTAAACAGGAATATTGAGATTGACGCACTTGCCTTGTCTGATAGTGCGGTTGAGGTTTTGAAAAACAAGACACTTAATAATCGGCTGATTGGTGAATTGCTATCCCATGTGGATTTTCAGCAGTTGAGGATATGAAGGATTTTGTACAATCATATATGGAAAATAGAAAAACACAGTTTGAAGCCGTGGCAAAGTTTCATAAGTTATGCAAACAGCTACAGCTTAATGTCACGAAGCTGGCGGATGAAGAACAGCGAGTAATGATGAAGGCTTTGGAGCGTTCTCCGTTGGCAAAGTGTGGTGGGCGGAGGAAGTAGGGGAAATAATCATAGCAAGCAAAACAAAAAATGGTTTTTCCTCTTGACACGAACACCGTGTCGTACTTTATACTTGTTTTGAAGGGAGATGCAAAGACAATGAATCAAATGCAGACCGTCGGCACAGTATCGAAAAATCTTGGTATATCAAGCCGTATGCTCCGTTATTACGAGCAAATCGGCTTGATTGAAAGCCAACGCATGGAAAATTATGCCTACAGGGTTTACGATGAAGATACAATACGCCGACTTCGCCAAATCATCATACTGCGAAAACTCCGTGTACCTGTCAAGCAAATTCGCGAGATATTTAGCAATAGTGATGCTGTGAATGTGATAGAGATATTCGAGCGCAATATAAGCGAATTAGACGAGCAGATTACAGCCTTATCAACAGTTAAGTCTATACTTAGCCGTCTTGTTCATGAATTGCATGAAAAAGCGAATATGCGATTACAGCTTGATTATTTAAGTGATAATTCTGTATTTGCCCTTGTGGACAGCATTTCCCTCCCAAAAAACATATTGCAGGAGGAAAAATCAATGGATGACCTTAACAAGGCAAATGAAAGTTTAAGCAAGCTAAAGGATAGCGACGTGCGGATAGTTTACTTGCCGCCAATGACAGTAGCTGCTGCATACGCTTCAGGGGAAGCCGAATACGGCGTGGGACCAGAAGCAACCGGCATGATAGAGCAATTTGTATACGGAACGGGATTGCTAAAAATTAAACCCGATGCCAGAGGGATGGGTTTTGACTGTTCTAGAGAAAATTTAAAAGTCGAAATCGGAGTTACTCCAACAGCATATGAGGCGTGGGTATCCATTCCAGATGATATGGAAGTAAAGCCACCTTTAGTTAAAAAGACTTTTGGTGGAGGAATGTATGCCGCCCATGTACTAAGAGATTGGAGTTTTCAGGACTGGCGTTTGCTCCAAGAATGGGTTAAGACAAGCAAAAAGTATGAAGAAGCCGAAGGGCCTTGCTTCGAGGAAGTATTAAATTATTATAACCTTATGGAAAACGGCGCGAAAATGGAAGATACGCAGCTTGATTTGCTGTTACCTATTAAGGAAATAACAGAGTAAGGAATGATAAAATGAGCATACATCACGGCGGGACAGTAGCGCTGAAACCAATCAGTGAAGTTGCAAAATTCCAAAAAAATTTGATACCAGCGAATATACCCGAGGTTTATGCACTGAAACCCATTTTTGAAAATGTTGCAAGGGAAGAAAATATACGAAACGGCGTTATTGCCTTTAGAGATTTTATATATTTATTTTTTGACCGCTTAATCTCAGACGGGCATTTATTTGCCAAGCCGCCAAAAAAACCGAAAAGCATGACAGACTATCCGTTTTTGCATAATGTTACAAACCTGTTAGTTGACATAGGTTATCATAGCAAACTGGCTGAAAACGGCGATTCATTATTGATAACTGAAATACCGTTATTTACCGCCTCAGTTGATGAGAATGGGAAAAGAACAAAGCCTAAAATCCCTGCTTCTAATCAAATTGAATGTTTGCGGTTTTTAGCCCTTTGCGGTTTTGATTTTACTGGTATTGATTTAGAAGCAAAGACACTTAGTATTTCGGAAGTACAATTGTTAGAAGTGTCATATCCGAATAATCCCATCTTGCTGACTGGGTTAAAAGCCATGTCAATTGCAGATATAGAACTGCGAAGGGGAAGAAGGTATTGGAACGACAATAATCTTTTGCGGTGCGATTACAGGCTGTTAAAAGCAGAAGATACGGACATACTCCATGTTTTGAAAGATTTTTTACATCCGTTACCCGAAAAAATTCAAAAGTTTGCCTTAAAATTACATCAGCGTTATACAGATATGGAGATGACTTGCGTAATGAATGCTGTCAGGGCGGGTGTCAGGGGATTCGTATACCTTTGGATGACTTAATACTTAATATCAGCAAGGATATTGAAACATGGCTTGATAATGAGATGCCGAGTTCATTAAGAAAATAAACAATCTGCCGTGAATTGCTTGCTTTTCTGTTCGCTTATGAATAGCGGGATTTTCTACAGAAATAAAAATGGATGTTTCCGATTGTAAAAATAAGACCAATAGAGTACTAATGCTTATTGCATATGTATTTTATTGGTCAATATATTTAGATATGGTATAATCTATCTAATAGTACTTTGGGCAATATAGATGGCATATGTGGATGAAAGAGATGTATGAAGAGAATATAGAGTATGCTGTTTTAAGAAGGAGGATTGCTTTATGAGAAAATATGTTATTTTTGCATAGCATTGGCTATTGCAATTTAATTGAAGAATTTAATTTGTTGTAGCTAGTGCTATTCCTAAAAAATATAATTTTAGGAGGGCAAAATGAGCTATAAAAGAGCAGAGGATATTCTGCCGGCAGAAATCATAGAATTAATTCATAATTACGTTGATGGAGAATACATATATATTCCTAGAAAAGATAATAATAGACGGGAATGGGGAGAAAAAACCAATATTCGTAATGAACTAGAAATACGAAATCAACAAATATATGTTGATTATCAACAAGGATATAAAATTATAGAATTAGCTGAGAAATACTTTTTATCTGAAAAAAGTATACAACGTATAATCCTTAAAATGAAAAAAACAGTTAGAGAAAAATAGGTCAATGCACTTTGAGTGCATTGGCTTATTCTTTTTTCTAAAAAAGTTTGAGGTAGAAATACAATGTAAAAAAGATTAAGATAGACACAGAAATGAAAGAAGACTTAAGGAGGGAAAAGTATGGGTACACCTATCTACTTTGCATAGCCAAGGCTATTGCAAATAAATAATATAAGACATGTAATAGCCTTTGAATATCTTTGATAAACAAAGGAGTGCAAAATGGGCTATTTAAGAAAATTTGAATATAAGATTATGCAAAAAGATTCATATAAAATCATTCGCAATTGTTCTGGATGTGGATGTAAAGCGACATATATAAATACAAATAAATTTAGAGTGAATGCTAATGGAAAATACTTAGATGTATGGTTGATTTATCATTGTGAAAAATGCAAGTATACTTATAATTTAAGTATTTATGAACGAATAAAAGTAACTGATATTTCTAAGATTGAGTATGAAAAATTTTTAATGAATGATTTGCAGTTTGCTTTAGACTATGGAAAAGACAAACAGTTATTTCTAAAGAATAAAGCTGATATTGATTGGGCAAGTATAGATTACTATATTGTTGGAGATGATATGAATTTTAAAAAAGGAGATTATATAGCTATATATAATCCTCAGCAATTAAAGATTCGGACAGATAGGCTCCTTGCCAATATACTACACATACCAAGAAGTAAGGTCAAATTATTAGAAAGAGATGGAACTATAGAAATAATGTATAATTGTTTTGAAGGCAAGATAGAAATTTTAATTAAAGAAGAATTTATATGAATATAGTTTTAATATAATCCTAATTCAATGTGATAGTAGGGGATATAATATATGGAAAAAAGTTTGAATTATTATTCCGACACTATAAATAGAGATAAATTGAGAGTATGGAAAGCTTATGCTAGCCATTCTCTTTTTTTATATGAAACTATTTTTGCTTTTAGGAGATGGGAGATAGATTTGGACTAGTAGGATAATTTAATAATACTGGTTTAAATCTATGGAAATGGGAATAAACTTATTAAGGTCACAAATTATCTCTAATTAGAGGAAAACATATCTAGTTAGAGATAATTTAATGAGGAGAGATCAAAGATAATGAGGTGGCTTTGTGCCAAAGACAGAACTCAAGATGAACAAGAAAATATATTAAATTATATGAAAAAGTTTGGGGGCTAGAATATGAAAAGAAAGATAAAAGATAGAGTAACAGGCTTTAGAAGGAAGGATGGAGCAGGAGTAAATTTAGTTAGGGTTTTAGGGCATAATACAATTGAAACTTTTGATTGCTAATAAATACTTAAACATTGAAAACAACAACCTTAGAGAGGATTAAATAGATGTTTAGTCCTCTCTAAAATTATATCTAAAAAATTTGTTAAAGGTAGTCATTATTGGAATGAAAGAAAATATAAGCTATAATTAAAAAAGAGATAACTAAGTTATTTCTAAAGCAGTTTTTTCAAAAAATACATTATGATAATAAGAGGGATAATATGTGTACAGGTATAAAAATAAATTATGAAGATGGCTGTGTCATGGGGAGGACAATGGATTATGAAGTTCCTCTAAATTACAATGTAATCTATTTACCAAAAAAATATAATATTTGTAATGATTTAATGGGCAATCCATTGTATTCAAAATATAAGACATTAGGTCTATGTTTTGAAAATCGAGACCCATTGAAAGACGGTATAAATGAATATGGATTAATGGGGATTACCAATGCTTTTTCAGGGTTCAATCTTTATTCTAATCAAACTAAATCAGAAAAGCTTAATATTTCTAGCTTTAATTACTTAAACTATGCACTTACAAACTACAAATCTGTAGAGGAATTAATTGAAGACTTACCAAATATTCATATGTCTGCTAAAGATCATAGGGGAGAAAATATAATATCACCAGATTTTCATTTTATGTTTGCCGATTCTACTAAAAGGTGCATTGTTATTGAACCTAGAAAAGGGAAATTGATATACTATGAAAATCCATATGATGTAATGACAAATTCACCGAGATTTGAATCTCATGTTAGAAGACTGAATCAAATTTTAGATTTAGATAATCTTGAAGATTTTAACTCTGCTAAAGATTTGCCAGGAGGTTATGATCCTATTTCTAGGTTTATTAAAGCATTTTATCTAACTAAAATGAATATTAAGCCCAATAGTGCTAAAGAGGCACTTTCATACTCTTATAATATAATGGGTGCAATGACTATGCCAAATGGATTTGTTAAAAATAAAAAGTATGATTACGCTACTTATACTAGATATATTTGCTCCTATGATTCAAAAAACAAACTACTAACTGTAAAATCTAATACTAATCCAACTGTTTATCAGTTAGGATTTGAAGATATAGAAGATAAGGATACAAGACAAGCGTTTTTTTTAGATACAGATTTTATCGTAGAAAAGTTAAAATAACAAAGAGTTCGGAATCAATAGAAAAAAGGTTCTAGAGTGTTGATAAACGAATTCGAATATTATGGATTTCTAAGATTTATGTATCATTTTGAAGGTATAATTAAGGAAGATTATGTGAAATTAGAGGAAGAAATTTTCAAAGATATGTCCGTAGACAAAAAAATGATGATGTAAAGAAATATTGAGAAAATAAAGATTTAAAAAGCTCTTTTTAGAAAGAGCTTTTTAAAAATAGATAAATAGAATATACTATTGCAAAGAAATGAAATTGTAAAAACTGAGGTGAAATATAATGTTTAATTCAGCATATGGAGTGATTATTAATGATGAGATTAATTGTCCCAATAATAAGTATATTAAGCATTTTCTTTGGACTAGCTATTTTCATGATAGCGAAATAATAAGCATAAAATTAGAAAGAAAATCTAATCAGCTTGTTTTGCTAATTGAATCTATTTATGATATTGATAAGGATTGGGGTAAGCTTGAAGGAAGTAGAAAAGAAAAAAGAAAATATATGCAAGATAATAACAATCGATATATATATAAATTATGTTTTAATGAATGTATGTTTTTCAATCATGAATCTTATGATGGTTCTAATGATTTTATCTTTTGCTATTTTAAACGGTCAGCTAAACTTAAGATGATTGAGAAAAATACAGGTAAAGAAAAATATCATTTAAGAATTGTTACATCGGGTGGATATATAGATATCATATTTTCTGAATTTGTAATAAAAAAAGTCGAGGGAAGAATAGTTATAAAGGACAAGCAGATTAAGAATTATAAAATTCAGTGGTTAGAGAAATTAGCTAACTATTTAGAAGGCTACTTTATGAGAGAAAATAATGAAGTTGATGATGAAAAATTGAAAAGAAATCTATTTGAAGGAGACGATATGGAAAGGTGTATTGCACTATATTATTTTTTGAACTATACCAATGAATCTATAATTAAGTATGCTTATGACATATTAGATTTAGATAAAGATTATTACGAACTATCTAGAAGTTATGCTATTACTGCTATTGGGCAACAAGGAAGCAAAAAAGATATTCCTATATTAATAGAAGAATATTTGGATATTGAAAGAAAGTATAGTAGAGAAGAAGAATATTATGGGAATGCACTTTTGAGCAAAAGACATGTAATGGATGCAATAGAAATGATAAATTATTGTAATATGGTATAAGTGTTACCAATATTTATCAGCATGAAGTATAATGTAAATCAGAAGGTGATTTAGTAGATCAATATATGGAATGCAACAGCATTATCTGAAATAATTATGCATGGTATTGGTGATGTTTTTAGTGTGAACAGTAACATTTTATGATTAGAATAATTGTGAAACCGCTCTATTGTCAATTTATACTGTATTAACTTTCATGAAAATGTAAAACCTGAAAAAGATTGATTCTAAGCTATGTCAAAGAATTTTGACGGTCTAAAAACAGCTAATGGAAAAGCATTTTAATAATCAACTGTAGATTATTATAAACAAATTAGAAGTATTATAGCAAAAACGGAGAATTAATTCTCCGTTTTTTGTTTTGTATGTCCAATATATGTTATAATATTAAGTTAGAAAAACTTAAACGAAAGGGTAATATTATGAATTTAATATCTATAGAAAATTTATCAAAGGCATATAGTGAAAAGCAGGTACTTAAAGATATAAACTTGGGAATTAACGAAGGAGACAAAATAGGTCTTATAGGAGTAAATGGCACTGGTAAAACCACACTTTTAAAGGTTATAGCAGGAATAGAAGAAGCTGATACAGGAAGAATAGTAAAGGCTAACAACGTAAACATTGAGTATTTATCTCAAGACATAGATTTTGACCTGGATGTTACAGTTGTAGAGCAGGTATTTAGAGGTAATTCTAAAAATATTCAATTAGTCAGAAGATATGAAGAGGCTATTATGAATCCCAATACTAAAAATGAAGAAATATTAAAACTAACTGAAGAAATGGATGAGGCCAACGCATGGGACCTAGAAAATGAAGCAAAAGTGGTATTGACTAAACTTGGAATTACAAATTTTAATGAAAAGGTAGGCAATTTATCTGGTGGACAAAGAAAAAGAATAGCATTGGCATCTGCCTTAATCAATCCATCGGAACTACTAATATTAGATGAGCCAACTAACCATTTAGATAATGATACTATAGAATGGCTTGAAGAATATCTGGGAAGACGAAAAGGTGCTGTTCTTATGATTACCCATGATAGATACTTTTTAGATAGAGTAACTAATCAAATAATAGAATTAGATAGTGGAAATCTTCATATATACAAAGGCAATTATAACTATTTTTTAGAGAAAAAATTAGAAAGAGAAGAAATAGAATTAGCCAGTGAAAGGAAAAGACAATCTTTGCTTAGAAAAGAATTGGCTTGGATAATGAGGGGAGCAAGGGCTAGAACTACAAAACAGAAAGCTAGAATAGAACGTTTCAATGAATTAAAAGAAGGAGGACTAGATATATCAAATGAAAAACTTGATATATCTGTAGGGGGAACAAGATTAGGTAAAAAAATAATCGAAATAGAAGATATAGAGAAATCCTTTGATGGAAAGAAAGTAATAGATGATTTTAGCTATGTTCTTTTAAGAGATGATAGAGTAGGTATTCTTGGACCAAATGGAAGTGGAAAGTCTACTTTAATGAATATTATTGCAGGAAGACTTGAACCAGATAAAGGCGTAGTAGATGTAGGTGAAACTGTAAAGATTGGAATATTTGCTCAGGAAAATCTGAATATGGACAATAATATTAGAGCTATTGAGTTTATAAAGATGGGTGGAGAATTTATTCAAACAGCCGATGGAGAAAAAATCTCTGCTTCTCAGATGATGGAAAGATTTCTGTTTCCTAAAGATCTCCAATGGACTCCCATAGGGAAACTTTCTGGTGGAGAAAAAAGAAGACTGCATCTGCTTAGAGTATTGATGGAAGCACCTAATGTACTTTTATTAGATGAGCCTACTAATGATTTAGATATAGATACACTTACTGTACTGGAAGAATATATTGAAGAATTTCCAGGACCAGTAATTATAGTATCCCATGATAGATACTTATTGGATAAAATAGTTGAAAAATTATTTGTCTTTGAGGGTAATGGAAAAATAGTAGGATATACTGGAAATTACCAGTATTTTAAAGAAGCATCAAAGATAGAAAAAGAAGACAATATAGTAGATCACAAACCTAAACATAGAGAAAGACAAAAAACAAATAGTAAGCTAAAGTTTTCATATAATGAACAAAGAGAGTGGAATGAAATAGATAATATTATTGCTGAATTGGAAGAAAATATAGTTGAAATAGATAAAAAAATAGAGGCGGCAGCCACAGATTATACTAAGCTTCAAGAATTATTGGAAGAAAAAGAAGAAGTTGAAAATAAACTTGAAGAAAAGATGGAGAGATGGATTTATTTAAGTGAATTAGCAGAAAAGATAGAAGAGCAAAACCAAAATTGAAAGGATGTTTTTTATGAGTAAGACATTAGTTTTAGCAGAAAAACCTTCAGTAGGCAGAGATATAGCCAGAGTACTTCATTGTAATAAAAAAGGCAACGGCTGCTTAGAAGGAGAAAAATATATTGTAACATGGGCATTAGGTCATTTAGTCACTTTAGCCGATCCAGAACAATATAATAAAAGATATAAAACTTGGAGTATGGAAGACCTTCCAATGCTACCAGAAAAGATGAAATTGGAAGTCATAAGACAAAGCCAAAAGCAATTTTATGGAGTTAGAGAACAGATGTATCGTAAAGATGTGAAAGACATAATCATAGCAACAGATGCAGGGAGAGAAGGAGAACTTGTTGCAAGATGGATAATAGAAAAGGCAAATGTAAAGAAACCAATAAAAAGACTATGGATTTCTTCTGTTACAGATAAAGCTATAAAGGATGGATTCAACAAATTAAGAGATGGCAAAGCATATGAGAATCTATATTATTCAGCTGTGGCTAGGGCAGAGGCAGATTGGATTGTAGGTATAAATGCTACTCGTGCTCTTACTGTGAAATATAATGCCCAGCTATCCTGCGGTAGAGTTCAGACCCCTACTTTGGCCATGATTGCACAAAGAGAAGAGGAAATTAAGAAATTTGTACCAAAAGAATATTATGGAATTACAGCTAACACGAAAGGTCTAAAATTAAAATGGCAAGATAATAATACCAAAGATATTAAAACCTTTGATAAATCTAAATCTGATAAGACACTTGAATCCATTAGAAATCAAGATGCTGCAATAATTGATATAGAAAAGTCTAATAAAAGATCATATGCACCAACATTATATGATTTAACTGATTTACAAAGAGATGCAAATAGGATATTTGGTTTTTCAGCAAAAGAAACTCTGTCTATAATGCAAAGGCTATACGAAAATCATAAGATACTGACTTATCCAAGGACAGACTCTAGATATATATCTGATGATTTAGTAGATACATTAAAGGATAGAGTAAGGGCTTGCGGCATAGGCCAATATCAAAAACTAGGATCAAAGGTACTTAATTCACCTATAAAGGCTAATAAGTCCTTTGTAGATAATTCCAAGGTAACAGACCACCATGCAATTATTCCAACAGAGCAAAGAGTATTATTATCAGAGTTAAATGATAAGGAAAGAAAAATATATGATTTAGTAGTTAAAAGGTTTTTAGCAGTACTTTATCCTCCTTTTGAATATGAAGAAACTTCTATTAAGGCTAAGATAGGAAATGAAAATTTCATAGCTAAAGGAAAAAGAGTAATATCTTTAGGGTGGAAGGAAGTCTATGAAAATAATTATTACGATGAAGAGGAAGATAATGATGACCAGAATCTTCCAGTAATAAATAAAGGTGATACATTAAAAGTAATATCATTAGTACAAACAACAGGAAAAACAAAACCACCAGCACCATTTAATGAAGGAACTTTACTTCAAGCTATGGAAAACCCAGTAAGATATATGAATGATGAAAGTAAAACATTAAAGAAGATAATAGGTGAAACTGGTGGAATTGGTACAGTAGCCACTAGGGCAGATATAATCGAGAAGTTATTTAATACATTTTTAATTGAGAAAAATGGTAAGGATATATTCATAACCTCAAAGGGAAAACAATTGCTAGAGTTAGTACCAGAAGAATTAAAATCTCCAGCATTAACGGCGGAGTGGGAACAAAAGCTAGGGCTTATTTCTCAAGGTAAGCTAAATAAAGATAATTTCATAAAGGAAATGAAGGAATATTCTAAATCAGTAGTAAAAGAAATAAAAAATAGCGATGAAACTTTTAGACACGATAATATGACTAGAAATAAATGTCCTGAATGTGGAAAATTTATGCTAGAGGTCAAAGGAAAAAAAGGAAAGATGTATGTATGTCAAGATAGAGAATGTGGTCATAAAAAAAGTATATCTAGAGAGACAAATGCAAGATGCCCAAATTGTAAGAAAAAATTAGAGCTACGTGGTGAAGGAGAGGGACAAATATTTACTTGTCAATGTGGATATAGAGAAAAGCTTTCTGCTTTTAACGAAAGAAAAGCAAAAGAAAAGAGTAATATATCTAAGAGGGAAGTATCTAATTATATGAAACAACAAAAAAAAGCAAAGACAGAGCCAATAAATACAGATTTAGCAGATGCATTGTCAAAATTAAAGTTTTAGTATAGTGACGTACTAATGAGAGGTATAATGAAAAAAGCATAACACATATATCGAAAATATATATCATATCTTGTTCCAAATAGTCGAATTATCTGTTATAATATGATTATTAAAATAATAAGGATTAATTGAGGGGGTAAACAATGGCAACGATAGCAAACTATAGAAGAGAAGATATAAGGAAAGATAATCCAATCTTTTCTCCTATACGTACTACAATTGAATCTGCTTTTTATGGTAATAATGTAATTAAGGTTTCTTCATTATCAGAAGCATATAAATTAGCAAAAGCTTCATCTGGTACAGTAGTTACAGATATGCCTGTACATAGGCCAACAGAATTAGGATTAGATGAAGATTCAAAAATTCTTCTATTTAACGATGGTGAAATAACAGGGAGATTTGCAGGAGCTAGAGTTATTATTGGCGAAAATAATGTAGATGAAGGACAATTTGCAGCAATTTCAAGAGAAGCAGTTTTTAATACAAGATATAAAAAATTATATCATGCTCAGGTAGTTATAGGATTACATGAAGATTTTATGGTAAAAGCCCATTTGTTAATTCCAGAGGGTTATGAAAATACAATGTATAGCTGGATGTTAAACTTTCAGTATATAACAGAAGAGTATATTAAAATGTATAAAGATTCTACACAGTTGCCAGAGGGTGATATTTATATATTATCTGACCCAGAGTATTATCCACCTACTCATTCAAATGGATTAGCATTATTTGACCCACAACATAATTGTGCACTATTATGTGGAATGAGATATTTTGGTGAACATAAAAAAGGAACATTGACCTTGGCTTGGGGTATAGCAAATAGAAATGGATTTGCTTCATGTCATGGTGGAATGAAAAGATATAATTTCTCAGATAATGAGAAATACACTATTGGAGTATTTGGACTATCTGGATCAGGAAAATCTACACTTACCCATGAGAAACATGATGGAAAATATGATATAACAATATTACATGATGATGCTTATGTAATATCTACTGAAGATGGATATTCAGTAGCTTTAGAACCATCATATTTTGATAAAACTCAAGATTATCCAACAGATCATCCAGCAAATAAGTATTTAGTAACAGTGCAAAATTGTGGTGTTACTTTAGATGATGAGGGAAACAAAGTTATAGTAACAGAAGACTTAAGAAATGGTAATGGAAGAGCTGTTAAATCAAAGCTATGGGCAGAAAATAGAATAGATAAAATAGACGAACCAGTAGACTCTATAGCTTGGTTAATGAAGGACGCAACTATTCCACCAGTAATTAAGATAAATAATCCTATACTTGCTTCTGTAATGGGAGCTACCCTAGCAACTAAAAGATCTACAGCTGAAAGACTTGCTAGTGGCGTAGATATGAATGCATTAGTTATAGAACCTTATGCAAATCCTTTTAGAACTTATCCTCTTGAAGATGATTATAATAAGTTTAAGGAATTGTTTAATAATAGAAATGTAGAATGTTATATTTTCAATACAGGACATTTTCTAGATAAGAAGATCCCAAAAGAAGTTACGTTAAAATTATTGGAAGATATAGCAACTAAGAAAGCAGAATTTAAAAAACTAGGTAACTTTACTGATATTGAATATGTAGAAGTAGAAGGATTTACTCCAGATATGGATAATGCTGAATATCAGAAAATGTGGTTAAGCAGTCTAAACTATAGAAAAGAGTTTCTAAATAATATGGAAACCTTTAAGGGTGGTAGGGACAAGCTGCCACAGGAAACATTAGATGTACTTGAAAAATTAGAAAAAGAAATCTCTAAATAATCAATTCAGGGCGAACTTTGTTCGCCCTTTAAAAATTTCTAAAATTATTTAGATAAAATACAGTAATTGTGATAGAATAATAGTAGAAAAAATAGGAAGAGGAAGTGAAACATGATAGAAGTAGGAAAAGTACAGAAATTAATAATAAAGCGATTTACCTCTGTAGGAGCCTATTTAAATACTAATGAGGCTAGAGAAGATGATGTATTGTTGCCTAAATCTCAAATACCAGAAGGTACAGATGTGGGAGATGAGATAGAGGTAATGGTATATAATGATTCAAGGGATAGGATCATTGCCACAACTAAAAGGGCTAAAGCTCAAGTTGGAGAAATGGCTCACTTAATGGTAATCAGTCAAACAAAAATAGGATCATTCTTAGACTGGGGATTAGAAAAAGACTTATTTTTACCTTTTAGTGAAACAGTAGGCTCCGTTGAAAAGGGAAAAGAATATCTTGTAGGAATCTATTTAGATAAATCCGATAGACTTTGTGCTACTATGAAAATAAGAGATATGTTAAGTACAGAATCTCCATATAAAGAAAATGATAGGGCAAAAGGAACTATTTATAGTATTAATAGAGATATTGGAGCATTTGTAGCAGTAGAAGATAAATACGATGGTTTGATTCCTAAAAAGGAATTACTAGGGGTCTATGAAGTAGGAGAAATAGTAGAAGTAAGAGTAACTAAAGTGAAGGAAGATGGAAAGCTAGATTTAAGCTTGAGAGATAGGGCTCATATTCAAATGGATAAAGATTCAGAGCATATTTTATTAAAGCTAGAGGAAAGAGATGGATTTTTACCTCTAAATGATAATACTGATCCAGAAAGAATAAAAAAAGAGCTTAATATGAGTAAATCAGGATTTAAAAGAGCAATAGGAAAATTATATAAAGAAGGATTAATTACAATAGAAGATAAAGGAATTAAATCAAAATAACTAAGGATTAGGAGACGATTTTAATGGTAAAGACAATAAAGACTAATTTTGATACAGTGGAAATGATGTTATTTATATGGCAATCAATTGCTGATAGAGAAAAAGTAGTAGATTCTTTTTTTATGGATGTTGCAAATAAAAGTGAAATGAAATACTTATATGGAGAAGAATTTAATGAGGAATCTGTTAGAAAAGTATTATCAGCTATATCAAATAGAGAAATGCTAAATAATTCAAGCAAAAAAGAAAGAAAATTTTGGAATAACAATATGTGGATGTTAGAAGACTTAGAAAATATGAACAATATGGTTAGACCTGTTAAAACATTAAATTTGGATGGTATAAAAGAGAAACTAAATAGAGAAACTAAATTTGAAGAATTAGAAGTAATCTTTATACCAGGTCATGAAGAGGAATACTATATAGATGGTAATAAGTTGGTGATTAATTTCTTCAGACTGATGGTAGACTTTATGGATCAAACTAAGGTAAATATATCTGGAAAACCACTGAAGGAATATGTAGAAGAAAAATTATCTGAAATTGTAAAAAAATAAATAGGAGGTAGAAGAGGATGATATCAACTACTACACCAAGCATTGAAGGAAGAAAAATTGTTGAGTATAAAGGTATAATATTTGGAGAAGTAATATCAGGGGTAAATTTTATCAAAGATTTTGCAGCAGGTTTAACTAATATTTTTGGTGGAAGATCTGGTAGTTATGAAGGAGAACTTATAGAATCTCGTGAAAAAGCTATAGCTGAGATGGAGTCTAGGGCAAGGCAAATAGGAGCAAATGCAGTAGTAGGAGTAGACGTTGACTATGAAGTATTAGGTCAAGGTAATATGCTGATGGTTACTGCTTCAGGTACAGCAGTAGTTATAGAATAGTTATATAAGTACCCTTTAGTGCTAAAGGGTACTTATATTTTAAAAGGATATATACTACAAGAAAAGTAGTTGGGATATAGGAGGTTTAAATGGATAGGATTGTAGGAGATAGATTTGAAGGCAAAATAATTGACTTTACCCATGAAGGTAATGGAGTATTAAAAGTTGATAATTTTGCAATTTTTGTTTCTGGTGGATTGATTGGTGATAAAGTAGTGGGTAAAATAGATGAGGTTAAAAAGAATTTTGCCATAGGATCAATAACTAATATTATAGAACCTTCTGAAGATAGAATAACACTAGATTTCAATATAGAAGAAGCAAGGGGAGGAATACCTCTTGTTGAATATAAATATTCTAAGCAGTTAGGGTGGAAAAGGAATAAGGTAAAGATGGATCTTGCCAAGATTGCAGGATTAGCGGATGTAGAGGTAAAGGATACTATCGGTATGGATAACCCCTATGGATATAGAAATCATGTTCAAATACCAGTAGGTGAAAAAAATGGAAAAACAATTATTGGATTTTATGAACAAAATACTAATGACATAGTCAATATGAGTGGAAGTATACTTCAACCTGAAATAGGAAATAAGATAATAAAAATAATTAGATCTTGGATGGATAAATTCCATATAAAACCTTATAATAAAAAAACTAAAAAAGGAATTATTCGACATATAGGTATAAGAATTAATAAAGATAACAAGTCCATGGTAATTTTAGTAACAGGTAGTGATAAAATACCTTATGAGAAAGAATTAATAGATATGTTAATAGACGAGAACGTTATAAGTATCTATCAAAATATAAATAAATTAAACTCATCTCCTACATATGGAAAAGAATATAGAAAAATTTATGGAGAAGATAAATTATTAGATTATATAGGAGAGTACGAATTTTATCTATCACCTAACTCATTCTTCCAAATAAATAGGATTCAAGCAGAAGTAGTATACAATAAGGCTATGGAGTACTTAAATATAGATAAAGATGATATTATCTATGATTTATATTGTGGAATAGGAACCATCTCTTTGTATATGGCAAAAGAAGCTAAGAAAATATATGGTGTGGAAGTAGTAAAGAAAGCCATAGAAGATGCTAAGGAAAATGCAAAATTAAACAATATAGATAATGTTGAATTTATAGTAGGAAAAGCAGAAGAAGTATTTCCACAATTAATGGATAAAGGAATAAAGGGTAACAAGGTAGTAGTTGATCCACCTAGAAAAGGCTGCGAAAAAGAAGTTATAGAAGCCATTATAAAATTAAGTCCAGAGAAAGTTGTATATGTGTCCTGTAATTCTGCTACTATGGCTAGAGATGTGAAATGTTTGGTGGAGAATGGATATAAGGTGGAGGAAGTGCAGCCGGTGGATATGTTTCCGCATACTGGGCATGTGGAGTGCGTGGTTAAGCTTGAAAAGCAATGAAATTAAGTAATATCAATAGTTTAGACCATTGAGTGTGTGGATGACATTCGGTGGCTTTTATTTTAGAAAATATTTTATACATTGGGATGAGCTGGTTAGTGTATAGGAAGTAATAGTATATGAAAAGTAAATAAGAAAATCTGACGAATAAACAAGAGAGAGCTTTGCATGTCTAGTATGTTGAAAATTGAACATGTGGCACAATATAGTTACATATTGTAAAAAATAGAGGGTTGGAGGATACTATATATGAAAAGTATATTTAAGAAGAAATTGGACAAACAAAATCATAATGCAATAGGCAAAATTTCGTTGAACTATGAAGATTTTGTGCTGATTAAAGAAGACTCGCAGTTATGTCAAAAAGTGTTAAAACAATATAGAAATGAATTTAAAATGGCACATGATCCTTCAAAAATGATAAATATTTTGGAGTTTGGCTTGTATACTAATTTTATGAATGAAATATTTAATTTTTATAATAATGATATATGTATAGAGGTAGCAAAAATATATGCGATGACTGAGGGACAAGGAGATTATAATTTTAGGGTAATCATGAATCTGATAGATACAGTCACATTAAAGATATGCTCTTGTTGGGAATATATTTTCCAAATACTCAATCAATATTTTTCGCTTGAACTAAATAGTTTGAGAATAAATAAAAATACAATAGATAAGATGTATGAAAAGAAGATGATCTTTGTCAAACAGGAAAAAGGATATAATGTTGAGTATGTTGAATGGTCAGAAGAAGAGAAAAATGAATTAGAGGATACATTGAGAAAGAAGAAAAAAGTATTAGATGTTAGGGGGCATGCGAAAAAATTTAAGAAGGAAATAAAAGATTCGGGATTTATTGTTAGTGATAGAGTTAAACAGATTTCAAAGTTATATTCTAGTTCTTGTGTAAAGCTTCTAAAGGAAGAGGTAAGAAATATCATAACTCATAAAAAATCAGCTACATTTGGAATTTCGGTGGGAGATATTGATAGAATTTTACCAATAGAGGGTATTTCAATAAATAGAGAGGGCTGGATGAAAATAGATAATTTTAAGAAGATTGTATCTGAAAATTTAGAAATTTTGAAATTAGCTATTCAAACTGCTTTTGATATTATTTGTTTAGAAGACAAACTGGTAAGTGTTGGCAATGAGGGAAAGGAATATAGGATTTTACTGGTGGAATGCGATAATTGTCATCATTCTACAAATATAACAAGTGGGTTTTATGCATTGGAAAATGAGAGGCATTTAGGCGTAAAGTGTTCTAAGTGTGGAACTCTAATGGAAATATTGGAAGAAGGGGAAACTAGTGAATATGAGCACAAGCAAGTTTTGCTTAGACAATTAGAAGAATACTTTTGTAGAGTGGATAAATAGAGAAATAAAAAAGATTGTTTTATAGCCAAGTAAGACGACATAGTTTAGTGAGGGATATTTAATGATAAAGTATAGTAATAAATAACAAATCTTTTTTGAAATCACATTTTGATCAATTACAAACTATAAATAGATGACGGAATGTAGTAATAAAATTAGAAAGTATTTTTATGGAAAACTGTTAAGGCAAAACACCCAGTATGCTAGGGGCTTTATTGCTGGGAGTTTTTATTATTACTAAATAATATATATAATCTATATCATTATGTTATAAAAAGTAAAGATTGAATGGTAAAATTATTGAAAATACACTTTTCCACTAGGAGAGTAATATATACCTACGATATCTTTATTGTACTCTCAAGGCATGTGGAATTTATGATTCTGTTGCAACATAAAAACAACTAGATTATAAGAAGAAAAATCAATATAAATGAAGTAAAATTAAGGATGTGAGAGTTAAAGCTTTCATATCCTTTTTTTATACGTAACAATTGGAGATTTGATGTTGTAAATTGACAGAAAAGGTTATACAATGAGAATAATCATGTTGGCTATATTGTTAATTGGGTTGTACAACAGTCAAGGAATTATTATATAGAATAGCGTGACCAAAGTAGCTAATGATATTTAAATCGTAATCTTTGGTAATGAGGTATGAGGTAACCCAGATGATTTAACGGAAATTATATATTATGATTCTATCAGGAACACGGAGATTGAACGTATGGAATTTATTTTAAGACAATAGAAATCTATAATCAAGATAACAGAAATACTATTCGGGGGGAAAATATAATGGAATTTAGAGTTTTGCATTTATCAGATGTGCATATTGGAAAAACATATAAGCCTTCTGAAAGTATCGCTTACAGGATTGTTTCGGATATTGAGCATAATAAAATGGCAGATATTGATTGTGTAATAACAACGGGCGATATTTTTGAGGGAACTATAGAAACTAGTGAGACACTCATTAGAGAAGCTGTTAATTTTTATGAAATTATATTAAAAGAGATAAATTATAATCAAACAAAACAATTAGGCAAAACAGATTTTATTTTTGTTCCAGGTAATCATGACATAATAAGAACCGATAATATAGATGAACGTTGGGAAAAGTACCATAGCTTTATTCAAATGTTTTATGAAACAATTCCTGAAAGCTATAATACGGATTTTTCTGTCTATAAACCTTATCACGATAACAAGATTGTTTTTATAGGATTTAATTCTTGCCAAATAGAAAATAAAAAAATATTTGATAAAGAATTTATCTCTAAGCTTAAAAGTAATTTGAGTAGTGAAGTTTTAGGTGATTATAACATCGATAGAGATAAATTAATTGAGATATTAGAAGAACAAAAGACCTCTGAATTTGATGATTATGGTAATATTTCTTTGCAACAGATTGCTGATATTAAGAGGAAATTGAAGCAAGTTACTGACTATAATATAATTGCTTTATTTCATCATCATTTTTATTTATTTCCGGAGGTTTCTAAAAAGTTTGGTGACTCAAGTTTGATTAGGAATTACAGCGAGTTTATACAAGAACTAAAATACATGGGTGTTAAAACTGTTTTGCATGGACATAAACATTTTGACTTGGAGAGACCGTATATCTCAGATGATTATTATGATACAACTGAGAGTATCATTAATATATTTGCTGGGGGTTCCGTAGGAACGTCTAGAACCGATAGACATACCTTTAGCATTATAAATTTTTATGATAAAAAAGAAGATGTTAAGTTGATCCAAAAGAAATTTATTTATAATGGTGAATCACTTGAACCTATACAAACTAAACGAATTCCCCCTAAAAACACTTTAATTAAGGTAGTAAAGTTACTAGAACTTCTGAAGGTAAATAATCCAGATAAATTTAATGAATATCAATCCGTTGCCGAAAAAAATTACAGTATTTATAATGACTGTAATAAAATTATAGAATGGTTGAGTGAAATATTTACTGGTTTTAATGAAACCTATAAAATTCTTTATGAAAATGAAAAGAATATACTTTTTATCCTATATGCTGTAAATTATAGGACGCTAAAATATAAAGAAATTATTGAAAAAAATGATACAGAGTTCGAATCTAAATCTACTCTTTTACAAGCGTTTTATAATAAAATTCTTAATGGACCAGATTTTCAAGTCTGCTCTAAGGACTTTCATGAATTGTTTAATTCAAAAAACCTTTCTGAATGTGCAAAGTATTGTGATGAACTTTTAAACTCAATAAATAAAAAAACTTCGCAGTATTATTTAGCATTGACAATGATAGCAATATTTTTTAGCGATCTTTATCTTATATTGACAAAGTATGCTGATGACTTTAAACATAGTATAAAATACAAAGTAAATATTAAGATTGAAGATAATAAATTTCATGAAAATGTTCCTGCACCTAGAATTATTATTAATTCAGATTCAGACAGACGTAGCGCATATATTCAGTTACTCTGCAATGATGCTACAGCACATAAAATGGCAGTGCTTTTTATAAAAGAGTTTGATCTGATGATAAATAAATATGAAGACTATTTTAAACTTATTGGATTGAAACTATATTACTTATTACCTCAGATTAATAGTGATAATGTTGAAAAAGCCTTGGATAATTATAACTTTGAAGCTTATATTCCAACATTGCTTCCTCTATTAACTGGAGATAATATTTATCCAGCAAAAGAAGTATTTGCCAGAGAATTAATTCAAAATTCAATTGATGCGATAGCTGTAAGAGAAGCGAAAGATACTATACAGTTTGCAAATAAAATATATATTGAGATAAGTAAAGATGTTCAAGGTAGAAGATTTTTTAAAATTAAAGATAATGGGACAGGCATGGATCGTTATAAAATAGAGCGTTATTTTACTAGTATAGGAAGGAGTTTTTATTCGGATGAAGAATACCAAGATTTAAATATTAGATACAAACCTATCAGTAATTTTGGAATAGGTTTTTTGTCATCATTCATGGTTTGCAGAGAAATTGATGTTAAAACTAGATATTATACGGAAGAAAGTGAAGCGCTAAAATTGCATATTCCCAATTATGAAGGATGTTTTTTTATTGAAAAAGAAAAGGGGGTAGATATTGGTACAGAAATAATTTTATATCTAAACCATAATATAGAAAATAAGAAAATAGTTGACTATATCCAGGATACGATGCTTGATGTTAAATATGAAATAATTCTTAATTACACAAGTGATAAAGCTATTCAAGAAACTATTATCCCTGCACATAATCTTAGAAAAAAAGCTTTAAAAAGTGATTTTAAATTATTTGTACCTTTGTCAGAAGACTATAGCGCCCTTAAACTTGATTATGAGAAGGATATAATTAGCGGAAATTTTATATCAGAATACAAATATGGAATATTAATTCATAATAATATTTCAGAAAAAAGAAGCGTTTTTAATGTGCTGAACGCAGGAATCTTAGTGCAACAAGCTTCACTTTCAAAATTATTTGGTAGAGGATTTGATAATGAATACCAATCGAATATAAGAGATAAATTTTATTATAAAAGCAATATACTTGCAAATTTTCCTGCTAATTGGATACAATTAGATGTATCGCGTGAAAAACTAGTTGGATTTTCTGAGGATTTAAAAAAGATAATTGGGAAAGACATCCATTTATCTGTAGGGGTACAGATAGCAGAAGTTTTATTAGATCAAATACGTTGGATACTAAATAATAGTGAAAGTTCTGTTAGCCAAAACCCTGTTATTAATTTGCAAGAGGCTATTCTCTTTGCCATTGATTTTTGCAACCGTAGCAACAATACAGAAATTTACAAAAAACTGTTAGTTCTAAAATATATATTACATATTGATTTCACGAAAGAAGAGATAGTTTTTGCTTTGGGGCATAAAGGCGACTGTAAAGAAAGAATTAATGTCACTTATAGCGCAGAAATGTCAAGAAAAAATATAAATGAACTACTTGAAAGAATTGGGACATTAGATTTTAGAGAAGATCTTTATATTGATAGCATTCATAAAAATGACATAAGAGAAATTCATCCAATGCTAGTTAGAGAGTTCTACAGATTCCTTGAAGAGTTTGTAATAACTAGGGACATTAAAATGAGTAAAAATTTTAGATATAAGTTTGAACAAATTATTCATACAACTAGTTTTAGTGAATCAGATCAAGCAGATGATATTTTAAAAATTATAGCTATTATTATGTTATTATATTTAGATAAACAAGGAGAGTTACAAGAAAATTTAATTGAAAAGTCACCTATTGTTAGCATTATTGAGCGCATACTTATGGAGAGAATAAATATCCGTGATGTAGAAGAAAAGTCTGCTAGTATAATTATAAAATATGAAGAACTTAATGAATTATTTGAATTAAGGAAACACATTGATAAATTGAAGTAAAAAAATCATATGTACTGTAGATTTTTAAAGGTGATAAAAAAGCAAAGATTCCCTTCCGCCAAGGCTCTACTAGGCTCAAATGACATCATTATTGTACTCTCAAGGCATGTTGAGTGTGTTACACTGATAGAGCGAATTTGGAGAGTTTAATATGTTCCCTCAGACTAATAAGTTTGAGGGAACTTTTGTTTAGGGGGTCGTACTTTTGCGCAGAACTAAAAATATGTGCAGAAATGCCAGAGGTTTTGAATATAACTAAGAAAGAATATACATAACAAGTTTATATAAAATAATAGAGTATGCTCCGTAAGGGGTATACTCTATCTATATGATAACTCATGGTAAAGAAAAAGTCTATTAATTTATTTATTTTTACCTTATAATTTCTATTGTCGCAACAAATAAAGATTTTGAGAGGAGAAAATTATGAATAAGAAGAAGATAGCAAATATTCCATTTGGTCCGTATATTACAGTTTTAGCAGGGGCAACTGTTAATGGAAAAGCAAACTATACGACCATTGGAGCATACGGAGTTGTAAGTCAAAAAACTGTACTTTATATTTCATTGAAAAATACTCATTGTACAACTGCTGGAGTATTGGAGAATGGTTTTTTCTCTGTAAATATTCCGTCATCTGAGGCTGTTGAAAAAACTGATTATTGTGGCACTGTTTCTGGTAATAAGGTAGATAAATCAGAGATTTTTGAATCGTTTTATGATGAATCAGGAAATGCACCAATGATAAAAGAATGCCCTGTAAATTACCTTCGCAAGGTAATACAAACTATACCTATATTTGATTTTACAATGTTTATAGGTGAGATTGTTGCTGCATACGCAAATGAAAACTGCTTAGAAAATGGAAGGCCCAATGCACTCAAAGTTAAGCCAACAGTATTGATGGACTCTGGATACTTTGATTTGAATGATAGAATAGGCTCCATATTCAAAACATGCAAGGGCAGTAGATAAACAATGATTATACTACCTGCAAAATATTGTTGCGTAAAAGAGCATGACAACAGAACTTAACGACCCCCTTAATTATGGGGGTACATCTTTACGCAAAATTAGATTTAATGCGTATTAGTATCATTTTTCTATCAAAACACATGTTGAGTGTGTTATGTTGATCGTTAAGGAATAGGCTGGTTCTAAGAGTTTTGAAGTTTTTTAGATAAAAATTGAATTGTTTTTATGTTCCCTCAGACTAATAAGTTTGGGGGAATTTGCTTTAGGGTTCTAACTTGTACGCAGAATTAGGGATTTCTGCGTTAAGGTACGGTTTTTACATAATTATGAGGTTAATGCATAGAAACAACTTGTCTAAGATATTACCTTTAATTAACCTTTGCGTGAATTTATTTTGGCAGCGATACAATAAATACTACCCTGTTAAATTACTTGAAAAATACCCTCCCACCAAGGGGATAATATCAACCTACGACATCTTTATTGACCTCTCAAGGCATGTTGAGAGTATAATTCTGATGACGTATTGTGGGTTATAGGAGAAATAATAAGATTCGACAACAACATATAGTGGTTAGAGGACGAAAGTTGGGTCAAAAATCAGTGAAAAGCACCGTTTTTTGACCCTTAAAAATAGAGCATTTGACAGATGATATTGGGCAATTGGGGATATTTGAAGAGTAAATGGATAAATTTGGTTGATAAAATGGCAGGTGAATTATATACTATAGATAAACATTAGTAGAATGTTAAGATGGTATTTTCTAATGTGCTTTTTTGTAAACAACTAAATCATGATGGGGATGGTTTAATGAATAAAAAATTTATTTTATTGATAGTAACTTTAATATTTTTATTAACTGCTTGTACAAATAGTAGTAGTGATAATGAGCAAGATAATCAAAAGGTTCAAAGTAGTACACCATTATTAGAAGATACAATTGTAGAATTAGAAGATTTCTCATTTCAATTATTAGATTATTACTTAGTTAAATCTGAGAATGATGCCGTAAAAGATTCAGTTGCTATATATGAAAAGATTAGTAAGACAACTGTTGATAGTACTAAATTAGGATTTGATATAGGATTCCATGGCTCAAATTCTGAAGTTAGCAAGAGAGACGGTTATCTCCTACTGACGCTTAATTATAATCCAAATAAAAACAATACCTCTCAGCGTGATTCTGTTATTCCTAAAATGGATATCAGTGCAGTAGATAATGAAGGGGATGATTTAATTTTATTACATAATTCAATGGATGATAAATATATTCAAGTAGAAGATCCTATTGGAATACTTGTATTTAAAATATTTGGAGATATAGAAACTATTGATTTTGTGTTTGATGGAAATATGTATAAACTTGAATTAAAATAAGAATATAGATTCTATGAATACTAATTATTAAATCATAACTATTGAATATTATCTACATTTTGCCCATAGAATAGAATACATTATGAGTAGGATATGAAATTATATTCTAATAATCAAATAAAATTAAAATAATAAATGCATTAAGATGTTACATCTTAATGCATTTATTATATATAGCTTCAAAGCTAAATATAAAAACTATAAGAGATAAGTTTTCGGTCGAACCAAAGACTAAATAAATTTCTCCATGAACAAACAGATGGAGGCAAAGTAGATCCAAAACGTAAACCAATACTAAGGACATAGAGGGTGGTTTTCTTTGAGCCTTTTTGGAATAATCTATAAAGAGGAGCTTCCATCTCGTGCTAAGTATGTATATATGTATCTGAAAGACAGATGTGATGCAAAGGGTGAATACTGGCCAGCTATTAATACCATTGCAAAAGACACATCCATGTCAAGAAGTACAGTAAAGAGAGCCATAGCTGATTTAATCCGTTGTGGTTTGCTTAGAAAAGAATCACGTTATAGGTAGAATGGAAGTAATTCATCCAATAGATATTTTTTAATTATAGAATAATTTTTGAATAAAAGAGATTAAGAACATAAAAAACATGTATTTTCACCAAGGGGAAATTACATGTTTTGTGGACTGAGGTGGGGGTCAGAATGAACCAACCAGAAGGACTCATTTTAAAAATATACTTAACATCAGAAAAGAACAAGTGGTAATATGTACAATAGATAATATAAATATTTTCTTTTGTTTTTCCTGTTTCGTAGTTGATTATTTACGGTGATTTTTGAGATATTGAACGATTATGTTGAATTTATGAATTGTAACTGTTATAATATTTTGAGATTGATATTTGTATTATAGTGGTGTGGAGTAAGGGATTGAAACGAAATCGACTATCTATGAAGAGGTGTTATTATGGGCGTAAGCTATAAAAAACTATGGAAATTAATAATCGACAAAGACATGAGGAATGTTGAAGTAAGAAAATCAGCAAAGATCAGTCCGGCTACATTCACAAAGCTTAAGAAAAATGAAGTGGTATCTCTTGGTGTATTACTCAAGATCTGTAAAATGCTTGAATGCGATATTGGCGATATAGTAGAGGTAGTTAATGAAGTAGAATAATGTCCATTTTTATGGAGAGACATCCTATTATAGCTAAAATAGAAGCTGGGAATACTTATTAGGAATTGGTAGTTAATGTATTGAAAATATAGTAATATTAAGAAGAAAAAATATAAAACTTTGATAGAAATTAAAGCCAAAAGTGAAAGTCTTAAAAAAATACCCTCGGTCATTGAGGTGCTTATTATAACAATTGGAGGGATATAAAATGACAAGTGCAGAGCAACGAGCGGAATTACAATCTCAAATCTGGAAAATAGCCAATGATGTCCGTGGTTCAGTAGATGGATGGGATTTTAAACAATATGTTTTAGGAACTCTTTTTTATCGTTTCATAAGTGAGAACTTTTCTAGCTATATTGAAGCTGGAGACGAAAACATCAATTATGCAGAACTTGATGATGATATTATAACTAAAGAAATTAAAGATGATGCCATTAAAACAAAAGGGTATTTCATATATCCGAGTCAGTTATTTACTAATATTGCAAAAAAAGCAAATACAAATGAAAGCTTGAATACAGATTTGGCAGCCATATTTTCTGCTATTGAAAGTTCAGCAAATGGTTATCCATCTGAACTAGATATTAAAGGACTATTCACTGACTTTGATACGACAAGCAATAGACTTGGAAATACCGTAAAGGATAAAAACAGTCGTTTAGCCGCTGTAATTAAAGGCATTGAGGGACTTAATTTTGGTGAATTTGAAAATAGTCATATTGATCTTTTTGGTGATGCCTATGAGTTTTTAATTTCTAATTATGCTGCCAATGCAGGAAAATCTGGAGGTGAGTTTTTTACACCGCAGTGTGTATCTAAACTTATTGCACAGTTAGCGCTTCACAAGCAAACAACCATCAATAAAATTTATGACCCTGCAGCTGGTTCGGGTTCACTTTTGTTACAAGCAAAAAAACAGTTTGATGCTCATATTATCGAAGATGGCTTTTATGGACAGGAGATTAATCATACGACTTATAACCTTGCCCGTATGAATATGTTTTTGCACAATATAAACTACGATAAGTTTAATATTGCTTTAGGAAATACACTTTTAGACCCTCGATTTGGTGATGAAAAACCTTTTGATGCCATTGTATCTAATCCTCCATATTCTATAAAATGGATTGGCAGTGATGATCCAACCCTAATAAATGATGAGAGATTTGCCCCAGCAGGAGTATTAGCTCCAAAGTCAAAAGCTGATTTTGCCTTTGTGCTTCATGCCCTTAGTTATCTTTCAAGCAAAGGTCGTGCTGCTATCGTTTGTTTTCCTGGTATTTTTTACCGTGGCGGAGCAGAACAAAAAATCAGAAAGTATTTGATTGATAATAACTTTGTAGAAACAGTTATTTCATTAGCACCTAATCTTTTTTACGGGACTTCAATAGCAGTTAATATTTTAGTACTTTCTAAGCATAAAAGCAATAATAAAACCCAGTTTATTGATGCAAGTGGCGAAGATTTTTACAAGAAAGAGAACAATAATAACATACTGACAGATAATCACATTGAGCAAATTCTAAAAATGTTTGACAGTAAAGAAGATGTTGATTATGTTGCAAAATCCGTTGAGTATGATGCAATCGTTCAAAATGATTACAATCTGTCTGTAAGCTCTTACGTGGAAGCTAAAGACACAAGAGAAGTTATTGATATCAATGAGGTGAATGCAGAAATAAAAACGACCGTAGCAAAGATAGATAAGCTTCGAGCTGACATTGATGAGATTATTGAGGTGATTGAATCATGATGAAGCCGAATTTTATGGAGAAACTACTTGATGGTGTTGAAGTTGAATGGAAGGCGTTGGGGGAAGTATCTAATGTTTTACGCGGTAGAAGATTAACTAGAAATCAACTATCTGATGCTGAGAAATTTCCTGTGTTTCATGGTGGTTTAGAGCCATTGGGTTATTACGGACAAAGTAACAGACCAGCCCACAGTGTAATGGTTATAAATGTTGGTGCTTCTGCTGGTATAGTAGGGTACAGTGCTGTAGATTTTTGGTCTTCAGATGGATGCTTTTGTATTCAACATTCGGATTTATTAAATAATAAATTTATATATTACTTTTTAATTGGTCAGCAACATTTATTGCGTTCGAAGGTACGTGTTGCTGGTATTCCAACTCTAGATGCGATAGTTGTGGAAAAACTCCAAATCCCAATCCCACCTCTAAAAGTACAAGAAGAAATCGTCCGTATTTTGGACGCTTTCACGAAGCTTACAGCAGAGCTTACAGCAGAGCTTACAGCTCGTAAAAAGCAATATGAGTATTATCGTGATAAGTTGTTGACTTTTGAAGAGGGCGAAGTTGAGTGGAAGGCGTTGGGGGGGCTTGCCGAGAATCTTGACTCAATGCGTAAACCGGTTACTAGTGGTGTAAGAGAGTTTGGAGATATTCCATATTATGGTGCATCTGGTATTGTTGATTATGTAAAAGATTATATTTTTGAAGGAGATTTTTTACTTATTTCGGAAGATGGTGCAAATCTACTTGCTAGAAATACACCAATTGCATTTAGTGCCAGTGGGAGGATATGGGTAAACAATCATGCTCATGTACTTAAATTTAAGACTTATGAAGAACGTAGATTTGTTGAATTTTATTTAAATTATATTGATTTAACTCCCTATATATCGGGGGCCGCTCAACCCAAATTAAATCAGAAAAATTTGAATAGCATCATGGTTCCAAATCCATTGCCTTTACAAAAAAAGCGTATAGTATCTATTTTAGATAAATTCGACGCCTTGACATCCTCAATTACCGAAGGTTTACCTTGTGAAATAGAATTGCGTCAAAAACAATACGAGTATTATCGTAATATGCTTCTTAGCTTTCCAAAAAAGGAGGTAGAGGATTAAGATGGGTGTTTCATTAACTGATATTGCAAAGCAGTTAAAAGATAATGATAAAAAGGTTCAACTAATTTATGCCTTTAATGGAACTGGTAAAACAAGACTTTCACGGGAATTCAAATTATTAGTGGAACCGAAAGTAGATGGTGAAATGGAGTTAGTGGAATCAGAAGTAGTTAGTAAAAAAATCCTTTATTATAATGCTTTTACGGAAGATTTATTCTATTGGGATAATGACTTAGAAAATGATACTGAACCAAAACTTAAGATTCACCCTAACTCATTTACAAGATGGATTTTTGAAGAGCAAGGACAAGATAGAAATATTATTTCTCATTTTCAACATTATACTGATGAGAAATTAACTCCACATTTTAATGAAGAATATGCTATTATAGATAAAAATGGGGAGAATATATCGGTTGGAGCGTTTACAGAAGTAACATTTTCATATGAACGTGGTAATGATGAGCGTTCAAATAATATTAAAATTTCAAAAGGAGAAGAAAGTAACTTCGTATGGTGCGTTTTCTATTCTCTACTTGAACAAGTTATTGATGTTTTAAATGTAGCTGAACCAAGTGGTAGAGAAACAAATCAATTTGACCAGATGAAATATATATTTATTGATGACCCTGTAACTTCATTAGATGATAACCATTTGATGCAG
Organism: Tissierella sp. MB52-C2; assembly: GCF_030931715.1. Classification (NCBI taxonomy): domain Bacteria; kingdom Bacillati; phylum Bacillota; class Tissierellia; order Tissierellales; family Tissierellaceae; genus Tissierella; species Tissierella sp. MB52-C2. The sequence goes on from NZ_CP133261.1 coordinate 1,021,539, forward strand.
TTAGCTGTAGACTTGGCTCAATTGATCAAAAAAAATGATTTTGAATCTGGACTAAAGTTTATTATTACAACACACAATCCTATCTTTTATAATGTGCTCCATAATGAGTTGAAATCTAAGACTTGCTATATGCTAGGACGGCAAGAAGACGGTACTTTTGAACTGCAAGAAAAAAGAGGAGATTCAAATAAGAGCTTTTCTTATCATTTGCATTTGAAGAAGACTATAGAGGAAGCAATTGAGAATAATCAAGTAGAAAGATATCATTTCACTCTTTTAAGAAATCTATATGAAAAAACAGCTAGTTTTCTTGGATTTCCAAAATGGTCAGAATTATTACCTGGCAACAAAGAAAGTTATTATAATCGTATTATTCAATTTACAAGTCATTCTACACTCTCAGATGAAAGTGTAGCAGAACCATCTCCCCAAGAAAAGCAAACTGTTAGGCTATTACTTGAACATTTGATAAGCAACTATAGCTTTTGGAAGGAGGCATAAAGATGAGTGATTACAAAACCATTGCCGAATCAAAAAAATTTATAGTTTTAGATAAATATGACAAATGTTTTCAGGTGTGTGAGGGCTATCAAAGTGAATACAGTTTAGAGCGGGAGTTTATCAGTGATTTAGTCAATCAAGGCTATGAACATCTGCCTAATTTAACAACTCCTGAAAAAATGTTTGCTAATGTTCGTGTAGAGTTGCAAAATCTTAATCATGTAAAATTTTCAGAAGCTGAATGGATTAGGTTTTGTGAAGAGTTTTTAGATAAACCTAGTGACAATTATATTGATAAAACTCGTAAAATTCATAATGATTATATTTATGACTTTGTCTTTGATGATGGGCATATTCAAAATATTTACCTGGTAGATAAAAATAATTTTGCCAATAATAAAGTGCAGGTAATTTCCCAATTTGAACAGAAAGGTACTCAAGCCAATAGATATGATGTTACCATTTTAGTTAATGGCTTGCCCTTAGTACAAGTGGAGCTTAAAAAGCGTGGGATTGCTATTCGTGAAGCCTTTAATCAGGTTCATCGGTATAGTAAGGAAAGTTTTAATTCTGAAAACTCTTTGTTTAAATATTTACAGATTTTCGTGATTTCTAATGGCACAGATAGCAGGTATTTTGCTAATACAACGAGACGAGATAAGAATAGTTTTGATTTTACTATGAATTGGGCAAGATCAGATAATAGCCTGATTAAAGATTTGAAAGATTTTACAGCGACTTTTTTTCAGAAAAATACTTTGTTGAATGTACTGCTAAAATATTCTGTTTTTGATGTGAGTGACAATCTTCTGATTATGCGTCCTTATCAAATTGCTGCTACAGAAAGAATTCTATGGAAAATCAAAAGTTCCTATGTATCCAAAAACTGGAGCACCACTGAAAGCGGAGGATATATTTGGCATACAACAGGTTCAGGAAAAACCCTGACAAGTTTTAAAGCAGCACGTTTGGCGACTGAACTGGATTTTATTGATAAAGTATTTTTTGTTGTAGATAGGAAAGATCTAGACTATCAGACGATGAAAGAGTATCAACGTTTTTCTCCGGATAGTGTTAATGGTTCAGAGAGTACCGCAGGGTTAAAGCGTAACATTGAAAAAGATGATAATAAAATTATTGTTACGACTATTCAAAAGCTTAATAATTTAATTAAGAGTGAAACAGAATTGCCTATATATAATAAACAAGTGGTATTCATTTTTGATGAAGCTCACCGCTCGCAATTTGGCGAAGCTCAAAAAAATATTAAAAAGAAATTTAAGAAGTTCTATCAATTTGGATTTACAGGTACGCCTATTTTCCCAGAAAATGCTTTGGGTTCTGAAACTACTGCCAGTGTCTTTGGTCGAGAGTTGCACTCTTATGTAATTACTGATGCCATTAGAGATGAAAAAGTTTTAAAATTCAAAGTAGATTATAACGATGTACGTCCCAAATTCAAAAATATTGAAACAGAACAGGAGGAGGAAAAGCTATCGGCAGCAGAAAATAAAGAAGCTTTGCTACATCCTGAGCGAGTTAAAGAAATCTCTCAATATATTCTTGATAATTTTAGAATAAAAACGCATCGCCTAAATACGAATGGAAAAGGATTTAATGCTATGTTTGCTGTTAGTAGTGTTGATGCAGCCAAATTCTATTATGAAGCGTTAAATAACTTACAAAAAGAAAGTGATAAGCCTCTTAAGATTGCTACAATATTTTCCTTTGCTGCTAATGAAGAGCAAAATGCTATAGGTGAAATTCAGGATGAAACTTTTGAACCATCAGCAATGGATAGTAGTGCAAAAGAGTTTTTAAGTTTGGCTATTAAAGATTATAATGCCATGTTTAAAACCAATTATGGTGTAGAAAGCAATGAATTTCAAAATTATTATCGTGATCTTGCTAAACGAGTGAAGAATAAAGAAATCGATTTATTGATTGTAGTAGGAATGTTTTTGACAGGTTTCGATGCACCTACATTGAATACTTTATTTGTTGATAAAAATCTTAGATATCATGGTTTAATACAGGCTTTTTCAAGAACAAATCGTATTTACGATTCTACTAAAAACTTTGGAAATATTGTTACTTTTAGAGACTTAGAACAAGCAACTATAGACGCAATTACTCTTTTTGGAGATAAAAATACTAAAAATGTAGTGTTGGAAAAAAGCTACAAAGAATATATGGAAGGATTCACTGATGTGGCAACTGGTGAAGCCCGCCGTGGATATGTAGATGTAGTCAAAGAATTACAAGAACATTTTTCTAGTACGGATGATATTGTTACTGAAAAAGATAAAAAAGAGTTTGTTAAACTCTTTGGTGAATATTTGCGTATTGAAAATATCCTTCAGAATTACGATGAATTTTCAGCTTTAAGAGCTTTACAAACAATAGATATTACTGACTCTAAGACTTTAGAAAAATTTAAATCAACTTATTATGTAAGTGATGAAGAGATAGCTACTATGCAAGAGATTAAAGTGCCTGAGGAAAGAACTATTCAAGACTATCGTTCTGCATATAACGATATTCGCGATTGGCTACGTCGTGAAAAAGCTGGAAATGAAAAAGAAAATTCCTCTATTGATTGGGATGATGTTGTCTTTGAAGTAGATCTTTTAAAATCACAAGAGATAAATTTAGATTACATTCTTGAACTTATTTTTGAAAAAAATAAAAAAGTAAAGAGTAAAGAATTGTTGATTGAAGAAGTACGTCGTATAATTCGATCTAGTGTGGGGAACCGTGCAAAAGAAAGCTTAGTAGTTGATTTTATTCATCAAGCAGATTTAGACGAGATTCAAGATAAAGCAAGTATTATTGAGGCCTTCTTTTTATTTGCACAAGCGGAGCAAAAACGGGAAGCGGAAGAATTGATCAATGCTGAAAAACTAAATGAAGAGTCTGCAAAAAGGTATATTTTGAATTCGTTAAAAAGAGAATATGTCAGTGAAAATGGAACGGACCTTAATGAAATTCTTCCTAAAATGAGTCCGCTTAATCCTCAATATTTAGCAAAAAAGCAGAGCGTTTTTCAGAAGATTTCTGCTTTTGTAGATAAATTTAAAGGTGTGGGTGGAAAGATTTAATAATATTAAAATATAAAGGATAATGTGGATAAATGGCAGAATTTAAATATGAAGTAACTCAAAAACATGGTAAATTGTCAGAATCTTCAAAGGGTTGGACAACGGAACTTAGGAGTATAAGTTGGAACGAAAAAGAAGCTAAGTACGATCTTCGAGAATGGGCGCCTAATGGCGAGAAAATGGGAAAAGGCATTACCTTGTCAACAGAAGAATTAGTTAAGCTAAAAGAATTTTTAAATAATATGGAAATATAGCGGCTAATTAGCATCAAGGATAGGCACTCAAATAAATTTGTTTTATTTGAGTGCCTTTTTGAAGATGTATTTTGGTTGAAGTTTTTGTTATACTTTTAAGCTAATTAACAATCTGGAGCTGACAGAGCATTATGGAAAGTGAGGTGAGGTAGATGATGCAAAGGCATATGCCGCTTGGCTATAAGATAGTAGATGGAAAAGTAATAGTTGATGAAGAAAAGGCAGCTGTGCCTAAAAAGATATTTGAGGAGTACCATAAAGGATGTACTTCGGCTGGGTAACAACATGAAAACATCAATGCAAATTGTAATAGATAAAGCCTTCAAATATAATAATTCTTTTGAGGGTTTTATTCATTACAATTTTGATACAAAAAGTATTAGAATTTATTTGTAAAAGGCAAGAGTCTAAATTACCAAAATGAGACTACATAATGCAGATGTAACTTTAGTAGTGAATTTTTCAGAAATATACTCTGCCACCAAGGGCATATCAGATACATACGACATCATTATTGTACTCTCAAGGCATTGTGAGGTAGTTGTTAAGCTAGAAAAGAATGAAACTGAGTAATATCAATAGTTAGAGCCATTGAGTGTGTAGATGACATTCAATGGTTTTTGTTTGTGGGAATATGTCTACTTGATTTTCTAATCATTAAATAATCATAACAATCATTATATTTGTCAAATTATAGAATTATTAGTTGAGAAATGCTGGAAGATGCTATAGAATTAAGGTAATATTACAAACACGCGGATCAAAAAAATCTTTAAGAAATTTAATATACTTTAATTTTAAGAATATTTGAAGCTATAGACTGTATTAGCAATTTCAGCATATTAAATTTGTCGCATAAATAATTTAGCCTAAGAGTCTACTAACTTGTTCAAAGTATTAGAAGGTATATTTATTTCATTATGAAGCGCTAGATAGATTCTGAAATTGTCCAAGCATGAAATTCTAACCCATGCTGGCAAGATTAGTGCTAAGGCAGCTGAACTTAAGGCAAAGACAGAGTATAAGAAATATAAGGAGTTACATTTATATGATGTTTCCAAGGCAGAAAAAAATTATATCAAGGCCTTGGAAGATATGGAAGTGAAGTTATTAGGTGAAGGAGATAAAAAATAAGGATGTATTATATCTACAATGGGAAGTTCCGTAAAATGAAGAAGCAGTAATAGTACCTATTTTGGAATTTCAGTCCTGTACTGGTCCTGAGTGTGATTAAAAAGGTTCTTTGACTATGATAAAGAGCAAGACCCCTATGAAGATAAAATTTGAATAAAAGAAGTGTATTGGTAACACAATACGTAGCTTTTATTGGTTGCTGAATCTGCAACTGTTGGTGGTGAATGTGATAAAATCAAACATTTATTAAAATGAATTTGGGAGAGGTGGACTATGATTATACCTGAGCAAAAAATACAAATATTTATAAGCTCTGCATGTGGTAATGAGCCTGAAAAACAAAAATATAATTTCGTGCGTGAAGCACTTAAAGTATTAATTGAATCAACGGGTTTTGCAAAAGCTTATGTTTTTGAATCCGAAGGAGCTTCCACGACTTCGGCGGGACAGCACTATACATATGCATTGGAAGATTGCGATGTATGTATATTTCTGATCGATAATAACGATGGTGTTCCAACAGGAGTTCAAAAGGAAATTGATACAGCTAAAAAGCATGGTATCAAATCACTTTTCTATTTTTGTGACCAATTCTCAAAAGCAGAAACGCCACTGCAAAAAAGCTTGAAGGGCGCAAAATACGCAAAAAGTGAAACCATACATGATTTTAAAAGCCTTATCAAAACCGGTGCAATAGATTTAATTAACGATTTAGTAATGATATATAAGCACTACTGCAAAGGACGCTTAACATGGCATGAAGAGTCATCGATAGAGCAATCTGCTGATATTTCAAATATTGAATTATCTCTCTATTCAGATAGTATTGCACAAAAAGATGTACTTACTAATATTGACTGTTGTGTTGAATATTTTACAAAGCTGATTCTTGAGCTTTCAAATGACGAAGTGAAAAAAACAGGAAACATAGACCAATTATGCGCTGCTTTTCTCCCCGTGTTATTTGAAGGGGCTACCGTCAATGAATATAACTTGAGTTCATTATTATTAGAAATTGAGAAACATCAAACTTCGCAGCATTTTACTGTAACAAAAAAGCGGTACGAGGCCATCAAGGAATATTATTCCGGAAATCAAGAAGCTTGTATAAACAAACTAGATGAAGCATTGCAAATAGCAAAACAAAATTGCTTACCTGAATGGCTTATAAAAGATATACTCATTGATTTGCGGAATCAAGATATGTTCTTACAGGAAAGCCGAAATACTTACTCGCTAAAACCGAAATATCAAAACGAACTGGATAACAGTCAATCTTTGCTTTATTACCCATTATTGGACAGGCTAGACAGTAATTATTATGAAGGTATTATTCAACAGGATATTAGATATAAAACTGAAACTCCTGGGACTGTTACTTACGGTCACGGGCTAGGTGCACATATTAAATCACTTACAGGCATTTATGTATTAGCGATGTATAATGGCTCACTTACTCATTTAGAGTTACTATACGAACGTATAAAACTTATTTCATTTTATTGTGCAACTAGGTATTCAAATTGGAGCATAAAAAAACTGCTGCTAAAAACTACAATTATATTTGGTAAACAAAAGGAAACTGACGGCATAATTCGATGTTTTGGTGATTTGCTAAGTAAGATGAATGAAAACGATGCATATGAAATTTATTCTTTTTCGAACAACAGACCAATTGCTCATAAACGGTTTATTAGCAAGTTAGATGCGTTTAGAATTACTTGCTATTATATGGATGATGAAAGATTCAGTTTTGTTTGGTCTGAGTTATATGAGCTTATTTCCAAATGGATTAAAGATGAAAATTCCGTAACTGTAATAGGTTATGAGATATTCCCTGCCCTTGAAGGGAGTTATTTGCGTATCTCTCAGAACCAACTAATTGAAATCATATGCAACTGTATTCATAATAACAAACGTCGATTTTACGACGAAATATTTAAACTGATTAGGAAATGCATAAATCTTGACCAAGCGTCTCCAGAAAATGTAGCTAATCTATTGGAAGTCATTATAAATATTGTACAAAATCCAGATGAAAGGACACATATTCATGGTCTAGAGGCAGCGCTGTTTACACTTAGGAAAAAGCATAGGGATCTAACAGAAGAACTTGATAAAATAATTGCTGATGAAATGCCTGATTTTTATGACAGCACTTACCGTTTGGAGACAACTGTCGAAGAGAACACGGATATGCCAGTTTTTCTGAAGTCATATATAAATCAAGTGCAGAAAGACAACGAAGAACAAGGAAAAAATGGGACATTTTTTGATCGAGGGAATCTGCCGCATATTACTATCAAGAATATCTTACAGCAAAGTACGGCAAAGTTTTCTAATGACTTAATTGATTCTGCGTTTCAAGTCTCGAGTGAAACGTTATTAAGGGAAAAACAGACGATTGAAGCAAAAATAGATGCTATGGAATTGCTTGTTTACTTGCTCAAATCTCGAACTAGCGTACAAGAGCGTAACAAAAATAAGATAATAGAATTATTGTCGAGCAAACCGCAAGTGGAAAAGGCACAGGCTATCATGACGAATCTAAGTGAAACAAATCTCAGGTTTTCTGCACTTCTTTTATATAATTGTTTAGGCGAAGATATTACAGTGGAGTTACTTAATATATTAGCAGATATTGGCGATGATACTTTATCAAATAGAAAAGCTAGTGCAGCATTTTTGAATTATCTAGAAGCTAACAATTCCCCTGTGTCTGACATTCAGTTAGAACATATAATATTACAACAGGCGATAGAGTGGTGTGTGGAATCCGACTTGGATATTCGTTGGAATGCGGTTCAAATTCTGTTTTTATTATTGCAAAACATAGAGAATAAGAATGTTGTATGTAATCAATTAGTTAAGCTAATGGACACAGATAATTTCTACATAAAAAATAAAATACTTAGAAATATTTACCTATTAAAAGATGTTGATTTTGAAACATACAAATACATTATTCAAAAAGCATCTGTAGATACAAACTATGTAGTGCGTAAAGTTGCTAATGAGGTACAGGTGGAACTTGGGTCACTTGGATAAATAATTATATTTACATGTATTTAACGTTGAGTACATTTTGGATACAAAAATTTTGTCAAAAGCAAAATAGAAACCAAAACACAAATAAATAATAAGACATCAGAAATCAAAACAAAAATGTTAATGCTGAGATGTTCATTAAGCTTTATGATGGGGTGAACTTCGCCTAATGTTTATTAGTGAAAGGCTTTTAATTCTTTCATAAAACTATCTTTTGGTTTTAATAGGATTTAGTTTGTGGGGATATGTTTTCAAATTATATATCCGCTGAGACGATTGTATCTCTCTCCCATAAAAATGCAGATATACATATCAACATAAATGTGGAGTTTGGTGATGAGGAAGGACAGAGTCCTATTGATGAGATAGCGAGAAAAGCTGAAGATTTAAATCTTGCAAAAAAGCAATATAATGGAAATATTTTGTTGAAACATGTATAATAAAGGAAAAATCGGATATGAAGAAATATAAATAAAAGATGAGTAGCTTAGTGGCTATATCATCATTAAATAAGAGGGAGGACTAAAAAATGAGTTTATACACAGAACGACATGGATTAAGAAAGCCTATTGAACGTACAAGTGAAATATCAATAGAAGTTTACACTTTGCTATTGAATATATGCGAAAAATACTATAAAAATCTAACGCATGAATTTACTCTTCAGCAGCATTGTTCTTTTGTGAATGAGGATTATATTGGATTTAACCGTAGTCAATTTGAAAATAGAATGGCAATAAAAATCCCTAATATTTTCAGAGATGAGCATGGTCGTATAGCTACCCCACAATACAATGATGATTATGACCAATATTCATTAATTGACCTTATAGAATATGTTGCTAAAAATATAAAGGATATCTCTGAAGGATGGAATAATAAACTTTATAAAAATTATTGGTATATTCATTGTTTGGATACAACAAATATTTTCTATGATTATCAAAATGAAGTAAACGAAATATTTCAAGAGTCTGGGTTACTGTTTACATTGACTAGTGAAAAAAATATTGAGCGTATTGTAGAAAACACTCCTCTTTCACCCAAAATAGAGACTCAAGTACAACAAATTTCTGAACTTGGTACAAGAGAATTGATAAAAGATGCAATTGCATTATATAAAACTCCAGATCCAGCAGCCCGTCAATATTCAGTCGAAAAAATATGGGATGCTTTGGAACGATTGAAAACTTATTATACTAATTTTGACAAAAAGGACTCTGCAACTAAAGTGGTAAGTAATATGAGTAACGGACAAGCTGAATTTATTATGATTTTTGATGCTGAATTTAAGGCATTAACGAACATTGGCAATAACTTTAGGATTCGTCATCATGAGACAAATAAAATTGATATTACAGATAATCGTCACTATGATTACTTTTTTAACCGCTGCTTGTCGTTAATTGCTTTAGCAATTCAATATTTACAATAAAAGAGGAGAACGTTAAGCCTGAGACTTCTATTGAAGAAAGAGTGAGGGAGTCTCCAGAGTGGTATGTGGGGTATTAATATTAGTATATTAATATATGACGGTGCCAGGCACTAACTTACTTAAGCCTGAGAGCTCAATTGAGCAAAATGTAAAGAATGGTAATTTGGCTTATTGTGGTAATAAATATTTAGTTGTAGCAATAAGTAATTTATCATCAATTCTTATAGAAATGTTAATTATAACATTTTGGTAGTATAAGCTGGGACAATGATTCTCATAAGGTAATTGTTTCATTAGATGAAAGCAAATGTTAAAATGATTCGATAAATAGGAAATTTATTGGGCAGTTTTTAATGACCTAATTACTTATATAATTTCCATAAAATACTTGCTTTTATAGCTGCAATAGTAATTCAACGAGGGAGGAATACTGATGAAAAAATTATTTATAATCGGAAATGGTTTTGATGTTGCTCATAAACTACCGACTAAATATTCAGATTTTCAAGATTATCTAATGGAAAATTACCCTGAGGCTTCGGACGAATGTTTAGTAGTTCCCGAATCGTTTATGATGCCAGACGGAGACGAAAGATACAATGACGATGAGGTTGTTGGATTTTTATTGAAGATTATTACTGAAACAGAAGCTACGGGTGAAGCATGGGGTGATTTGGAAAATACGTTGGGGCGACTGGATTTTGATGAGTGTTTTGACGATTGGAATGATGACGATGATGACAATAAATGGCACAAAGCAAACAGAAACGAGTATACTGCAGCTAATATAAGTGGTGCAGTCAAGATGATAAAAGAATACTTCTCGGATTGGATTGAAACAATCGACATATACGACACGGAGCTGAAAATAAAGTTTTATCATTTGATTGACAATAACATCGACTTGTTTTTAACATTTAACTATACTGAAACGCTCGAAGAGATATATGAAGCAAAAAATGTTTATCATATTCATGGCAAACAAGGCAGCAAGGTGGTTTTCGGTCATGGAAATAATATGGACAATTATGATGAATATATGAACAGGAATATTGGGTCTGAAAACCATCTCAGTGAATTACAGGCGGCTTTGAAAAAAGATACTCAAACTGTTATCAACCAAAACAAGTCTTTGTTCAAAGAGCTTGGTGAAGTTGATGAAATATATTCATATGGGTTTTCATTTTCAGATGTAGATATAGTATACATAAAAGAAATATGCAACGCATCTCCAACTGAAAATATCGTATGGTACATCCACGATTACAATAGTGCAAAATTTGATGTTTTAAAAGAAAAAATTATAGATTGCGGTTTTAAGGGGAAATTTGATATGTTTACAGTCTGACAGCAAAAGAAGTTAAATGAATATGGAGGTATTAGTGATGGTTGGTATGATTGGAGTATAGATAATAAGATGATTGGTGAAAATAAACTAATTGTTGTTGAAAATGAGAATCCTTCACATTACTATAGAAAAATATAAGTATTAACAAAATGAACATAATGTAAAATTGTAATGAACAAAGCCTTCAAATTAATAAATTGATATGCTCCCCTTGTAGTAGACAGTTAAAATAATAAAACTGTGGAGATGTCAATGTTTTGTTGACACAAAGTTAAGAGGATTTTATGAATTTTGTTCCTCAAATTTGGACGGAGAGAGGTATCCTAATGAGGAATGTATTCTTTTCGTATTATAGTATAATTCAATATATTTAAATATTTCTTTTTGAGCTTGTTCAGGAGTTGCAAAATGAGCATCTTGAATAAGCTCTCTTTTTATTGTTTTGTAAAAGGATTCCATGACTGCATTATCATAAGGATTTCCCTTTCTACTGTTGCTATGGGTAGCGCCGTATTTTGCAAGAGTAGTACGAAAGTTGCCACTCGTATATTGAGAGCCTTGATCCGTATGAACTATTAGCCCACAATTAGGCCGTTGTTTCCCATAAGCTTGAATAAATGCTTCAATCACAAGGGTATCTTTCATTCTACTTCCCATCCACCATCCAACTACCTTTCGAGAAAATATATCAATAAATACTGCAAGATAGAGGGTTCCTTTTCTAGTTGGTATATGTGTAATATCACCTACCCAAATTTTATTTTTGGTATCCGTAACGAACATTTGATTGTAAGCGATAGACAATCACATGTATATAAGATAATGGCAGCCAAATGGCTGCCTAAATTATTCTGATTGTTTGATTTTACATGCTTCCTGAATGTTTGAACTCCAAGGAAGTAAATTGTCTATTAATTTCTCATTCTTTTGAAACGGCTCTTTAGGTAGAGCTGTTAAGAGAATTTGTAAATATTTATATGGATTTAATCCATTGGATTTTGCTGTCTCAACCAGGCTATAAACTATGCTACTTGCTGTTGCTCCTTTTGGACTTCCTGCAAATAGCCAATTTTTCCTCCCTACAGTAAATGGCCTTATACTGTTTTCTGCAAGATTATTGGAGATATCACAGTTACCGTCTTCTAAATATGTCATTAATCCAGACTGCTGATTTTTTACATACTGTAATGCTTGACCAATCTTAGATTTGGGTAAGACTAAATTAATGTTTGAATCAACCCATGACCAAAAAACCTCTAAGATTGATTTTTCCAACTTAAGGCGTTGTTCTTTTCGATCTTCAGGTAATAGATTCTTTAATTCCTTTTCAATTTCAAAAAGTTTATTGCAATATGCTACTCCTTGTTTTGGTAAGGTAGCATCTGCACTTTTTATGTCTTTAGGTAAGGCATCTGTAAAGTATCTCCTAGAATGACTCCAACAAAGGCACCTAGTGATCCCTTTTACCTTTCCATAACCTTTATAGCCATCTGTGTGCAAAAAGCCAGTATATCCATCTAAGAAATCAGCTGCATTTGCACCTGCACGACCAGATTTGTATTCAAAGATTCTGATCTGCTTGTTGCTATGGCTACCAGTTGTATATACCCACATGTATGATTTAGTAGTATTTTTCTTACCATCTTCATTCATTACTTGAATAGGAGTTTCATCAGCATGAAGGTAATTGTCTTTAAGAAGCTCATCATAAAGCCTTGATACCACTTTACTTAACCATTCTTCTGATATCTTTACTATCCAATTTGATAGGGTGCTTCTTTTAATTTTCATACCAAGATTTTGCCAATCCTTTTCTTGATGGTATAGAGGAACATGATTTACATACTTTTGGTACATTGTCCATGCAACACTAGATGAGGATGCCATAGAATGCTGTAAAAGAGCTGGATCCATCTTTGCTTGTTTAAGATAATCTCTTTCTTCTTTACGGCAAGTTCTGCATTCCCAATTTTCTTCATAGATATGTATAACTTTCATTGTAGCAGGAACATATTCAATTTCACTACGCATGTATTTCTTACCTGCATAATGTAATGTGTCTCCATCAATTTTACAAATTTTATCTTCTTCTGATAAGGTATATACTCTATCTTCTTCTGGAAGATTAATTAGAGCTTTTTCTCTAGAATATCCCTTACGAGTTTTCTTCTTTGTAATTACAGCCTCAATTTCCTCTGGATTTGCTTCTACTTCTGCCTCATCAAACTGGCCATATTCTAATCCCTCAATAACAGTTTGACCCGTTAACGTTGCTGTCTTTTCACTTTTTGTACCAAAGAGCTTTTTTGTTAAATAGTCAATCTGCTCCCTTAGAATTTTGGAGTCAGTACTTAACTCTTCAATAGTTTTTCTAAGAGAGGATATAGTTAGATTTTGTTCTTTAATTATCTCTATTAAAACTGAGGCATCAGTTGTAGTTAAATCCATTAATTTCAGCTCTTTCCGTTAGTCTTATTCTAAAAATATTATACCATGATATTTAGATAAACACACGAAAAGAATTACCAAAACCATTGTTTTTTCAATAGTTTCATTAGATTACACTATTTTTTTATTCGACACCTCTTGGATGATTTTTTTCTGATCAATTGTTAGTCCTTCAATTAACCATCTGTATTGCTTCTCCGTAATTTCTCTTACATCCTCAGTAGTTTTTGGCCACTGAAAAACACCATTTTCAAGCCTTTTGTATAAAAGGAGAAATCCATCTCTTTCCCATAAGAGAGCTTTCATCCTGTCTCTCTTTCCTCCACAGAACAGGAACAATACATTGTCAAATGGATTTAGGTTAAAATTATTAGTTACTATTGTTGCAAGTCCGTCTATGGATTTTCTCATATCTGTTTTACCACAAGCAATATATATCCGTATATCATCAGGAAATTTAACTTTCATAGCTATTTACCAATTAAATTAAGCACAAGAGCTAATGTATTTGGATCTGCACCATTTAGAATTTCGATTTCATTACCATTTGAACGAAGGATAGCACAAGTTCCTTGCTGGTTGCTTCTAGATTTAATTTCAGTAATGCTTGGCTTTACTTCTACAAATTGAGTTTGACCTGTGACAGCTAATGTTCCAGCCTTAATTAAGGCCTCTTCCCTAATGACTCTCTGCCAGTAGTAGAATTTACCATGTGAAATATCATTTTCTTTGCACCATTCCCTTATGGACTGGCTACTGGTACTGTGTCTATTAATGATTTCCATCCATTGGGACTTAAGCATTTCATGCTTTTCATTTTTCATAGTTGTAATGTTATCAACCTCCCTACACTTTTAATGTTGACAAAATGATTTTGTTGACATTAAAAGTACTTTGTAGAGAGTATTATCCCATGTTACGTGATGTTTTTAAATCCATTAGATTATTGGCCGCTTACATTTGATTAAGTAGATTAGGCCTTTCTTCACCTCTATTTTTTTGATTATATTTTTTATAACTATATCTGGTTCCTTTAGGACATAGATTCATTTCACGCATTAATCTAGATATCCGCTTACGATTTACATGAATTCCACGTTGCTCTAGTACTTTTCCTATACGAATAGATCCGTATCTACCTTTATTTTCATCAAAAATCTATTTGATTACTTCCTTCAATGCTTCATTTTCTAGATCACGTTTGGATGGTTTATGATTTAAATATTTACAATATCCAGCTCTTGAAACTCCCAGTGTTCTGCAGGCCTTCTTGATGTTCAAGGAATCTTGATTATCTTTAATGTATTGAAATTTCACTTGTTCTTTCGCTTCAAGAAGGCCTGGTACTTTTTTAGCATATCCAATTCTTTTTTCAGTTCTGAATTTTCTTGGCGTAATTTTTTAATTTCATATTGATAAGAATATAGTGCAGTTCCATGTCCAGGGAATGTACTCTCTCCATATTCTTCATATTCATTTATCCAGCGGTATAAAGAATTGTAATGGATACTTAATTCTTTTGCAGCTTCTGTAACGGGCATATCATCCTCTAGTACTAACTTAACTGCTGAAATCTTAAATTGTTTGTCGTATGAACGTCTCATAAAGTAGTCATCCTCTCATATTTTCCTCTTATCTTTGTGTCTACTTTATTATACCACGTCCAGTTTTTTATTATTTACACTGTCTACTTGACAGGGGCATGTTCAAATATTTGAGGGTTTTGTTGCTTACAATTTTGATACAAATGGTATTATTAAAATGTATTAGTAACATCAAGTATCAAAGTGCAAGGAAATACTTATCTATAGATATAGCGAGTAAGATAGTGGCAGAAATAAAAAAATATGTGTAATAATCGGTAGAGTTTCAGAAATATAGACTTCCGCTAAGGGGATAATACCAACTTATGACATCATTATTATCCCCTCAAGGCACTTAGAGTGCGTGGTGGGAATACAGAAGATTATCTAATAGGAAAATATAGAGAGATGGCTAATTATCAAAGGAAACAACATGTTGTAATGAGGTTTATTCATGAGGAAAAATATATTGTTTTTAATGATATTGGAAAAGGCAGAAGAAAAAAGGAAGTATATGATGGGATTGAGGTTATTATAGCTATGAATTAATGTTAAAGTTAAAAAGAACTTGAGTGGGCATATAACGCATAAGCTGTACACATATTTTAATGGTGATTATATAAAAAAACCATATTTAAAAGATTTTAAATTAGAGAAACAACTTAATAATACAAAAATAGGAAAATATATTTATTACCTCATTCTGTACTTTTAGGATGGATAAATGCAAGAGTACACTCAAAAGGGACACTGTTAATTATAATTATTTGATGATTCAAAAAATGACTAGAGAGTGATACAATGATATTAATAAATTAATGACGTCTGGGTAATATAAGGCGAATTAAATGGAGGATATTATGGTAGGAAAGTATAAAATAATAACTTTGTGCAGGAGTACGAGGTTTAAAGATGAGTTCTTGAAAGTACAAAAACAATTAACTCTAGAAGGGAATATAGTTATTTCAGTAGGATTGTTTGGACATGCTGATGGTGAGTTTAAAAATGTCATCACTCCTGAAATTAAAGTAATGCTTGACGATATACATAAAAGAAAAATTGATATGTCTGATGAAATTTATGTGATTAACAAAAACGGATATATAGGCGAAAGTACAAAAGGTGAAATAGAATACGCTATAAAGACTAGAAAAAGAGTTAATTATTTAGAGTGCCATAATGCTTAGTCTGTTTCGCAATGTTTATAAACTGCGAACCTAAACATTATTTATGATTAACATCATAAGGTCTGATTTTAGCGTTTCTGAGTTTTACTCATTAAGAATTAAGACAAACTCACTCTTTTATAATAAATGAGAAAAATTTATAAGGAGAAGTACTTAAGTAAGTAATTTAAGGATGTAGTATAATAAATCTTTAAAAATATATGAAGAAAAGGTGATGAAAATGAGCAAGTAATAAAAAGTACCTAAATTATAATAGTGATAAATATAATACTATTTATTGAAAGGAAGATTTTATGAAAAAGGTAGCTGTGATGATTTATCCATATTTTTCTATGCAAGAAATTTCATGTTTAACAGATGCGTTAAAAGTGTTTTTCAATGTTGATATGGATGTATTTGCTTCTTCTAAAGAAATCATTAAGAGTGAAGATGGTTTTCAAGTTATTGCAAACAAAACATTTGATGAATTTAGTTTAGAAGAATATAATTGCTTAGTTTTACCTGGTATTTGGAATCCCATTCCCGCTTTATTTGATGAAAAAAACATTGAATTTTTAAAGTCTATAAAAGGGAAAGATATTTTAATTTCAAGTATATCTAGTTCACCGATGCTATTAGCTAAAGCAGGATTATTAGATGATGTTCATTTTACTAGTGGAGTTTTTGATGAGGTATGTCAACATCTTGATTTTATTCCTTATCAAAATATTATTCATCAACCGGTTGTAAGAGATAAAAACTTTATAACTGCAATAGGTTTTGCTTACAGAGATTTTGCAGTTGAGACAATAAAAGCTTTGGGAATTGATGAATGCGAAGGTGGATTATTTAATGGAGTAACCAGAGAATATACAGAAGAGGAGCTAACTTTTAAAATGGGTGAAGATCATTTCAAAGAATTTATGAATGAATATAATAATTATATGAAGAAATAAAAAATTATAGCCTGAGCTTGTCTTAATCTAAATTATTACAAACTTGGCCAAGTAGCTGTAACCATTTAAATTCAGCCACTTAAAGGGATCCTGTAAAAATAATGCTTTGATTTATAATGTTAAGCTTGTCATAATATTTATATAAGTATCATTATGACAAATTTCGTGAGACCATTTAATGTAACTAGTCAAATATAACTTATATGTTGTGCATCAAAAATCCAACAAGTTGCTTGCTGAATTTTTATAGTATTAAAATATTATAGAGATATTTTAGAAGGTAGAGGCAAGATTGATTCAGAACGAATTAAACTAAGTGTATTGAGGTAGTATGCAATCCATAATACCAGAAGACTAAATACTACTATAGATGATGAAATATAGATGGACTTCCCAAAATTAAAAATCAATTTTAAAGATAATCTTGATAGATAAAAATATCAAGATTATTTTTCTCTGTATTTTTATTTATCTTTCAAAAATGGTTGTCAAAATGCCTTTCTTATTGCCTACACAGTAGGGAGTAAATTTTATTCTAATAAATAATTCTAAATTTAGACTTCATAAATCACCCTCTAAATGTGGAAACATATAGAGGGTGATTTTTATTTTAAATATTTTTAAATTACACTTCAAAATAGAGGCTCAAATGTGGAAACAAGTAAGGAGGTGAATTTTAAATGATAAAAAGATTTAACACCATTGATGGTGAAACTTTGATGACCATGCCACTAAAACCAATAAACTTCATTATTGAAGACATGTTATCAGAAGGACTTCATATCTTAGCTGGCTCACCTAAGGTAGGAAAATCATGGCTTGCTCTTTGGTTATCTGTTGCAGTATCAAAAGGAGAAGATGTATGGGCAAACAAAGTTAAGCAAGGTGATACCTTGTATTTGTGTTTTGAAGATAGTCAAATCAGAATACAAGATAGACTCTTTGATATTACTGATGAAGCAACAAAGACTGTAAACTTTTGCACTGAAAATGCTTTACTTGGAGGAGAATTAGAAGATAGGATTGTAACGTTTATTACAGAGCATCCAGATACTGTTCTAATCATTATAGACACCCTTCAGATGATAAGAAATACAAGTAAAGATAATAACTATGCCAGTGATTATAGCGATTTAACTATACTAAAAAAATTGGCAGATAAATATGGGATTGCTATTCTACTAATCCATCACTTAAGAAAAGAAAATGACAAAGATCCATTTAACCGTATATCAGGTACAACAGGAATACAGGGAGCTGTAGACAGTAGTTTTATTTTAGTAGAAGAAACTAGAGGTAGTGGAGTTGCTACTTTATCTTGTGTTGGTAGAGATATTGATTATCGTGAGATTAAGTTAAAACGTGGTGAAGATAATATTTGGCAAGTAATATCTGATAGTTTTGAAAATCATGATTTATTGTTAGATGATATTGTTATTCTTCTTTCTGATTTTATGAAAGATAAAGATTATCATAAATCTACACCTACAGAACTAGCTGATGAATTATCTAAAAACAGGGACGATAATATTTCTTCAAAGACCCTTACAAAAAAGATACTACAAAATACTATGGAGCTTGAGAAACGTTGTATCTCTGTAGTTATTCGAAAGAGCAATGGAAAAAGATTGATTGAAATTGCTAGAAATAGGGACGATAGGGTCGATGAAATGAGTACCCCCTAAGTCCTCAAAATGATGACCCTCATGACCCTTATGATCCTGGAAAACTAATAACAAATGAACTAGTATGAATTTCAGCAATCGTCTGCCCCAGTGTCCCCTTGTGTGGCATTGAAACTGGAGAAGTGGAGTAGTAACACCTAATGGCTAATAAAATGACTTGTGGAGCAGATGTGCTTATAAAGTATAATTGGAACAATTGAAATAAAAAAGATTAAAAAACAAATTAATATTACATTATTCTACCAAAATGGAAGCTGGACTTCCCAATCTATTTTGGTGCAGGATAAAGGAAGGTGGTCAAAAGATTCCACCTTCCAGCCACATCCCCCGGCAGTGCCGTGGGTTGAAAGAATAAAGATAGGTGGTCAGAATTAGGGTTTTGTGTCAGCTTAGGTGGTCAGAAATGATAAAAACCACCATAAATAGGTATTTGTTGGTGTCACCTATATGTGGTCAAAGAAAGTTTAAGGGGGAATTATATAAAAGTTATAGATAAGATTGGAGGTTTTCAATGAAAAAGAAATTAAGATCACTGTGGAAGAAAATAAAAATAATTTTAAAAGATAATAAAGGTGAAGGAGATATAGAAACAGTTAAAAATATTCTCTTCACTCCAATAGGGTATAAATTTCTAAAGAATAATATAGAAAAATATAGTTTACAAATAGGGATGTTAAATCGACTATTAAAAGAAGAATTAATTTCAGAAAAAGAACATTCAACTATAAGAAATGGTATAAAGAAGAAATATGAAATAAAAGAGTAATAAAGAAATAAAAAATAGGAAAAAAATAAAATATGTTACAACAGGCTAACCTTCACTATTTTATTTTCTGCGTTTATTCTTTTAATTTCCTAGAATAAGTACAGAGATAGAAACTCTAAGACGCTGATAACTAGCTTGACTAAGAAGAATCTTCTATCTATAATCCTTGTAATCCATGGTAGGGATACAAGGATTATAGATTAAAAGAAAGGTTGGTGAGAAAATGAGTAAAGTGCAAATAATTCAAGCACAGAAAGAGAGAATTGATAGAAATACAGGCAAGGTAGTAAATAAATTGCGTGTAGCAGCTTATTGTAGAGTAAGTACAGATTCTGATGAACAAATGAACAGCTATCAATCCCAAGTAAATCATTACACAGAATTAATTAAGAAGAATAAGGAATGGGAATTTGTAGATATCTATGCTGATTCAGGAATATCAGGTACCCAATCAAATAATAGAGATGAGTTTCAAAGGATGATATCTGATGCCAATAATGGCTTAATAGACATAATAATTACTAAATCTATATCTAGATTCGCTAGGAATACTATGGACACATTAAAATATGTTAGAATGTTAAAAGATGAAAATGTATCAATAATCTTTGAAAAAGAAAATATAAATACCCTAACAATGAATGGGGAAATGCTATTAACTATACTGAGTTCCTTAGCACAACAGGAAAGTGAATCCCTTTCTGCCAATACTAAAATGGGTCTTAAAATGAAGATGAAAAGGGGAGAGTTAGTGGGACAAGCTTCTTGTTTAGGTTATGATTATGACAAGGAAGAGAAAAAGTTAATTATAAATGAAGAGGAGGCAAAAATAGTAAGATATATATTCAATAGATATACAAGTGGAATAGGATGCTTTGTACTAGAAAGAGAACTTACAGAAATGAGAGCAAAAACCAAGAAGGGCAATACAACCTGGTCAGATTCATCTGTCAGAGGAATTATTAAAAATGAAAAATATGTGGGAGATATCCTTATGGGAAAGACCTTTACTCTAGATCCAATAAGTAAAAGAAGATTAGATAACTTTGGTGAAGAAGAAAAGTATTATATTAAAAATAATCATGAACCCATTATATCAAGGGAACAATTCAATAAAGCAAAAGAAATATTAGAAAAGAGAAGTAGAAACCATAACCAAGGAAGAATGAAAAAACATAGCTTAAAATATGCCTTTTCTAGCATGATGAAATGTGCCTATTGTGAGGGAAATATTACCAGAAGAAGATGGCATAGTGGATCCAACAAACAAAAAGATGTCTGGTTCTGTACAACTGCAATAAGAAAAGGAAAGAAGTCTTGCCCTGAATGCAAGGCAGTAGAGGAAAAAATAATAGAAAATGCCTTTGTTAAAGCCTTCAATATTTTATGCACTGATAACAAAAGCATAGTAGAAGAATTCCTAGAAAATATAGAGAAAGAACTACAGTCAAAAGATAATAAAAAGCTACTAAATAGAATAGATGGGGATATAAGAAATATAGAGAATAAAATAAGTAAACTCCTAGATTTGCACTTAGAAGATAAAATAGATAAAGAAAACTATGAGGTAAAATATACCGAACTAAAGAAAGAACTCCAAGAACTAAAAATAGAAAAGGAAGAATTAGATATAGTAGAAGATGAAGAAAAAACTATTAAAGAAAGAATAGCATCCTTCAGGAAACTATTTGAAAGCAAAGAACCACTAATAGAATTTGATAGGGAAGTATTTAAAACTGTAGTGGAGGAAGTTATAATAGGTGGGTATAAAGAAGATGAAAGTATAGATCCTTATATGCTGACCTTCATATTTAATACAGGCTTAACTAGCAAAATTAATGGACATAAACAAATTTCTAAAAGTGAGCAAAATGCAGGTTTACAAAAATGCACCTATCAAGAGGACAACCCAAGTTGAATCCATAATCATGTTGCAAAAGAAAGAGTGAAAAAGTACCAATTATTATATACTATATTTTCTATATGTATAATTAATAATTATTACATATAAGGAAAGGGGGAGATTAATTTGTTTAATTCACCAATGTTTATGCCAACAGCAATTTGTATAGGAATAATTCCAGTTAGTATATTCTTGTTAATAACAACTGTATTAAATATGAATGAAAATAGAGAGGAAGGTTATATCTTAGTTAATAAAGTTAATTACTGGATTGAATGTTTTGAAGAGTTTACTTTATCAATATTTACTATAATATCAGGAGCGTACATATACTACTGTTTTGAAAGCAGTGATATTTTGCAAAATATTTTTTGGGTCCATATGCTACAATTATCATGTTGGTGATTATTGTAATATCTATATTAGTTATGAATATGATAAGTAATAACTTTAGCCTTACGATTAGTACAGAAGAAAAGACTAGCTTGAGATTGCTAGGGAGTATTTATGCAGTAATTAATTTGATTATTATTCGAATAATTGTATCTGATGCTGAATTAGATGCAATTACAATTTGTTATATCGGATTATTACTTGGAAGGTTTATATTTTTTGATACTTCTATTAGTTCCATAATAATAGAATTCAAAAATATTGGAAGAAAAGCCATACTATTAATTGTAATGGGAGCATATGTGTCGGTTTTACTATTTTGGTATAAGAAAAATGGAGTTGATATAGTTGGCAATAATATGATATTTCAGTTTGCTATAATATATTGTGCGATGATTTTTGGATTAAAAGCTGCTAAGGATATAAATACCAAAATATATCTATAATGAATATATAAGTTTATTGTAAAAAGCAAATTGTATTGTAAGTTAATTATAACTCATAAAGTGATAAATAAGATTGAGGGTACAATAAGAATATGCTTATTTATGTTCCCTACATATGTTATAATTACCTCCTAAAAAATCGAGAATAGATAAAAATACAATTGAGGTATAGCTGAAATTTGAGAAATATTGCTAAGATAGTAATTACATTTAACACTATACGATATAGTAACAAAATTGACGAAACTTATTTTATTGACTATTCAATATTCTGTTATTTTATTGAAAGGTATAGGCTAGGCGTGGAGTTGTAATATAAAATAACAAGATATATTTATAAACTATCTAATTATACTGATAGTTAAAGAAGATAATTTATGATAAGAAGTTTAAAGATTTAAATAGTCCTACATTGGTTGGTTTTATATTAAAGGCATGAGAAGAGTTATAGGAATTAACCTAGTAAACAGAATGAGTGTTGTATATGAAATTTATGAAAATAGAAATTAACTTTGCATATCTGAATAATTATTGAGATAAATATTTAATAACTGTAGAAAAGGATATAATTTAAAGTTATTATAATTTTGAATACCATACCATCAAGGGGGTAATATCAGCTCACGACATCTTTATTATTACTGTGGAGTGTGTTGTCCTGATAGAGAAGGAATAGGTTGGAATAGCAGGGTTGAGGGGGGGCAAGTAAATATGTAGGTGTGTTTTATGTTCCCTTAGATGATAAGTTTAGGGGAAATTTTGTTAGGGGTTTATTCAATATGCAAAAATGATACTATTTGGCAAAAAGAATATGATATAATAATATTAACTAGTTTGGGTTAATAATAGGGTTTAGGAGTGATGGTATGTATATAATTGAAGGAAGACAAGCATCCAGAATAGAACCTGTAACTTTTTCAGATCTAAATATGTTGGAAAATGATATTGAAGAAATTTTAAGAAATAGTATTGATATGCTTTGTGATGAAGAAGAATCTATGCTTATTATTGGTAGGCAGGTTCAGAATGAAAAAAATGGAAGAAGTGATCTCACTGCAGTCGATAATAATGGAAATATAGTACTTATTGAAATTAAAAGGGATAAAAAAGATATAACATATCGTAAAGAAGGATTTGAATTTCAAGCCATTAGATATGCTGCAAGCTATGCAACAATAGAAAATATTGATGAATTGGTAAAAAAGACTTATGCACCATATATTGAAAAATATAAAGTTGAATTTGAACCTGGAGAATTAACATCTTATGAACTAGGAATTAGAAAGCTTAACGAATTCCTTGTAGAAAATGGTGCGGTAAATAATTTTAATAAAAAACAAAGAATAATTCTAGTTGCATCTGATTTTGACGAACAGACACTTTCAGCTGTTTCATGGCTTAATAGTAATGATGTAGATATTAGCTGCTATCGGTTAATACCATATCAATTGAAAGAAGATATATGCTTGAAAGTTGAAAAATTACTTCCAGTTACAAACTATAATGATTACTATGTTAATTTAATGGATAAAAAAATATCCTCTTTTAATCAAGGTACGAAAAAAATTATAAGGCGGACATTACCTAAAATAAAAGATATGTTAGAGTGGGGCGTTATTAAGACAGGAGATATAATCACCGCAAAAGGTAAAGGGGATGAAGGAGAGCTTCTGGCCAATGGAAATGTACTAGTAAACGGAGAAGAAAAATCTATGCAAGTATGGCTTAAAGGCATCTTTGGTTGGGCAAGTATTCAAACTTATGTATTTGCTGTTCATAAAGACACGGGAAAGACATTATCACAAATTAGAGAGGAATATATGGCCGATAAAGAGTCAGGAGGTATTGAATTATAAAGAGCAATAACACAACAGATAATTATATGTACAAACTTTTGAAAATGGCGTTTTTACGATATTTTTTGGAGGTTATTGATATTTGATGAATTTTGGGTCCGTTTTAAGATAGATGATGATTGGACTGGACTCGATTAGGTAGATACGACAAATAGTCTATTTAGTCAGATTTAGTTTTTCATATTCTAGGGGAGATAAATAGCCAAGCGAACAGTGTCTTCGCTTCCTATTATAAAATAGTTCTATATATTCAAATATAGCTTTCTTGGCTTCTTCACGTGTAGCAAAAACTTTATTATTATCCATCATTGCTAACTCTAATGCATCTAGTACTAATTATTCTCTCATATTTTTATCCATAGACCAACCGACAATTTTACGAGTATATACATCCATATAAGCCATAAGGTATAGAAACCCTTCTTTAGTAGGAATATATGTAATGTCGCCAACCCAAGTTTTATTTCTCATATCTGCAGAGAAATTTTGCATAAGAATATTATTCTTTATTAGGTCTTGTTGAATCTTTTTATAACTGTCGTGCTTCTTCCTGGGGTGTTTTCCAGATAAACCGCACTCTCTCATTATCCTATACACTCTTTTATGGTTAACAATTATACCCCTAACATCTAGTTCTATTTTTACTCTTCTATATCCATAGCACATCTTAAATTGGTTATGTATATCTGTAATATATTCTTTTAAAGCCTCATTCTCAACTGATCTTTTACTCGGAGTTTGATTAATGTATTTGTAATAACCTGATCTTGAAACTTTGAGCAATTTACACATTGTTTGAACACAATACTCATTAGAGTGTTCTTTTATAAATCTAAACTTTACTTGCTTTGTACCTTGAGGAAGGCTGAGTACTTCTTTAGAATTTCACATTCCTTTTGCAAAGAATCCACTTTTTTATTAAGTTTTGTTATTTCAAATTCGTGATCTCTGCGAGCGTTACCTTCACCAGAGAAAGCTTCACTTCCGTGAGCTTCATATTCATTTACCCATCTATATACCATATCTCTAGATAAGTCTAGCTCATTAGCTATATGTGATATTTTCTTACCTTCCTCAATAACTTGTTTAACAACTTGAACTTTAAATTCTTTACTATACTTTTTTCTAGACATAAAGTACCCCTCCTAATAAAAGTATTGACTAAATCTACTAATCTATACGTCTACTAAAAGGGGTTCAGTCCAAATTTTTATTTTTTAAACCTGTCTACCATAAGGGGAGCATATCACGGTTAACTTATGATTGATAGACTTCGCCTTTTTTTCATATTAAAGTGAAAATGATAGTATTTTATATAATTAAAAAATTTGAAAATATGTACAAAAGTTAGCTGACAAGAATTTTATTACATATTATACTTTTATTAATCTTTCCAGATATGAGATTAATAGTTAACTAAATAAAAATGATAGATATCTCTATGTGGTGGGATAGTTGGAATGAATATTTTTGTAGTATGTGTAATGGTGTTTCTATTTGGAAGCATGTATACTTTTAGTTCTATCATAAATCCGAAGGGTTTTATGATAGAGATGGATTTTATATTTCCAGTTAACGAAAATGGTGAAACTTACGGAGAAAATATTTTTGAAGATGCTTTGCCAGATTTAATTGCTGCTATTGGTGATGACGGGACTGAAGGATACGTTAGGGAGGGAGACTTGAGAGGAGAAAATTTTAAAACACCGGAAGAAGCTTTGCAGCACATACCAAAAACCAAAATACTATTATATGAAAAAGATGGTAAGACTATCTTGGGGGAATTTACTTTAAATACTAGCCATTAATAAAATTAAATAAGGAGTAATAGTATGAAGAAAATATATAAGAATATTTTGAGTATTTTATTAGTTTGTATTTTAGTATCGGTAAGTAGTTTAACAGCATTTGCAGGTATAGCATCAGATTGGAAGGAATCATCTGTTAAAGGATATAATTACAAATATAGATCGGACATATGGACGATATATTATGTCTCAGGAAATACCATTGAAGGGGTGGGAATTGTGAAATCCACTGCTGGAAATGTACCTGCAGGTTATATGGGTGTACAAGCTAGGTTATATACTTCAAATGATACTTTAAAATATTCAAGTGCTTATGTTTATAATGAAATCGCCGTAATAAATGAATATGCATATACTTCAGCGACATCTTCATCAGGGTATTTTTATTCACAGAGCCAAGTAAAACTATATAATGGGGATGGTTATAACACTTATAATGCATATCAGTCACCAAATGCAGCAGTTCCAACTTCCTTAGATATATCTATGGATTCCTATGGAGTTACTAGAAACAATGAAACCTATGGTTCTGCTCTATTAGCAGAAAAAATTGGACAAGAACCAGATTTGATTTTAGCTGTTGGAACTGATGGAACTGAAGGCTATGTTAGAGCTTTAGATTTAGCAAGGACACCAAAAACGACAAAAGATGCCATTAATATTGGACTCATGAGTTCACAAGATCGAGATATTCCTTTGTATGATTTAGAAGGTAATGTAATAGGACAATTCATGTTAAATGCTGTAGAAAAAGAAAAGGTGGCTGAATTAGAGTTAAAAATGAAGTAAATTCTAAAACTGATTCCCTTGATGTTCGTGAAAAAGTGTACACATAAACAAAATATTCTGTCGGATTATTACTCATGATAAAAACTTTAAAAAGGAGTGGTATTATGTTTAAAATCAAAAAAATATTACCAGTTTTTTTAGCAATTCTAATGTTAATCCCAAGTGTTAATGTATTAGCACAAGAACATAACATGACTGAAAAAGATTTAAAACTAGAAGAATTAATATCATCAATAGATATTGACAGAGAATTAAATAATGCAATTAATGGAGTTATCGATAATGAAGTTCCTAAAGAAATAATAGACCAAATAAAAATTGAAGGAGATTTTATTTCTGAAGAATCTTTAATAAGAAATTTTTCTACATTACCTTCAGAAACCCCAGAAATAGAAACAGGTTATACAGTAAAAAAACTTGGAGAAATTGATGGTGAACCAGTATATTCAATGACAGCATATGCTAAAACTAAAACAATAGACGATGAAGCAACAAAATTGGGAGTTACTGCACTTGTTGGACTGGTTTGGATAGATAATTTTGGACCAGAAAATGAACTAGAAAGTGTCTTTTATGGATGGAAAACAACCGGGAATTCCACAGTATCAAATAGGGAGCTTAGAATTCTCATAGATGAGACAAATAAAGATGGAATAATTTATCCAAGAAGTAATGACTATAAACATTTTAGTTATTATAGAAAAGGATTTAGATTTAGTGCAAGTACAACTGCAGATGTTTCTGATGGTAGAAATAAAGGATTTATAAATGTTAAGGCAGAAACAAGATTATGGAATTAGGTTTAAAATATAATTATTAGAAGGGGTGAATTTTATGAAAGCTAAAGATATTCTAAAAATATTTATCTCAATATTATCATTTTTTATAATTGGGATTATAATACTTCTAATAATTGCTAATACAATAAACCTATATAATTATTTCAATATTTTTATAGTAGATTTCTGTAAAATAATCCTAAGTATTTTAATAGCATTTATTATATTTAGAATAAAATATAGTAAAGAATCAAAAAAACAAAATTATAAGGACTATAAAAAACAATTAAGATTAAAAATTTTATTCACTATTTTTCTATCAGTAATATTCATATATAATGCAGAAAATCCAATAAGATTATACTCATTAATGGATTATAAAGAGTTTTATCTCAACTGCATTTCAGTAATACGAGGCTCATTTACCTTAGTATTTATCCTTTCAATGATTACAACATATTTGATACTTGAATATAGATACATAAAAAGGAGTTGTTTCAAAATAAATAGTCCTTAATAAAAGAAAAAGAGTTCAGAGAGCGGTTGCTCTTTGAACTCTTTTTTAGTATGCTTTATCTGCTATGAAAAACCATACTAAAGTTAATCATAAAGCAAAAATCAAAAAAATGCAACTAACTTTTAGTTTTGATTTGACTAATAATTTTGATATAGATGATGAGGTTTTCCTGGTGCACAATATTATTGAGGAGATGAATTTAAAGTTTTTAGATAGTGCCTACTCTAATAAAGGTAGAAAGCCAGTTGTAGAATCAAAGACCATGTTGAAAATTTTAGTTTTTGCATACATAAATAGAAAATATTCAGCTAGAGATATTGAAGATGCCTGTAAATATGATCTTCGATTCAGATGGCTTTTAGATAATGGAAAATCCCCTGATCATGTAATCATCAATAGATTTAGGAATAAGATATATCCCTTCATGGATGAAATATTGCATCAACTAGTAAATTTGCTAGTAGAACAAGGAGAAATGGATTTAAAAAGTATATACATAGACGGAACGAAAATTGGAGCAAATGCTAATAGATACACATTCGTGTGGAAAAAATCTATACTTAAATATCAAGAGAAATTAATACAGAAAATACTAGAATACTTCAGAATTAATGAAAATTTATCTAGTGAAGATTGTAAAAAGCTTGTTCTGCTTTTATGAGATTAAAAGATGATCATATGAAAAATGGTCAGTTAAAACCTGCTTACAATATTCAATGTGCAACGAATGGCGGATATATTGTAGACATAGAGGGATTTAGTAATCCTGCAGATGTGAGAACCTTAACTCCTTTTATGGATAAACTTCTAAAAAAATATGATACAAGAATAAATAGAGTTGTAGCAGACTCAGGATATGAAAGTGAGGAAAATTATCTTTACCTAAGGAAAAAGAAAATAAAACCTTTCATAAAACCCTTAAATTATGAAGTGAAAAAGATAAGAAAATATAAGAATGAGATATCAAGAAAAGAAAATATGACTTACTGTAAAGCAGAAGATTACTATCTTTGTCATAATAATAAAAAGCTTAAGTTTGAAAAGATGATATATAGAAAAAATAAATATGGATTTAAAAGTGAGTCTAAGGTTTAACTATGCAATGACTGTCTAAATTGTACATATTCTAGAGATTGCATCGATATGAAAAACAAAACTGGATTGAAACGCATATATATTTCTGAAGGATTTGAAGAATTAAGAAAAGAATCAGAAAAAAATATAATGACAAAAGAAGGAATTACAGAAAGACTTAATCGTTCAATTCAGGCAGAAGGAGTATTTTCATATATAAAATCAGGAATGCAATATTTAAGATTTAAACATAGGGGTATGGAAAAAGTTGTTTCAGAAATAAAGTTACTAAGTATTGCAATAAATATAAGAAAACTAAGTAGTAAAATAAAGGCAGACAAATTAGGTTTTATCCGATATAAAGAAGTGATTTAGAAATAGAAAACACCATAAATAAAATGAGGTTTAGAAAAATCTAAGCTTTATTTCCTGTACCCTAAATTAACTTAGAGAGAGTATATTTAATATTTATAGGGACTCATATAACTTAGTTGTCAACTTTGATATAGAAAAAGAGGTGTTTCATAACTGATTTATCAGTTATGAAACAGCCCCTTTTTATTTTTACTAACTTTTTTTAGTACATAATTTTTTACTCTAATATTCCATTGATACCTTAAAACAATATTAGTTAAATCTTCTCTTAATTCTTCATTGTCAGTATTTGTCAAATCTTCATCTTCAGCATCATCAAGATTTAATTTTTTATGAATCTCTTTAAACTTAAATCCAAAACTAGTTAATCTTTTCCTATGAAGTGCATTATCTAAAGTTTTAACTACTTCATCAGTTAAATTTTCTTTAATATTTCCTTTTTCATCTCTACTTATAACAAAGATAAAAATACATATCACCCTCATTTTTATTTGATTTTGCCAGTAAATAATAATTATTTTACTAATTTAAGAGTTTATTTATCACAAAATAAATAACTAAGATCACCATACTTGAAGTTAAAGCCATTGGAAATGCTATTTTTGCCTTGCCTCTAAAGTCTGTATGTTCAACTATTTTGAATATAACTGACTTTTTGTATAACTGAGATTCTCTTTCCAATATATTTTGAATTTGTATATTTATTAAAACTAAAGAATTTAGACAAAAGTTAGCTGACTATAAAATATAAAAGAGATATGATTAATAGGATTGAGGTAAAGAATTTATATATAAAAGAATCCAAATTATATTGGGTAATAAAGATAGTGGTAACTATAAATAATTTTAACTTATAAATGAAAGAAGGTAAAAATATTGAATGAAAATAATAGAATACAATTCAGTGGGTATATAACGAGTTATTTGGATAATTATTTTAAAGATAGAAATATGAATAAACAAGATTTTAATGTAGAGTTTTATGATTACTTGATAAATCAAATCCTTTCTAATTCCATAAAAACAATAATAACGCTATTTTTTGCTTTTAAGAAAGAAAACCTATTAGAAGGAAATTCTTCGGAAGAAAGATATGATTATTTCGATAACTATTCAGCTACAAAAGAGTTTCATGATTTAGTAAACAAAATCTATCTATTACTTAAATTGAAACTAGATAGGATTCTTAATAATCATATAGTAAATTATAATGATCTAAAAATGAGAGTTGTAAGTGATAAGGAAGAAATCTATAAAAAGTTTGGATTAAACTTAGAAGATACAGCAAATTGTCATATAAGATATGGGTTATCAGATCATCATAGAGGACTAAAATCTATTTGTATAATTGAAAATAGTAATAGAAAAATCGTTTATAAACCTCGCTCAGGTAAGATAGATGAATACTGGAGAATTTTCATGAACTGGTTTAATTCTAAAAGTCCTTCTTTAAAGCTAAATACAATTAAAATTCTAGACAAAGGAGAATATCAGTGGCAAGAGTATGTAGATAGCAAGTCTTGTAATTCACAATCAGAAATTAAGAGACTTTATTATAGAATAGGAATTTTAGCAGCAATATCTTATGTTTTAAAAATGGGAGATTTGCATATGGAAAATATGATAGTAAATGGCGAGTTTCCTTACATAGTCGATATGGAAACAATTTTCCAAGTAGATGGATTTCAGAATGGTAATTTGGAAGTAAAAAGTGCAACTGATATCTTGAATAAAAAAGTAAGACAATCTATTCTAAGTACACAACTTTTTCCAGTTCCCGGAAGATTTCAGGATTCTAATATAGACATTTCAGCTATAACGGGAAAAGGTGGACAGTTGATTAAAAATGGTAAGATAAAAATTAGTAATCAATTTACTGATGAGATAAAGGTAATTAAAGAAGATGGTATGACAGAAGATAAGAATAATATTGGACATATAGAAAATAATCTTATTAATCCTAAAGATTATATTAAAGAAATAGTAGAAGGATTTAGAGAAGGATATATCTTACTTGAAAATAATAAAGAAGAACTTTTAAAATTAATGAATTCTGGTGAGTTATTTTATGACGTTTGTCCAAGATATCTTTTTAGGAATACAAATGTATATGCTACAATCCTTGAAATGGGTAAAAACCCTAAATATTTAAAGAATAGATCAGAATTGGATAGATTATATCACCTTCTTTCTAAAACAGATAGTAATCACAAGTTTAAAAAGGTATATCAATCGGAATTAGATGATTTATTTAATGATGATATTCCATATTTTTATGGAAATATCGATAATATAACTATATTTAATTCCAATGGGGATAGTTGCTTTGTACTGGATAGAACCCCATTAATAGAAGTAAATGAAAGGATTAAATACCTAAATAAGAAAGATATGAGTATACAAGTAGATTTTATATTAAAATCAATGGCAAGGCAAAAAAAGACCTGGAATGTAATAGGAGAAAGGACAGATTATAATTTTAAAAATACAGATGATGATAATTCATTAATGGAAGCCGCTAAAGAGATAGGAGATATGTTGATTAATAAAGCCATAATTCATGAAAAAACAGGAACCATCAGTTGGTTAGATTTACAGAATACATATCCAACTTGGACCATTAGAGCCCAAGATGTTTCTTTATATAATGGGTTAGCAGGTAATGCTATATTTTTCTTCAGTCTTTATTTAGCGACCAATAATATAAAGTATCATGATATACTGCAAAAAATATTAAATACCATAAATATAGACAGGGATAGAATATACAATAATCATATATCAGCTTTTAATGGATCAATTTCATTAGCTTATTTATATGCTTTCTTATATAATCAAACAAAGGATAGAGGTATGCTTAAGCAAAGTCGTGATATTATAAGCCAATATAAGGATATGATTTTAGATAATACTTCATATGACATAATTGATGGGCTGTCAGGCGTTCTTATAGTAATTCTAAATATATATCAGCTAAGTAAAGATAAAGAATTGGAAGAGCTATCTATAGGAATTGGACAAGATATAATAAAAAATATCCAAATACAAAAAGACGCGGCTTGTTGGAAAAAGGGCGGTGATAATGAACTTATGATAGCAGGATTCTCCCACGGATTATCAGGTGTAATTTATGCACTCAGTAGGTTATATAAGCTGACTGACTATAAAGAAGACATATCAATTATTGATAATCTAATACAGATAGAAAACAATTATTACAATGATGATATTGAGAATTGGATAGACTTGAGAAGGGAAGATAAATCAAATCTAGATGAGACACCTATACATTGGTGTCATGGAGCAGTTGGTATAGGGTTATCGAGATTAAGATGTAAAGAGATAATAGATACCTCAAGTGATATAGGTAAGGCTCTAGAAGTTGTTAGGAAAAAAGGTTTATATCGTGACAGTGACTGTTTGTGTCATGGAAATTTAGGAAATATTGAATTATTATTAGAAGCATATAAAGAAAATGGCAATTCAAACTTATATAATGAAGCTATTAACAGAGCAAAAGAGATAATAAGAGAAAGTAAATGCAGAAAAGAAGGATATAAAAATGGTATAGGGCAAGAGTTTGATAGTCCAGGGCTTATGTTAGGCCTATCTGGAATTGGATATGAAATGCTAAGACTTTTAAACCCAACTAAATATCCTTCTATACTGCTACTGGAGGTTTAAAATGAGTAAAACATTATCAAAATCTTTAGATATAAAGATTGATAGAAAGACAATTCTTACAATCTATATTTTTATTCAGATGCTACTACATTTATTAGCATTTAAAACATTAAATAATCATGGATACAATGTAATAGAGTATGTATCTATATTTTTAGCTTTGATTTATAGTTTTGTTGTTTATCTAGTTATATTATTGAACAATAAAAATAAGGGGACGATATCTTATTATTGTATATCAACGGTGCTGCTAAGCTTTTTCTTGATAATAGATTTAAATTATTTAAGAAGAAACCAGATTCATAATAATTATGTTTATATTCAAATTATGATATTATTTGTTATGCTTGACATAACACTAAAGATTCTAACACAGAACATCAATAAAGGATCGTTTTATAAGTATATAGTAATTACCTTATGGACTTTAGGTGTAGTGTTTGGAATTTCAAGAAGCGATGTATATATGTTAGTTTATCAAATTACATTTTTAATCATCAATATTTATCCAATTATATTTTTAATATTTAATTATAAGAAAATAAGAAATTATGGTAAACATTTAATACCTACACTTTTATTATTATCTATTATAAATATCATATTTCTTTCTTGGTCAATTATTTTTAATGTCCCTAATAGCGGAAGTTATAATTATGACTTATATATTTTTTTACATCTAATAGAAGTTTTTCTAAGCTATTTGGTTTTATCTGCACTGGGTTTCTGGAAATTAATAAAAGGCAAAAAAATAGGTATAAAAAGAAACTTAGTTATTGGATGTGTTTTTATTATTGGATACCTATATCTCAGGAGAGAACAAATAACATTAGGTATATTGTCTATTATTAGTTTGGCATTAATATTAAAACAATGTCAGTTATTAGATCACTATATTAAATTAACTGGTAGCAAAGATAACTATATAGGTGATGACATAACGAAGGATAATTTATTTAAGCATGTGCTAGAGAACAATATCTTGGATTTCAAAAAAGAGGAATTATATAAAGAGCGCGTTGCAGATTTCTTACATGATGAGATATTACAAGATGTCATATATATAAAGAGGGAGCTTCGCGACAATTATAAAATATCCGTAGATGATAAAGTATTTAAAATTGCTGATAAGATGATAAATAATACAAGAGGACAAATAAGCTTGTATAAACCATATATAAATTATGAAATTAGTTTAGCAGATAATTATTACGATCTTATTAAATCATTAAAAAATAGGTTTGGGATGGACAATATATTAGTGGATTTTGTTTGTGATGATAAATTATTTTTAAGCTCTCCATATGATCTGGTGATATATAGAATGATCCATGAGCTAGTTACTAATATTTTTAAACATTCTAAGGGAGAATATTCAGTTATAGAACTTGAAGTAAAAAATGATACAATTGTTTTAAATGTTACAAATCATGAAGATTATCTTGAAAATGGCTATATGACAAATACAGATAGCAGGGGGCTTAAAATTATCAAAAGAGAGACGGACAGATTTGGTGGTACTTTACAAATAAGCTCATTTATGGATTCAGATATTTTAATCAATAAAGACACGCTTGATAACTCTATAGTTAATATAAAAATTGAAATACCAATTAAGGGAGAGATAACGTATGAACATTTTATTAATAGATGATCATGGTATGTTTAGCGAAAGCTTAAAACTAACATTAGAAAGAGATACTAGGATTGAAAAAGTTGATATATTGCAGAATATAGATAAAGCAAAACAAAAAATATTTAATAAAGAATATGATATTATTTTAATGGATATCAACATTAAGAAAATCACAGGAAATAAAGATGGTCTGACAATTGCAAAAGAACTTCTAGAGGAAGATGATACGTTAAAAATAGTGATGCTGACAGGATTTGATATGCCTGGATATGAAAGTGAAGCTCAGAAGATAGGAGCTAAAGGCTTTATATGTAAAGATGAATATACAGATGTTTTAATTGAGAAACTTGTAAAAGTATATAATGGGCAGACTGTATTTAGGAGAAAAGATAATGAAATGGATGAACTCACAGAAAGAGAAAAGGAAATATTAATTCTATATAGTTCAGGACTTTCAAGAAAAGAAGTTGCCGATGAATGCGAGATTTCAGTGAGCTCATTAGCTGTAGCATTAAATAGAATTTATGAAAAGTTAGATGTTAAGAATTATCAAGAGATGATAAATAAAGCTTTGGAGATTGGATATATAAAGCCAAGTTTTTTCTAAATAATATCTCAAACATAGAATTGATATATAGTTCTATGTTTTTTTATTTATAAAAAATTTCAAAAAATGGACAAAAGTTAGCTGACAGGATTTTTATTATAAAATATACTTTAGATAAAGAAGGAAATAAAAAGGAGGTAGACAAGCATGAGCGAATTACTGGAAAGGATAAATAAAACTGCAGATGAAATAATAGATCAAAATTTAATAATGGATATGTCAGAACAGAAAATCATTGAGTCAATTTCTGAAGATGAGATTTTTGTATATACTTTTACGCGTGCGTGTCCTACAAGTTTCTTAACATGCTGTTAGTTGGATAATAAAAATTTAAAATATTAACTTTGGGTTTGAAGTAAGATATGGCTAGTATTAGAAATGACGATTTCTAATTAATATATAGGCTAGCACTTTGAGCGTTCAAAAATTAGCAAATGGAATTTTGCTAATATGTAGATAATATTATCTACATATTAATGAAGTCGTAAAATGAAAGGAGGGACAAGTATGAAAAAGTTAGGTAAGAGAAATGACGATAAGAGATTCACATCTTATTACAAAGCTGCTTGTACTGAATGTAATTCTATATGTATAGTTGGATGTACACCTCCACATGATTCTAAAGAGGAAATGGCTGAATATGAAGCATTTGAAAGATATTTTCAAAGAACAGATTTTCCAAGATGGTAATAAGAATGCTGTCCAACATCTGTATTTGCAGATGTTGGACACTAAAATATGCAATATAAAGAGGGAAGAAAAGGATGACAAATAATAGACAAACAAAAAAAATAATGATAGATATTTTAAAGTTATTTTCTCCTTACAGAAAGAGAATTGTCATAATAATTATTTCCACTATCTTTACTTCTTTAATAAGTATATTTACTCCGTTAATAAGACAAATTTTAATAGATGATGGTATTATAAAAAATGATATGAAAACAGTAGGGATTATTACTCTGGTAATGCTACTTTTTGTTATTGTAAATTTAATTTTTGAATATATAGAAATGGTAAACTCAACCTATATTATTCAGATGGTGCCATTTAATCTTTTAAAAGAATGCTTTAGTAAAATGTTAAGACTTAAGATGGCATATTATGATAATACGACTTATTATAAGGTAATTGAAAATATTAAGTTTGATATATCGACTATTACGACTGTAGTCGACCAAAGTACTTTTTTAATACTTGGAAGAATAGTTAACTTTGTTGGTGGATTAATTGGATTATCTATTATAAGTTGGAAGCTGAGTATTATTATTCTAATTGCCATTCCAATCAAGATATGCATTACTAATTATTTTACTAAACGTAAGACCACTTTGTTTAAAGAATTAATGATAAAAGTTGAAAAGTCAAATGAGTGGCTTGGAGATGTGCTTGCTAATATAGAAACAATAAAGTTATGGAATTTATATACTCATTCAAAAAAT
Source organism: Tissierella sp. MB52-C2 (assembly GCF_030931715.1). Classification (NCBI taxonomy): domain Bacteria; kingdom Bacillati; phylum Bacillota; class Tissierellia; order Tissierellales; family Tissierellaceae; genus Tissierella; species Tissierella sp. MB52-C2. The sequence continues at coordinate 1,058,273 of NZ_CP133261.1, forward strand.
GCATTTGTTGATGTTAAAAATGAGGAAATAAGCTCAAGAAGAACTACAATATATAACGATAAAATAAATAATATGATTAGCAATGTGATAGGTTTGATTGTAAGCATAACGATATATTTTTATGGAGCCTCACTTGTTATTAATGGAGAGATTACATTAGGTGGACTCTTTGCGTTTTTGTCTTATTCAACAACATTAATAAGTACAATAAGTTTAATTACTTTTGTTAAATATAGAACGGCAGAAATAATACCGGCGTATTTAAGGTATATGGAATTTTTGAACTTAGATGAAGAGACATCAGTAGATAGCAAAAAAATTTCTTGCCATAACAGACCTTCGAATATATCACTAAGGAATGTTAGTCTTGTTGTTGATAATAGAACAATCTTGGAAAATATTTCATTTACAATTAATAAAGGAGAGAAAGTAGCAATATGGGGAGAAAATGGCAGTGGGAAAACATCAATTATTAACTTATTATTAGGTTTCATACATCCTAGTAAAGGCAGTATTTTAATTGATGAGATTAACCTTAAAGATATAGATATAGACTCTTATCGCGATAATATAAGAGTTGTTACGCAACATACAAAATTATTTAATCGAAGTATATATGAAAATGTAGATCCTCAAAATATTTATAGAGAACAAGAAATAATTGATTTACTAAAAGAATTTAATATAGAAAGCTTTTTGCAGAATTTAAGACGCGAAAACAACGTAAAAATAGGAACTAATGGTAACAAGTTATCGGGAGGCGAAAAACAAAAGCTTTCTCTTCTAAGGGCATATTTAAAGAAGGGAAATATTCTAATCTTAGATGAGCCAACTTCTAATTATGATGAAGAATCAAAAAAGACATTTGATAAAATAATTAAAATGAAAACAAATGATAATATTTTAATCATAGTTACTCATAATAGAGAAATATTAAAGGAAGTGGACAAGATTATAAAGATATCCAATGGCACTGTTGACGGTATTTTTACATATGAAGAATTCTGTGAGATTACTTCAGAAATATCATATAAAACTTAAAGGGAGGAAGAGAATATGTATATGTACAAAACAATAAAATCTCCATATAAGTATTACGTATATGATGGAAATATGAATTCTATTTTGGAAATCGAAAAATCAGAATTTCAATCATTAAGGAGAATAGAAGAAGGGAGGGGACAAGCTGGAGATAATGTGATTTTACAATCTTTTCAAAAATCTGGTTTTTGCAATGAATCAAATATTAAAGAAATAAAACATCCTGATACAGATAATGTAGAGTATTATTTAGAAAGTATGTTGTCGCGAATATATTTACAGGTAACACAAAATTGTAATTTACGATGTAATTACTGTGTTTATTCTGGAAATTATAAGAATAGAACTCATTCCGATAAAGTTATGGATTTTGAAATGGCTAAAAAAGCAGTCGATTATTTGGTAAAGCATTCATATGATTCTTTTGAGTATACTGTAGGATTTTATGGAGGGGAACCACTATTAGAATTTGAGTTGATAAAGAAAGTTATTTCATATATAAAGTCAAATTACTCTAATAAAAAATTTGTCTATACCATAACAACGAATGGAACATTACTTTCATCTGAAATAACAAATTATTTAGTAGAGAATGATTTTAGATTAGTTATTAGTCTAGATGGCCATAAAGAATGTCAAGATACTAATCGTAAATTTATTAGTGGAAAAGGTACATTTGATATTATAATCAAAAACTTAGAGCGAATAAGAGATCAACATCCAGATTATTTCTCAACAATCTTAATTAATTCTGTACTTTCTCCAGATGCTGATATAATAAATGTAAAAGATTTTTTCGCTACTCATAATCTAATAAAAAATATGCGAGTAATAAGCACTGCAGTTTCTGAGGTATATAGCAATGAAATGATTTATTATCCTGATGAGTACCGTGCTGTTGAAAGATTTGAAACATCTAAATGTATGCTCTGGTTAATAGGTAAGCTTGATTTTGACAAAGTTTCAGACCTTTTTACGCGATGGAATGGCCCTGCTATTGAAAAATATAGGTTAATGAAAAAAATAGGAAAGATATCAGAAGTTAGTCATCCTGGAGGTCCTTGTATTCCTGGGAAGTTTAGATTATTTATTGATATAAATGGAAATATATTTCCATGTGAGAGGATAAGTGAAAAGTCCCAAATAATGAACATAGGGAATTTAAACACTGGTATAGATGTTCAAAAAGTTAAGGATATACTTAATGTTGGCAGTTGTACTAAAGAAGAATGTCGAAATTGTTGGTGCTTTATTTTTTGTGGACAATGTGCTGCACATGCTGATGAGTTAGATGATAAACCTTCTCCAGAGAAAAGATTATCTAGATGTAATCAACATAAAGAAGCGGTAATTGATGATTTCTTAGATATTTGTTTTTTGAAGGAGAATAGTTATAACTTTGAGGAAGGAGTTTTACAATGGGAAAAATTATGATATATCCGTTTGGAAAGGAAACAGCCCCAATAATGAGAAATATTGATCTTATAAATAATGTGGGAATTCAACTAGTTACTGACATTAACCATGATATTTATATCAAGGAATATCCTGAACTAGATGGTAATCAAATTATCCACAATTTATCAAATGATTTTGAAAAGTCTTTAAATGAAAGTGAGACTGTATATGTTCCTTTTGAAAAAGCTTACTTTTCTATAGAGAGATACATTGAAACAATTGAAAAAATAATTAAATCAGAGAAAAGAGTATTCTTATCACGAGATTTATATAAAGAATTAACTAATATTGAATATAAATTTGCAGATAAAGTTACTACTTATGATCATCATAGAAATATGAAATTAAAAGTAAAGACTAGGGAAATATTTCAAATTAATGTGCCAGTTATTATTGTTCTAGGGGATGGTCTAAACTGTAATAAATTTGATATACAATTATCATTGAGAAGGTTTTTTAAGAACAAAGGATACGCTGTGTCACAGTTAGGTACGAAAGAATATTCAGATTTATTTGGATTTGATTCATTCCCATCTTTTATTTTTGAAGATGGGAAAATAGATGATATAATTATCGCTTTGAATCATATGGTATATAGTAAAATAATAAATGAAAAACCAGATTTAATGATTATAGGTGTTCCTGGAGGTGTCTTGCCCATAAGTGAAGAACATCCTGAAGAATTTGGAAAGTTTGCATATATGATAACAAATGCTGTTAAACCAGATATAGCAATTAGAAGTTTGTACAACAATGACTATACTGATAGATTTTTTGAAAATGATATGCAGATGTGTAAGTATAAATTGGACAGTATTGTTGAGTATTATAATATTTCGAATACAAGACTTATTTATCCAGAAATTAAATATGGAGATTTGACATATTTAACAATTAGTAATAATACATCTGAAAATTATATAGAAGAACAAAATCAGAAGAACACCCATTATACTTTGTTCAATGTACTAGGAAATCATAATGTTGAAAAAGTCTATGAGCAGATATTGGAGCAATTGTCTCAGAATAAAGTCCAAATATAGTTTAAGGAGAGATAATGTGCATAATAAGAAAAATATAGAAAAAAAGGTAATTGAAATAATAGAAAGAGTTTGTAGTAGAAAAGTAGAACAAATAGATACAAATATATTTATTAATCCATTTTATATGTCTAGTCGTGAATTAGCCTATATTTTTGTTGAATTAGAGAAAGAATATGATATTGATTTGAATGAATTGGTTGAAGTGTATAAAGACCATACGGTAGCAAATCTGATAGATGCTATAGTAAAATTAACATCCTTAGTGGAAGTAATGTAGCATCAAAACTGGATTTATTATATAATGGTGATGAATATGAGAATGGGGTTAAAGGTAGCATTCATAGATGATGGTATAAATAAAGGTAGCATATTTTACAAAGATAACTATAAATTTTTTCACTATATAGTCAAAGGAAATAGTGTTATAAAGTCAGACAATGAAACTATAAGTTCTGAGTCTCATGGAACATTGTGTGTCAGTATTTTCTTGAAATATGCACCGCAGTGCAACATTTATGACATTAATATTGAATCAAATGAAAAAGATAGTATTAATGCCAGTAATATTAATGTTGCTTTACAATGGTGTATTACAAATGAAATACATCTCATTTCAATGAGTCTGGGTGTATTGTCAATGATTGATACATCTGAATTGAAAAACATTATTGATACAATCAGTAAAAAAGGGATTATTTTAGTTGCATCATGTAGCAACACTAATAAGGTAACTTATCCTGCTTCCTTTGATAATGTTTTGGGTGTTAGATATGATAGTCGTCAATATTCATTAAAAAATGGGGAGTATCATTTTTTTAACAATGCATTTGATGGAATAGATATTGCCACATCTTTGCCTGATGACCATCCCCTGCAATACTTAGAAGATCAAAATATAAGAATGACAAATAGCTTTGCTGTACCGTATATAGCTGCAAAGGTGTGCTATTACTTGATGCAAGGGATGGATATGGAAGAAATAAGAAATGAATTAATGAAAAGATCTAAATACATTGACTGCAGAGAATATTATAAGTTTCTGAAAAGAATAGTCCCAAAATCTTTCAAATCATTGACAAATGATATACCAGTAATAGGAATAGTTGTTGACCAGAAGATAGACAATCTTATACAGTATAATTTGAAAGAACTCTTTAAAAAAGAAGGATATTTATGTGCATTGCTAGATGATGAGAATAATATTAGTAAAACAAATTTTTCAAGAGAGTGGGAAAACCAGTATAATATTTCAATTGATGAATTGATATGGTTAATTATTAACAGCAATATAATAGATGTTTTATTAGTGGTTATTACTGTAGAAGAATTTGAAAAATATATTGAAAAAAATTTGTTTGATATATACCTAGTACCGGAGCGATTTTCTATGTTAAGGGATTCAAAGACTATAGATTATATTGCGACTTATGATATAAAAGCAATATTTAGTAAAATTATAAAAATGTTTGATTGAGAACTATATTGAGACTAAATAAACTTAAATCTAGATATAAAATGAAATTCAAATTATCAATTAAAATTAAAATCTTAAAAAATAATTATAGGTGTTGTTTAATATGGCAGAGTTAGAATTAAAGCAAATTAATAAAATTTATGACAATGGTTTTCATGCTGTTAAAGATTTTAACCTTAAAATAGAAGAGAGAGAATTTATTGTTCTTGTCGGACCATCTGGATGCGGGAAAACTACAGTACTGAGAATGATAGCAGGTTTTGAAAACATTACTGATGGGGAGCTATATATGGATGATTCTCTTATGAATCATATGGCTGCGAAGGATAGGGACATAGCAATGGTGTTCCAAAACCATGCTCTTTTTCCTCATTTGACAGTATATGAAAATATATCTTTCCCATTAAAAATAAATAAGCTATCAAAGAAAGAAATTCATAATAAGGTTAAAACTGTGGCAGATATATTAGATGTAGAGCCTCTTCTTGATAAAAAACCTAATACTTTATCAGGGGGACAAAAGCAAAGAGTGGCATTGGGAAGAGCTATTGTCAGAAATCCTAAAGTTTTTCTGATGGACGAGCCTCTTTCAAATTTGGATTCCAAATTAAGAACTCAGATGCGTATAGAAATATCCAAACTGTACAGAAAATTAGATGCTACATTTATTTATGTTACCCATGATCAAACAGAAGCTATGACTATGGGGACAAGAGTTGTAATAATGGAAAATGGAAAGATACATCAGGTTGGTATACCTCAAGAAGTTTATGAAAAACCAAATGATATATTTGTGGCGCGATTTATAGGGAGTCCGTCAATGAATGTATTTGACGGAACCATTGTTATAAATGAAGAGGAGGTGCAACTGAAAGTATATATTGGGAAATATAATGACGATAACATGATCTATCTTAAACTGCCTGAAAGCAAGCAAAAGATTTTACAGGATAATAATTACATAAATAAGGCTATAAAGATAGGAATAAGACCTGAGAATATAAGGATTAGGGATAAAGAGCATTCAAATATATTGAAAGCATATGTTAGTATGGTAGAGACAATAGGTTTAGATACATATATTTATTTCGATATAGATGATGAAAACTGCGTTATAAAAACTAATATAGATAATAAGATTAGAATTGGTGATAATATATCATTTTATATAAATAAAGAAAAAATACATTTATTTGATTATGAGACAAGCTTAAGAATTTTTTAATAAATAAAAAATGAGGAAAGACTCGAATGGGTTTAAGCAAATACGTAGAGAAGGGAGTTATAAAAAATTGAAATATAAAATGATATGGAAGATTCTTGTAGGCTTTATGTTAATAGTAATATTATCTGGATGCTCAAATAATATAGATACAAATAGCGATTTTCCAGAGACAAGAGATAATAAAGAATTAAGCGGAACATTGACAGTATCAACTATCTTTGATACGTATATTGATACATTTGCAGAAGAATTTATGGATATGCACCCTAACGTTGAGATTATAGTGGAACGACCGGAAGATAACAGGGTTTCATATATGTACAGAATAGCTATAGATTTATTAGGGGGTACAGCCAGTGACTTGATAGATTTAAGTGCTTTGGATATAAATCACAAAGCCCAAAGTGGTCTATTGGCTAATATATATGATTTTATGGATAGTGATCCTGATTTTAATAAATCTGACTATTATACTAATATTTTTGAAGCTATGGAATATGAAGGTGGCTTATATGCTATGCCATTATCATTTAATTATGATATGGTGTATATTAGTAAGCCTCTAGCAGAGAGTATAGGTTTAGACTACGAAAATTATAAATACATTAACTATACTGAAATGATTAATATATATGAAAAGGTTAAAAAGACTCACCCTTCACCAGACGAATTTTATCTTATGCCAGGTATCGGGAAAGAATCTTTTTTTAATTATGAATCTGTTGATTTTTTTGACATTAAAACAGGGGATGCCAATTTTGATAGCAACGAATTTATACAACATTTGAAGCTTACAAAAAAGCTGAATACAGTTTATCATCCGGACACTCAAGAATGGGATTTTACTCGTATAGGAGTGGGGAATGAAGATTTTTTAATAAAAGATTTTATGTTTGCTAAATTTACAACGATTGATATAGATTTGAAAAATATGATGGTTGAATTTGAAAATACCGGAAGTCCTATACCATTTATAAGTAGTAAAGGAAACATGCCATTCAGCAACTTCCTTTCGACATATGCTATTTCTAATAATAGTGCAAATAAAGAGCTGGCATGGGAATTCTTAAAATACTGTGCATCTGCTAAGGAACTACCTGTATTTGAAACAAAAGAAGATGAAGAAAAATATTCCTTCATGTTTTTAGGGAATATACCAATAAATATTGAGAATTTTTATACCCATTTCAGACATAGTTTTGAATCCGAGGTTAAGTGGTATAAAGAAAACGGACTTGAGGGTAATTGGAAATTTACAAATGAAGAAGAGAAGGAAAAAATGTTTCAAGATACATTAGACCAAATACATAAATGGAATCAAGAGAGAGATGTATTAGTGGGGAATCGAGAGTTATCAACCTTACTAAGAGAAGAACTAGATAATTACTACTATTATGACTTAGCAACAGCGGAAGAAACAGCAAAGATTATTCAAAACAAGGTATTTACTTATTTAAATGAATAAAATTCAAATAAATGAAAGGGAAAGTATATGAAGATAAAACATATAAAAAAAGACCGTCTATTACCATATATATTACCTAGTTTATTCGGGATATTATTTTTTTATGGTATCCCCTTTATATTGTCTTTTTATTATACTCTATTAAATAATATGGGGGAGAAGAAGTTTATAGGCTTAAAAAACTTCTTAGACACTTTACAAAATCCAATGTTTCAAAGAGGTCTAACAAATCAAAGCCTTTTTATAGTCATTGCTGTTCCTTTGTGCCTTATTTTAGCCTTATTTTTTACATTATGTATAAGAAAATTAAATAAAGGTAAGAAAGTTATATTTTTAATATCAATAATACCTTTTGTTATTCCCTCAGGTACTAGTATATATTTTTGGAAATGTATCTTTGATGTTAATGGACTTGCTAATAAGATACTGTATTCCTTAAATATCCCTATGGTTAACTGGTATAATAGCAAATGGGTCATGGTTATTGCTGTGATTATATTTCTTTGGAAAAATGTTGGAGTTACAAGCTTAATATTATATGTAGGTTTTAATCAAATCCCTAAAGAGTATTATGAAATGGCAGATATGGAAGGAATAAATAGATTTCAGAGATTTTATAAAATTACCTTAGTATATTTGACACCAATTATCTTTATTTCCATATTGCTATTGGTGGTAAATTCATTTAAGATTTTCAAAGAGATTTACTTGCTCTTTGATAATTATCCAAATGAAAATATATATTTATTGCAACATTATATGAACAATCATTTTTTTAGATTAAACTTACAAAAATTAACGACAGCATCATACTTGCTGTTTGTTATCATTGGAGTGTTTATATCTTTAATGTTTCTATTACAAAAACAGTATTCAGATACTTTTAATACTTTGAATTTTGAAGGAAACCATAAAGGTACATATAGTAAAACATCGAGTTATTTTGCTAATAGCGCTACAATCATAATGGGATTACTTTTTTTACTTCCTTTAATCTTTACATTTGCCAATTCATTTATGGGTGACATAGAGATTATCAGCAGGTATACGAAGGAGATTACAGAGTACAATACAATGGATTTAACAGCGGGAAATATGCATTTTGTTAATATAGGTTTTTTTCCAGATAACCCTACAGTCGGCAGTTACTTAGACGTATTTAATAACCCTAAGTATTTGAAAGCTTACTTAAATTCTATAAGGATAGTTGTACCGATACTTATAGGTCAATGCATTGTTTCACCATTGGCTGCATATGCCTTTGAATACAGTAAATGGCGGTATAAAGAAATACTGTTTTTTATATATGTATTAATAATGCTTATGCCCTTACAAGTTCTTTTGGTACCCAATTATCTTGTTGCAGACTATTTAGGACTTGTAGATACCCATTGGTCCATAATTCTTCCTGCAATATTTAATCCGATAGGCGTATTTATTATACGATTACAATTGAAAGGCTTTCCAAAGGAGTGTATTGAAGCAGCACAAAATTGCGGAGCAACGCATTTTCAAGTATTTAAAAATATTGTTCTACCCAATATAAAGCCAACAATAGCCATATTGATAGTGTTAGTATTTACAGAGTACTGGAATGTGATAGAACAGGGGTTAGTTCTACTTAAAAACTCAAATTTAAATCCATTATCAATATATTTATCACAAATAGTAGATGAGAATTTAGGTGCGTTTTTTGCTACTTCGTGTTTATATTTAATACCTGTATTTGCAATCTTCTTTTTAATAAGAAAGATCTTTTTAAAAAGATATATATAAGACTAGTTTTTTATTAAAAGAACTTGAAAAAATGTACAAAAGTTAGCTGACAAGAAAAATTTTTTAGAATAAACTTTAATTACATCAATATAAAGGGGATAGGCAGGCATGAACGAACAGAAAGTGGAATATCGCTATAGGTATACTTATAGTAATATTTATAATACTAATAGTAATTTCATTAAAGGCATCGAGCATTCTTTTAAATTTTTAGAGGATGATTAAATAAAGAAATTTAAATAATTTAAAATGAAAGCTTGAAACCTGTTTGTAAAATTCTCAAACTAAAACCATATTGAATTATGGGAAAATATATTATAACTTAAATAAAAACTTTAAGGCAAGTGCTTCGATATTTTAAAATAAAGTGTCGAAGCTATTTTTATACTTTTTTAATAATCTAGTATCCGTAGAGTTAGGAACAATGATTTCTACTGTTCCTAGTTTTATTATAAAATTTATTTTAAAGAACTTCAAAAAAATGGACAAAAGTTAGCTGACAAAAAAATCATTCTGGAATAAACTTTAATTGCGCAATAAAAAGAAAGGAGTTTTGCAACGAGCTAATATAAATTTTATTAAGGAGGTGACTATATTAGGAAAACTAGATTAAAATAGTGTATATAATTGCATTGGTAGATGTTAGGTAAGGTTAGAAGAGCATAAAATTACTAATGATTTTATGTATTTAGCTGGCAATTTTAAAGTTGAAGGATAAGTGGGAATATGAAAATAGGATACAGAATGATAAAATAGGGGGAAGAGTTATGTTAAGGAATAAAAAATTTATAATGATGTTAGTGGTATTATTGGTAGTAACGTCAGTTCCAGTAATGGCTGATGCTGTCAAAAATATTGAAGATACGGATAGGAGTTTAAGTAGTGATATTTTAATATTAAAAAAGAATCTAGAGAATAGAGATATATCTACAGGATATGACGATGGTAGCTTAAAAGTTGAAACATTAATAATTGAGCAAAAGAAAGAAAAAAGTAAAGTAGAAGTATTCAATAAAGATTATTATAGTGAAAATAGTGATTGGGAATTAACATTTAATGAATTAAGTAAAATTGATTTTAAAAAGATAAATAATGAAAATGACTATTATTTTGCAAGAATATTTTATGAAGACTTACTAGAAGAAATATACATTGCTGATTTGATAAATAAAAATTCAAGTATAAAAACGACAATTGATAATTGGAAATATAACTTACAGTTTCTAATTGATAACTATGATGAAATTAATAATAATAAGGATTCAGATATGCAGATAATAGATAATTACATTGAAGCATATTTAGTAGCATTAGCTACAGAAGAATATCCAGATGAAAAACAAATAGATAAATCCCAAATCCAACCGATGTCATCTGCAAGCTTCAAAAACAAAGTAGTATCATATATTAATAGTTATTGGAATAGATATAACCCCGAATATTCAAATTGGGATGGCCATGGTGGTGATTGTGCAAATTTCGTATCTCAATGTTTATATGCGGGTGGAAAACCCATGAAAGGAACACCAGGGAGTGCATCTTCAGCAGAAGATTTTAGTAATTGGTTTTCTAAAGGAACAGCACGAAGTACTATAAATATCTCATCTACCTGGAGGGGGGCAAATGCATTTAAATGGTATTGGATGGATAATGGAATAGGGTATAAATATTTTGAAAGAATTATAGGACCACTTGATTATCATACTTATGCAGATATAGGTGATGCTGTTTCAATAGTAAATGCAAATAAAGTTGCGAAACATACAATGATAGTTTATAAAAAGACAATTAGCGATGTTATATTAGCGGGTCATTCAGGTTTTACCAATGATTCACCTTTAGATAATAGAATAGACCAATTTGGTGGTGGTGTTTATATCATAAAAATGTAATATTATAATATAATATAAAGGTTGTTATTTCAAATAACAACCTTTATGATGTAAGAAAGTCTAGATAATAAATTTAACAACTAATTCTCAACTAATTATAATGCATTTGATATTTTGATTAATCAAAAGGATAATTTGAATCGAACTTTTTATTGCATATTAAAAGGGCAAGGGAGTCTTGAAATGAGAAAAAAGAATATTTTTTTATTAATTATAATGTTTTTACTACTATTTATAATCACTATAAGTAATAGTAACGACTTAGCATTTAAAAAGGTTCATTCTACTATAATAAATGATTATTTAATTACACATGATATGGTATTGATTGACTATGCATCAAAAGATAGGGTTATTTTTCATTATGGTTCTGTTTTTTTTGTATATGATGTCCATGAAGAAGCAATATATAGAAGCATTGATATGAAGCCAATAAATAAGAATTATATTAATGGGGATATATATACTGAAGTAATTGTTTCATATGATGGAAATTATGCTTATTTCTTTAATCTTGGTATTGAGACTGATGGTGTTATGTATAAATATGATATTGAACAAGATAAAGTTAAAAAGATAAAGTTGGAACAGATAGATGATAAGTATCAAGTATTACTTACAGAAGACATTCAACCAGATAATTATAAAAAACTTGCAGGAGCATATAGTCCAACAATCTGCCGAATTGAAGATGATATATTAGTATATTTATATTGTCCAAGCTTGAAATTAAAAGATTTGCAAGTAGTTTTTTTAAATGAAACTAATCAGAATAAAAAAGTCTATGATATTTTTTAAAATTAAAAATGTGATTAGTATAAAGTAATTTCAAGCAATACTTTATATTAATTATACATTAAAGCTTATGATATAAATTAAATAATTGCTTAAGCTACGGGCCTCGACATTTTGAATTAAAGTATCGGGGCTACTTTTATGCCCTTTTCCAATAATACGGTACATAGAAAGCCGAGAATAACGATTTTGTTATTCTTGGCTTTTTTATTATATGTATTAATACAACTTTCAGGCAGTAAGTATAGAAAAGAAAATTCTATCTATGTTATAATAAGTTAGGACTTTGTAATATTACTTTTTCCATAAAACATGGTGGGAAGATTAAAATGCTACAAAAACAAACACTATAGCTTTCATTGCAATAAAATAAAAATTATATTATATATGCTAGGTGGTGAAATTATGCTTGAAGTTGTATTCAGTGATAGTGAGAAAGGCTCTATGAAATTAGCAAAAAACTATAATGAAAAAAGTATGATTGGTGGAGCAATCAGCTATATTGGGGAAAAACCAAATAAGGCTGAATTAGAGAAACATTTTGAAGGTCAAGCAGTTGGGGGGAATTCCAAAGATGTAGTTAAAATAGGTTTTTCACTTGATATTGGAGAAATTTCTGGTTCCATTGATGGAGATGAGCGCCAAAATGTTTTTCTCAAATTGTGGGAGAGATTTGATTTTGATAATAAAGAACAAGAACAGTTTTTTCTAAATCAGCGTAAAGATATGGAATATCTTCTATCTGCTGCAAAGAGTGGAATACCTATACGAATATGGAAAAGCAATGCTCCTTATTCTACATGTGGATTTTATTTTGTCTGCAATATATTAAGGAATCTTGACTGTGATATAAGTGTTGTCTCTTTACCTAAATATAAGCACAGATCTGAGAATGAAATAGTAGAATATAGTCACTGGGGAGAAGTTGAGGCAGGTAAATTTTATCAATTCTTACACCTTGAAAAACAATTACCTCAGATAGAAAAGGGAATTGCTAGTGACTACTGGGATGATTTAATGGTAGAGAATGCACCATTACGAACAATTATAAACGGAAAATTAATTTCTGTGCCAGAAAACTTTTATGATTTCATCATCACAAAGAATCTTCCAGAAAATGATTTTATTATGGCACGATTTATCGGAAAGCTCTTAGGAAAATATAATTTAGGTATTAGTGATAGTTGGTATGCTTTTCGCATTGATAAGATGATTGCTGATGGCAAGCTGGTTATTGTTGAAAATAAAGATACATCACATCCTTACGGAAAAGTTTTAAGAAAAACATAAATTGTAACGAACAAAGCCTTCAAACAAATATTGAGGGTTTTGTTGTTTACAATTTTAAAAAAGATTATAAAATATAAATAAAAGCCAAACCATATAAAAGATATGGTGAATTAGAATTAGTAGATATTAGTGTATCATTTATATTTTTAAAATGAATATTAAAACTACTTTTTAGAAATATACTCCTACCAAGGGGGTACTAGATACTTATGACATCATTATTGTCACCTCAAGGCATGTAGAGAGTATAATTCTGATGACATATTGTGGTCAAAACGATAAATAGGCCGTTACAACCACAAAATGTCATGATTTGGAGCGAAAACAGGGCAAAAATATAGATGACATCGAACAATTAGGTTTATAATAAAGGGAGTCTTGATGATAAAGGGGGATAAAAATGCAGCATAAAATTTTAATTGTTGAAGATGATGTTTCATTATGCAATGGAATCGTACTTGCACTAAAAAATGATGATTATTTATTTTCGTCAGCCCATACCCTTGCGGAGGCAGAAAAACTCTGTAAGGAGAATACTTTTCAACTAATAATTTTGGATATAAATTTACCGGACGGTAATGGGGTTGAGTTTTTGAGGCAAATAAAGAGCCGTTTTGCTGTAAGTGTTATTATGCTTACAGCAAATGATATGGAAATTGACATTGTAACGGGATTGGAAAGCGGTGCTGATGATTACATAACAAAACCCTTTAGTTTGATGGTACTTCGTGCAAGGGTGAATACGCAGCTTAAAAAAGTTAAAACTCAAAATAAATTTTTGATTGATGATTTTAGTTTTGATTTTGAAACAATGAATTATAGCAAGGGAAATAAATCAATAGAATTAAGCAAGATAGAGCAAAAACTGTTATGGCTTCTGTTAAGCAACAAAGGAAATACCATCTCCAGACAGGTATTATTAGATAAAGTTTGGAATGATGGAGCTGAATATGTTGATGAAAACTCACTTTCCGTATCCATAAAGAGACTTAGAGATAAATTAGAAGACAATTCATCAAAACCGAAATATATAAAAACAATCTACGGGATTGGTTACAGTTGGGTGGTGAAATAATGAATCCCTTTCAGTTAAATAAAACTATTAACCGTTTGAATAAAATGATAGAAAATGCAATTTGCGACGAGACGACAGAGGATGAGTTTGATGAAACTAAGATGTCTGCCCTTGAAACAAAGCTTAACCGCTATGTTTTGATGAACAGAGTAAAGTCTAAACAGCTTGAAGATGAAAAACAAAGAATTAGTGAGCTTATATCCGATATATCCCATCAGACGAAAACACCTATTGCAAATTTAATGCTTTACAGCGGGATTTTAGAAGAACAAAGCGAGCTAAGTCAATACAGCAGACAACTACTTAAAGAAATAATAAAACAGAATGAAAAACTTAATTTTTTAGTTGGTACCCTTATTAAATCCTCACGGCTGGAAAATGGCATTATTAATATTAATCCTGCTGAGAACAGTCTAGATGAATTAGTCAGCGATGCAATAAAGCAAATCGAAACAAGTGCTGAAAATAAGCAGATTTCAATTATTTATACTGACACTGGATTTAGATGTAATTTTGATTATAAGTGGACTTCGGAGGCACTCTATAATATCCTTGACAATGCTGTAAAATATACATCGGAAGGTGGGGAAATAAATGTATCAATTGAATCCTATGAAATGTTTTATAAAATAAGTGTTGCGGATAATGGCATTGGCATAGAGGAAGCCGAGCAGAGCAAAATATTTTCACGTTTTTATCGAAGCAAATATGTTGTAGACAAAGAAGGTGTTGGAATAGGACTGTATTTCACCAGAGAAATAATTGAGCGGCAGGGCGGATATTTAAAAGTAAATTCCTCATTAGGAAAGGGAGCAACTTTTTGTATATTTTTGTCTAAGTAAATCTTACAGAAGTGTTAGATTTGAGAAAGATTGTGGAAAGAATCCTATAGTATAATCTGTATTATAGAAAACTATCATACAGATTATTTTTGAGGAGGAAATATTCAAATGAATATTTTAGAATGCAAGGAATTAAAAAAAAATTATGGGCATGGAGAAACAACTGTCAAGGCACTTGACGGAGTAAATTTGCAAATTAAAAACGGTGAATTCGTAGCCATTGTGGGTACCTCCGGAAGTGGAAAATCTACGCTTTTACATATGCTTGGAGGGCTTGATCGTCCTACTGCCGGAAGCGTTATTGTTGACGGAAAGGAAATTTATTCGCTGAAAGATGATGAATTAACAATCTTTAGACGTAGAAAAATAGGATTTGTGTTTCAAAATTATAATTTAGTCCCGGTTTTAAATGTTTATGAAAACATTGTTCTACCAATTCAGCTTGATGGAAACAAAGTTGATAAAGAGTATCTAAATATAATTATTACAACACTTGGATTGACGGAAAAATTAAAAAATTTGCCTAATAATCTTTCTGGAGGTCAACAGCAGCGGGTTGCCATCGCAAGGGCATTGGCAACAAAACCGGCAATTATTCTTGCTGATGAGCCAACCGGAAACTTAGACAGTAAGACAAGTCTTGATGTTATGGGATTACTTAAAGTAACAAGCAAACAATTTTCACAAACCATTGCAATGATTACCCATAATGAAGAAACTGCTCAAATGGCTGAAAGAATCATTCGAATCGAAGACGGAAAGATTGTGGGTGGTCTTAATGCTTAAAGTGAACAATAAAAAAACCATAAACAATCTTGCTGCAAAATCTTTTAATGCAAACAAATTAAGGAATATTTTTGTAATTGTAGCGATTACACTTACGACCATTTTATTTACAAGTTTATTTACAGTGGCTTCCAGCTTGATGGATTCAATGCAGGAAAGCACCATGCGTCAGGTGGGAAGTAATGCGCACGGTACGTTTAAGAACTTGAATATGGAAAAATATGAAAAAATCAGTCAGCATAAATCTATAAAAGAAATAGGATATTCAGTAGTGTTGGGATTTGCTGAGAATAGAGAGCTTACTAAACGACCGACTGAAATCCGGTATACCTCCGGTGAATGGCAGGCTAAAAGCATGTTTGCATTTCCAACAAGCGGTAGGCTGCCTGAAGCTGAAAATGAAATTGCTACGGATGCGATTGTTCTTGATAGACTGGGGATACCTTGTGAATTAGGACAGAATGTCACAATAGAGTACTCCTTAAATAATGAAAAAATCACTGACACTTTTACCCTTGTTGGTTTTTGGGAGGGGGATAGTGTTATATCGGCAAGTGAAATTTGGTTATCGCCAAGCTACGTTAAGGATAGGCTTTTAGGATATGAGGGTGATGAACTTTATGGAAAAATCAATGCGGACGTATCCTTTGCCAATAGTTTCCTTACTGAAAAAAAGATGCAAAAGGTAATCGATGAAAGTGGATTGGCGGATAGCGAAATACACTATGGGGTAAACTGGGCCTATGCAGGAAATGGTGAAAATAGGGATTTGTCTACGATTTTAGGTGCAGCGGCTATGATTGCTTTAATCATATTTTCAGGATATTTGATTATTTCAAATATCTTCTATATATCAATCGTAAAAGATATTCAATATTATGGATTGTTGAAAGCAGTTGGAATCACTTCAAAACAAATCAAAAAAATCATAAAGAAACAGGCGATGCTGCTTTGCTGTATAGGTATTCCAATAGGCTTGGCGGTAGGTTTTATAGTAGGAAAAGTTTTGACCCCGATTGTAGTGGCTTCTTTTAATGTGGCTAATATGGTGATTTCTTTAAACCCTGTCATATTTATTGGGGCAGCTGTATTTTCTGTTGTTACAGTTTTTATTAGCACCAAGAAGCCTTCAAGGATTGCAGCAAAAGTAAGCGCTATTGAGGCTATCAGAAACACGGAAAACAGTAAAAATACCAATAAGAAGGTAAGAAAAAGTAAAAAAGTAAGTCCTTTTAGAATGGCAAAAGAAAATGTTTTTAGGAACAGAAAAAAATTGTTCGTTGTAACTGTTTCACTTTCGTTAAGTCTTGTGATTTTAAATTGTACATACTCAGTTATCAATGGATTTGATATGGATAAATACTTAAGCAACAGCATTGTAAAGGACTTTGCTGTAGCAGATGCAGCTTATTTTAATGTGTTTATAGGTTATCAAGGAGAACAAACGTTAAACAAAGAATTTTTGGATGAGTTATATTCTAAAGAAGGTATAAGTGAAAGAGGAAATATTTACTTTTCTGAAATAAATTATCCAATGGATGATAAAATAAAGGATGTTGTTGAACGAGCTATAGTAGAACTTGATATGAATGAAAAAGGGGCAGCTATATTTAAAAATGAAATCGCGCAGGACAATTTAAAAGTTAAATTGTATGGATTAGATGATTCGATACTGGAAGAATTGGAATGCTTTGATGGCGAAATCAATATGGATAAGTTTAAAAGCGGAAAATATGTAATTGCTTCAGCTTTTCGTTCGGACGAAAATTTTCCATATTATAAAACCGGTGATACTATAACAATAAATTTCACCAATGGCAGTAGTGAGCAATATGAGGTTATGGCAATCGCAGATATTCCATTTCCGATATCACAACGAGGTGTTAACTTTGTTAATGTAGACTTCTTTTTGCCATCAGGAGAATTTAGCGAAAATATGGGTGAACTTGCACCTATGGTGACCACATTTGATGTTAGTAAGAACTCACAAGAACAAATGGAGGATTATTTATCTGATTATTGCAACAACATAAATAAAGATATGCAATATATTTCGAAACCAACTTTTGCAGCAGAATTTGAAGGAGTAAAGAAAACCTACTTCTCAGTAGGTATTGTAGTAAGCGTTTTATTGGCATTTATAGGAATTACAAACTTTGTAAACACGACAATTACTTCACTTATAGCAAGAAAAAGGGGACTTGCAATGCTGCAAAGTATTGGAATGACAAGCAAACAAATGAAGCAGATGTTAATATCCGAAGGTCTTATTTATATTTCTTTAACAGGGTTAATAGTACTTTTTGTAGGAAGCCCGATAGGGTATCTCGGGATAAAAGCGATAATGTCTAATAATATAGCTTTTTCACCGACTTTTACCGCGTTGCCATCGTTAATATGTCTACCTGTATTTGTGGGATTTGTATTTGTTATCACGTTGATATCTTATAAATTTATTAACAGAAAATCTATCGTTGAAAGATTAAGAGAGGTAGAGTAGAATTATTAAAGCATTCGGGAAATAGAATATCTTATGGCATGGAGTAAATAAGCATAGCTTTTATTATGGAACGAGAAATTCAGAGGCATTGAGATGAGAAATCTTGGTACCTCTGTTTTTATATAAACCTAAAATACAATTTAACAAATTTGCCATCAGGCAAAACAGCCATGAGGTTATGTTCTTTGTTACTGAAAAACATAGCCTCCTTCTTGTTGCCTGATTTGCAGAAAAAGAAAGGACTGATGAAAGTGATTGCAAGATTTATGAGAGATACACCTCTCGTAGCCATAGAAATAGAAATGCAACTTATCCCCGGCTTTACACCTCATGCCAGCGGTACATTCCGAAGCCAGCAAAGATATATAAATCTAAGCTCTATTCAATATGAAAAATTGCTGGGGCTGTTATTGAAAGAGATAGAGCTTCAGGCATTTGCTCTGCGAGTGCAAAAGATCATAGGAGAAAGCGAGATAAACCAATTTTAATAAGAATATGCTAAGGCTAAAATCCTCAGAAAGCTGAGGGGTTTAGTGTTGGTATATTTACCATACAGACCTACAAGTACAAAGTAAAATAAGGTACTTTTAATGAAGATGATAATTATCAATACCTTCTTGAATATAATTTTAAAAGTGATTTAATTTGAAACTCTAAAGGACCTAGAATTACAGCTTTTAGAATATGTTTACTAGTATAATTATATAAGAATCCATGGCTCTTTAGGATATATAAAACATATCTTTCTAAAATAAATCAATGTTTTATCTTTATTAATAGTATTCATGCTTCATTTCTACCTCTTTCTTAGTTCTATGAATCCTGCCATGAGGATGGTTAGGGGTAACCTATTTTTTAATAAGTTTAGATAATTGTTAATTAATTGATATAGACTAAAAATTAATGCTACATCAGGAAAATTAAAACAATTGAATTTAATACAAAGAGTATTAGAATGTATTAACAAACATCAGGTATAAAATTATCAAAATAATACTTGTCTAAATGTATCCAGCAATATAATGATATAAATGGAAAAATTCAAAAAGATTGTGAGAGAATTGTTAGAACTTATCAGATGTACCCTCCCACCAAGGGGTAGCAGATACTTACAATATCTTTATTGTCATCTCAAGGCACATAGAGTGCGTGGTAGGAATACAGAAAATAATAAGACAACAAGGAACCTGAAAATGGCTAAATATAAGACTAAACAGCATGTTATTCTAAAATTTATACATGAGGAAAAACATATCGTTTTTAATGATATTGGGAAAAATAGAAGAAAAAAAGAAGTATATGGTGAAATTGAAATTGTTATTGCTATGATGGCGTAGGAATAGCTTATAAAATAATCCGTTTCAACTAGTCCTACAAAAAGTTGCCCAGGCACTATACTTAATCTAAGGAATAAATATGCTGATAGAGTTAAAGATGGAGTTTGGGTTGAGGATATTCTTTTCACTAGCCCCTATGTAGCAGCAGGCTTTGTTACATATGCAAGTGCTAATGGAATAATTATGTGGCTAGATGAAGAAGGAAGGACTCTAAAAGAAATTGAAAATAATGAAGATTAGCTGTACTTCTTATTTAATTAAATTAATTAAAGGATATTATTCGTCTGCTTTTTATTCAAGGGTGGAGAATAATATCCTTTGGGGTTAATAGTATAACCTATTTTTTCCTTGCCAAATACTTAGAATAGCCTTCAAAAATTATCTTTTTATCTAAATTATTATGTGAAAAAGTTTCAACATCAAAAACTGTCATAATATCCTCGAAAGCACCCAGAGCATTAAGGGCAAGTATTAATTTTTCTTTTGTTTCATCTAACTTGTCATACTCTAATTCTTCTAATGCTTTTTTAATTAGAAGTCGAATCTCTCGAGTCCAAATGGCATACCTTCCTGATGTTGCTCTTTCACCATGAGCCTGATCTATTACAGCACGCTCTAAACGTAAATAGACATAATACTTATCTCCATTGCCTTTATATTCAGGATTATAATATGGTTCATTTGATGATAAGGCCTGATAGAAATTTAAAACAATTCTTATTCCATTAATTAAATCTTGTTTTTCATTCATTTTAAATTACCTCTAATAAAAATTTATATTTCCTCAAGCTGTAGTTCTCTTTATAGAATATAATAATGTTTTCTATTTTTAATGCGGCTTTCATAAATCATCTCTTCAATGTTGTAATTGATGCTCATATTGATGTATACAAACCATCATCAGACCGATGCATAGGTGCTGCAGGTTCTGGTTTATGGTTTCTTTTAGAATCTAATCATTTTTTTAATACGTTAAATGGATTTAGTGGTAGCAACGTTACAATTTTAGGTTATCAACAAGAGACTGAAATTAATAAAGATGTTAATATGTATAGTCTATGGGAAATTAGGGAGAAAGGGATAGAGTTAATAGCAAAAAGCACTCTTGATATTATTCCTGAAGATAGTAGTATACTAATACACTTGAATTTAGATGCTATTGCAAAAAAAAGAAACGTATGCTGTTTACTCACCTAGTGAAGAAGGTCTTTCTATTGAAGAAGTAAAGACTCTTTTAAGACAAATTCTTGCTGATTCTAGGGTAATAGGAATAGAGATTACTGAATTTTTTGGTTTATATGATATCGATGAGAGTCAGGCTTTAAAGTTAATTGAGTTAATTGCAGATGCAATAAGAAATTAATAGTTCTGCCAAGGGACTAGTGTCTTTACACGATATCATTATTGTCACCTCAAGGCATATAGAATGTTGCGTACTACTTTGTAGAGAGAACAATAAAAGGAGATTATTATGAAGAATAAGATTTATGATACTGAAAGATTGACTCTAAAAGTGTTGGACAAATCTTTGGCGCAAATCGTTTTAGATTATTATCTAAGAAACAGGTCCTTTTTAAGAGAGTGGGAACCTGTGAGGAGTGAGGAGTTTTATACAAAGACATTCATGGATACTTTATCTGATAAAGTATCATTAACATTGGAACAACTAGATTAATTTATGGATTCATTTTTATTAACACTTCCAAAACAATTTAAAGGAATCTAGGTTCGTGTGTTTAAAATCAAAAAACATATATATATTTATTGTCAAATATTCAATTTTCAAGGTCCATATGAGGATATTTATGTGCGAAGTTTGAGCAAATTATTGTTTAGACATCGGAACTTAGGAAGTATTTATAAAATATTTTCTTTAGTAAATAAGGAAGCTGCCGATATATATTTAGTGTATATTGCGTTCTTTGTACTAGGATATATTGTTTAATCAGGAAAATCAATTAGGGGGAAATAAATATATGTCGGCTAAAATAATTAAAAATATTTCTGAAGATTTAAATCTTCATTATGATGAAAAAGGAAAAATTGCATATGGGTTATATAAAGGATATAAAGTAGTAATCCAAGAGCATAGAGAAGAACGTCGTTTTTATATTAACTTTCCTATAAAACTAACTGAATTAAGTCAAAAAGAAGATTTAGAGAGGTTTATAGGTGAAGTATTAGAGAAGGAAAAATTTGTTTGGAAAGCATTCTATGAAGACTATTGTTTTAAAATACATTTAGTAAAAATAAATAAAGTAAAAAAAGATATGCCTAATATTATAGATACTTTAAATAAAGTAGAGGATTTTTTAAAAAGCAATTATTATAAGCAATGTTGTGAATCTTGTGGAGAAGATATTGATACATCTGTTTATTTGATTAATAAAAACCCACTAGATATTTGTGAAAAATGTTATAAAGATATTATAGATACCTTCCATGATGCACGAACTAATTTTAGAAATCAAAAAAGTAATATAGTAGCAGGAATAGTAGGGGCTTTTTTAGGCTCTTTATTAGGTGTTATACTGTGGATTGTTGTTTATGCCATAGGGTATATTGCTGCTATATGTGGTATAGCTCTTGCAGTATGCACCCTTAAAGGCTATGAAAAACTAGGGGGTAAATTAGATAAAGTAGGAATAGCTATAACAACACTTATCACTATAGTTATGGTGTTTGTTGCTAATTACCTTTCCCATGGGTATGATATTTATGCTGTATTTAAAGATACTGAAGGTATAAATATATTTGAAGGAATACGCTCAGTACGCTTTTTCTTGGAAGAAGTCAACGAATTTAGAAGCTCCTATTATGAGAATTTAATAAAAGGCTATCTTTTTACTGCCTTTGGAGCTGGTTCTATGTTTATTAATACATATAGAACAAAGAGTTTTAGATGTAAAACTAGAAAATTAGATTAAACTTTAAAAATATATACAATCTTAGATAAAGAATACAACGATAAATACCTTTATTCTCTAAAGAATAGAGGTATTTATTGTTGTACGCCCAGCATGGGTGTAAACTAGAAAGAAAATATGAATTTACTATGCAAGAATAAAAAAAGTTTATGCTGTTTAAATCTTTAACAGATATAAGTATGAAACAGGTTAAACAGAGAAATCAGTTTAGTCTATTTTGCATGTTCAAAATTAAATAGATAAAAAAATTCAAAACCTGCTAAAAAACACTTGATTTTTATTAGCAGGTTTTCATGCAAAAAAGGTGCTGATTTTTTATCATCAACACCAAATATTATAAAATCATTATTTCCAGTTTCTAGGTAGAGCAATTGCATCCGTAAGAACATAGATTAATTAAATTATCCATATCTAAAACTTCAATACCATTCCTAGATGTACTTACAATATCCATAGCACGCAATTTTTTCAATACACGAGCTACTTCTAATCGTGTTTCTCCGATAATTTCACCTATTTCAGATTGAGTAAGTCGGATTCCTTTTCCCTGTAAATAGCTAGTATAAATATAAAGAAAATTACAGGTTTTAATAAAGGCTGTATTGTAGGATAGATTAATTGATTCAAACATAAAAAGATTAGAATGACGAATGCAGTAGTCAGTCATAGCCATATGAAAATCAGGATTTTCTAACATTGCCTTATGGAATACTCTCGGAATTATTCTAATAGCTAGTACATCTGTTATGGCAGTTAGAACCAAAGCATCAGATTCGATTTTATACTCATTATCAGTGGGTCTACATAAGGAATATGGAAGAATAGAATTCTTACCATGAAAACAAATGGTTTTTATAGCCCCTTCCTCATGAGTAAGTGATAGCTTAAAAATACCATTAAGCGTAAAATAAAGATATAAGTTTGGATTAATTGATGTGATCTCATATCCTTTTTTTAAATTACATTCTTCGCCCAAGCTGCGTAATAGTGATTCAAATTTACTGAAATGATTTTCAAAATAATATTGTGGAAATCTCATCTTTGGAACCTCCCGATTAGATTATATAATTGGAATAATGCAAGTTTTAAAGCAATGTATATTTATGAAACATACCAACAATTAGGTGCTTTCAATACTTCTATTTATAGGACATATGATATCATCAGAAGATTTTTTCGTCAAATAAGATTTTTATACACTGTGTATCATTTGATATAGAGAGCATTTTTAATATTCAATATAATTTAGCTATAAAGTTACTTTATTATATCCGACAAATAAAAGTCTCTTTAAAGCTGAGGAGAAAAATTATGATATTTCTTTTAAGCTTAAGAAACTTTTAGCACCAGGTGCAAGTAAGAATTAAGGACTTAGTTTTAATTTTAGAGAAGTTTAAACTGAGGAACAAATTATAAGGAGTGATTTTCTTAATGGCAGGTATCTCGTTATTAGTATTAGTGGGAGCTATAGCATTAGGTGTTGCTTTTGGAAAGAATATAGGTATTATTTCTCTAGCAGCAGCCATGGTATTAGGCTTTTTTGGAGGAGTTACAGGTAGTGCAATTGTTGCTGGTTTTCCAACAGGACTATTTTTAAATTTAACAGGAATGTTTTTCTTTTTCTCAATTGCCCAAAGTAATGGTTCATTAGAATTATTTTCTAAAAAGATGTTTAAAAAGATTTCATCTTTAGCGAAATTTTATCCTCTTATGGTATTCTTAGTGTGTTTGTGTATAACCATAGTTGATCCAGGGGGACTGACAGTTTACACAGTTATGCCTTTAATCACAATGAGCATTGGATCTTATATGGGGTATAGCCCTGTTATGATTGGTATCCTTGCAATCAGTGGAGCAAATGCAGGTATGATGACACCTGTAGGTGTATTTGGTAATACTGCCAATATTATTGTTTCAAATGCTGGATATCCAGATTATACATTCCCTATATTATTTAATGGAATGATTATGCATACCATTGTATCTATAGTGATTTATGTATTATATAAAGGGTGGAAAATCAAGGATAATAGACTTAATAATACTTCAACTAACAATGTTTTTGAAGATATAAAGCCATTTAATACTAAGCAAAAAATTACCTTAGTAGTTCTTGTTTGTATGATATTAAGCATAATGTTATTAAAAACCCATGCAGGACTTACTGCCTTCGTATTTAGTTTAGTATTACTTATAGCAAACTGTGCCGATGAAAAAGCAGCCTTTGCAGGTACACCTTGGGAGGCAATATTCCTATGTGTTGGCATCGGATGTTTACTGAATATAGTTGATATTTTAGGTGGCTTAACATTAATGGCAGACTTATTTGCATCGATCGCTACAAGATGGACTGCGGCACCTATTTTAGGATTTACGTCTTCAGTAATGTCATTTTTCTCTTTAGCTATTGCGGGACCTATACCTACACTAATTCCTACAGTTGCTCAGGTAAATGCAAGTATCGGAAATGTATTTCATCCATTAGAATTAATCAGTGCAATTATAAATGGTGGATTTACTGCTACTATAAGTCCTTTATCTATGGGTGGAGCTATGATTTTAGCAGCTTATGACCAACTTTTTAAACCTGATGTTTCTGAGAAAAACAAACTCTTTAGAACATTACTTTTATCTGCTATTACTATTTCAATTATCGCTGCAATATTAGCGAATACAGGTATATATAGAATTCTAATAAACGAATAGTACTAGAATCAAAGGAGGAATTTATTATGGATAGAAAAATTTTAGAAGGAATCATTGATATGCACGTTCACTGTGGACCATCTATAGCTAGTAGAGAGCTAGATGCAGCAGATATGCTAAAGGAAGCTGAAGCAGCAGGATATGCAGGATTTTTGGTAAAGGATCATTACTTCCCAAGTATGCTTGGAACTAAAATGGTAGAAAAGCATTTAGGAAATGGAACATGTAAGGTATATGGAAGTATGTGCTTAAATAACTCCATGGGACTTTTCAACCTAAAGGCATTAGATACTGCAAGACAAATGGATGCAAAAATAGTATACTTCCCAACAGTTTCAACAAAGAAACACATAGATGACCACCAAAGCAAAGGATTCGTTGGTGGTGGAAAATCAAAGATTGATGAAGAACCAGTTTCTTACGTTGATGAAGATGGAAATATGGATCCAGCTGCTATTGAATGTTTAAAATATATGGCAGAACATGATATGGTTTTAGGAACAGGTCATGGTACACTTTGGGAAGTTGATCACTTAGTTAAAAAAGCAGTGGAATTAGGAGTTAAGAGAATCTTAGTAAATCACCCACACTATAATGTTGGTGCATCCTATGAGGATATGAAGAGATGGACAGATTTAGGTGCTTATATTGAATTAAACGTATGTGTTTTTGTTGGTGGTTCAAAGATTGGAAATGTTGAAGATGCTGTTTTCAAAAAAATTATGGATATTGTAGGCGTTGATCGTATTATTATGGATACAGATTTGGGACAAGTTAACAATGGTTCTCCAGTAGAAGGTATGTTTAATTATATTAATTTATTAGAAAGAGAATTTGGTGTTACAGAAGAAGAAATTAATACAATGACAAAGGTTAATCCAGTTAAATTATTTAATCTTTAATATTAATATAGAGACTTTTATTTTTAAATAGATATTAGTTAGTAGTACAGGCGATAAGCTTTATATATGTAGATTCATTATTTTTAATATAAAACACATTTAATTAATGGAGGTAATGAAAATGGCAAGAATAGAATCAGGAAATTGGAACAATTTACCTTGGCAAGAGGTAAGAGAAGGAATAACAAGAGTAGTTTTTGGTATGGGTGCAGACAATATTAACTGTACACTTAACAGAGTTGAAAATGGAAATGAAGTAAATCCACATTCACATCCAGACAATGAGCAAGTTGCATTACTTTTAGAAGGAGAATGTGATTACTATGTTGATGGAGTAGCATATAGATTAACACCTGGTTCATGGGTAACTGTTCCAAAGGGAGTAGAACACTACATTCATGTATATGATAGCCCAGTTCCATGTATGCAAATGGATATTTTCTACCCAATAAGACCAGAATACATTGAATCTTATAGCAAATATTTAGAAGAAAATAAATAATAATTTAATTCTGCTGAGTTGGTTTTATAATTAGCTCAGCAATATTAATAATAAGTAGACTTTAGATAATATATTATATAAAGGGATAGGAGCTATTTTATGAAAATGCGTAACTTAGTTAAGGAAAAACTAGAAGATAAAGGATATGTTCTAGGAGCCTTTGCTGCATCTGGTTCACCTACCAATGCAGAAATTCTAGGAATTAATAATTTTGATTTCATTTTAATTGATATGGAACATGCACAAACAAATATGGAAACTATGGTGGATATGATTAGAGCATCTGAACTATACGAAATGGCACCTTTAGTTCGTGTTTATGATCCAGCCGATGGACCAATGATGGCACGGATGTTAGATGTAGGTGTACATGGTTTAATGATTCCCATGGTTGAAACTCCAGAACATGCAAAATATATTATAGATAATGTTAAGATTGCACCCCTTGGAAAAAGAGGCATAGGGGTAGGTCGTGGTCCTCGTTGGGGATGGTACCAAGATTATAACAAGGGAGAATGCAATGAGAATACTTATGTTATAATGCAATGTGAAACGAGAAAAGGTGTTGAAAATATTGATGAAATATGTGCAACACCGGGTCTTGACTGTATATTTATAGGAACAGCTGATTTATCACAGGATATGGGATGCTTAGGAGATATGAAAAATCCTGAACTTACAGAAGCTATAGATAGGGTATTGAAAAGTTGCGAAAAACACAATATTGTTCCTGGTATCGTTACAGGTTCACAAGAAGAAGCAACAATGAGAATTAAACAAGGATTTAAATTTGTAACTATTATGAATGATCTTGGATTTTTTAGAGCACAAAGTAAAAATCTAATTGATAATGTTAGAAAAAGTATTTCTGAATAAACGTATTTTAAGCAGTATGACTATAATTTTGTAGAAGATAGGTAATAGGTTTAAATAATTTTAATAAAGGACATCTGACAATAATGTGACCCCAAAAAGTTAGACTTTTTTCCAGAGTAGAAATTGATAATGTTTCTACTCTGGTTTTTATTTGTGTTTCTGTAGCTAATTGTTTCCTATTTTAGCGAAAGATGGCTGTCAAGAGCAGAAGCGAAGCGTCTCTTGATTGACAGTTATCGCTAAAATATAATTATCTAAGCTGCAGAATGCAATTTCCTATAATCTATAGGACTTACCCAACCTAATTTTTCCTTAATTCGTTTTTCATTACTTTGCCAAATTAAACAGACCCCTTAGTTAGATTTGTGGTCTAACTTTTGGGGGTCGGCTCATAACCTAGAGTCTTTTACCTTTGTAGGCAATGCCGACCTATTGCCTACCGTGGCTAAGTTGTATTAAAATCCAATAAGGTGTAATATAATACGACAAAACAAACAAACTCCTTAAAGTCCTTACATTTGCTAACATAATAAAATATGTTAAGTTATAGTAAACCACAATAAGCTATTTCAATCAAACATACGGGGCACGTTGAGAGTATAATTCTGATGACGTATTGTGGTGATAAGGAGAAAAATAGGGCTTGACCACAACATATAGTGGTTTAGGGGCTAAAATTGGGTCAAAAAACAGTGAAAAAACACCGTTTTTTGACCCTTAAATATAGGGTGTTTTATAGATGATATATGGTAATTTGAGTGATGACAGATAAAAATTGGAAATATTAGGTTGATAAATGGATAGATGATTTATATACTATAGATGAACATAAGTAGATAATAACGTCATAGTAGTAGAATTATCTTTAAGAATAAAACTTTATATTTTGGGAGGCTAAGAATGAAAAAGTTTATTGATTTTTTAGAAAGACTGGAAGAGAATAAAATTTACTATTCTTTAGATAAAATAAGAAATGATTATATAATGGTTGATATTGCAGTTCCAGGTGAACGATGGGAAGTTGAGTTCGCTACTGATGGTAACATTGTTGTGGAGAGATTTAGGAGTATCGGAGATGTAGAAGGTGAAGAGGCGATAAAAGATTTATTTGATAATTTCTCAGATTAAATATTTTAAATTATATGTACATCATTAGTATTATCTGTTATGGTGGTATCTTTTAATTCACTATAAGTTGTTTTATTAGGAGGTTATTATATGGAAAAAGAATTTGAAATTGCTGGAGCAGTATCTGTACCAGAAGAATTATCTTATGATGAATTTTGGCATACATTCATAAATTTTATCGAATCAAATAATTGGTCATTTGGTGGGGGCATAAATGAAATAATAGATGGTTATTACATCAATGAAGATGGAACAAAAGGTAAACATGTATTTGATGACAGATAATATTTAGTTAGTGAACATCATTTATATTAAACGTCATAATTATTAAAATTAAATATTTAGTAAAGATACCGTATTATTCAGAAATGAATTTTACGGTATTTTTTATGTCACATAACAAGAAAGATGCGACATAACTATTAAAAATGAAGAGGCAAACATTGTACATTGAAAACTGAATAATACGGTATTAAAAAGTAATGTTGTCATAAGTATATTGGTGATATATGGTATAATTGACATATAAGTAGAAAAAGATGACTTAAGAAAGCCAAAAAATACTTAATGAACAGTAGTTTGAATTTGAAAGGAGAATATATGGTAGAACAAATTAATGATAACAATAAAAACACACTATTGATTTTAAATCTTGATAAACTGCATACAACTGACTTGGGGGTAGAACGAATTAAAAGAAATCTATGTTTAGAGGTAGAAGATGTTGTCAATTGGTGTAGGCAAAGAATTCAAGAATCTAATAGTAGTATAGCTAGGAGAGGTAAAAACTGGTATATTAAAACAGCTGATTCTGAGATAACAGTGAATGCTTCAAGCTATACGATAATTACTGCTCATAAGTTAAAAAATAAATAAATTTCACTTTGTAGATTTGAAATAAGTTGATGAACATAGTTCTTATTAAACGTCATAATTATTAAAATTAAATATTTAGTAAAAATACCGTATTATTCAGAAATGAATTTTACGGTATTTTTTATGTCGCATAACAAGTAAGATGTGACGTAGCTATTGAAAATGAAGGTGCAAGTATTGTACATTGAAAACTGAATAATACGGTATTAAAAAATAAAAATATTTACCATAATATACCAAGTAGATTCATTATATATGTTATAATATCCATATAAGTAATTCGTAATAGTAGGTAATGGTGACTTAATATATGGGTTTTGACTATAGAGACAGGAGGGATATAAATAGGAGATTATATAGGAGATTTAAGAAAAATGATAGGTACGAGACCGGTAATTATGTGTGGGGCAAATGTAATTCTTTTAAATGAACAACACCAGATTTTATTACATCATAGGGTTGACAGAGACTGGTGGGGATTACCAGGTGGAGCAATGGAACTCGGCGAAAGTTTGGAGCAAACAGCATGTAGAGAGGTTCTTGAAGAAGTTGGTTTACATTGTAGGAATCTGAAACTTTTTAACATTTATTCAGGAGAAGAATTATATTACAAGTATCCTGATGGGAATGAAGTTTATAACGTTACTGCGACGTATTTATGCAAAGAGTATTCTGGACAGATAGTCGTTGATTTAAGCGAAGGACGAGATGCAAAGTTCTTTTCATTGGAGGATATACCAGCAAACTTAAGTTCAACAATTAAAGGAATTATAGAGGAGTTTCTTAGTAGATATAACGAATTGAAATCACAAGGAATAATTTAACCTTATATCAGAAATCTTATGAACTTAATTTAGGATATATGTTTAGACGGAGAGGTTGGATTGTCAACACTAAACTAGACAGATTTTTTAAGGTTCTGTAATTTATACTCTCTAGGGCTTAAATAATCTAATGTCCCATAAATTCTAGTATTATTAAACCAATTAACATAATCTGCTAGCATGAACTCTAATTGCTCCAAGTTTTCAAAATGATAGTTATTAGTAAATTCAGTTTTGAATATCTTAAAAGTAGCTTCAGCTACAGCATTATCGTAGGGACACCCCTTCATGCTTAAAGAACGTTTGATTTTAAAGGTATCTAGGACTTCATCTATTATTTTGTTTTTAAATTCGTTTCCACGATCTGTATGAAATAGAGTAATATCATATAATCTAGTTTTAATTCTAGTAAATGCGTTATAAACAAGATTTGCATCTTTGCTAGGACCTGCATTATAGCCTATTATTTCTCTATTAAATAGGTCGACTAATAAACATACATAATTCCATTTTTTATTGACTCTAACATATGTTAAATCACTAACTACAGCTGCATAAGGCTGACTTGTATTAAATTCTCTGTTTAATTCATTATCTATCTTTGATTCATTGCATTTATTCACATAAGGCTTATACTGGAAAACCGTATAGTTTGATACTAAGCCATTTTCTCTCATTATTCTACCGATTTTTCTTCTAGATACTATATAGCCTGCTTTTTTTAGCTCTACTTTTATTTTTCTAGTACCATAATTGTTTCTACTTGCTTTAAATATATCTATGACCTTGGGTGTGACTTCATCTGTAGATTCTTTAGCTTTTGATTCATAGTAATAAGTACTTCTACTAACTTGTAGGACTTTGCACATTGCTGATATACTATATTTGTAAGCATTATTCTTGATTACATTTATTTTCGTCCTAATATCAGCGCTGCTTGCTTTAAAATATCATTCTCCATCTTTAGCTGCTGATTTTCTTTTCTCAGCCTTATTAGTTCATTTTCCTCGGGAGACCGATTTTCTTTCTCCTTAAATGAACCAGTAGTTTGACTTCTTTTGATCCAAGTATTAAAAGCAGTTGGTGTTAAATCGTATTCCTTCATTATTTCAGCTTTAGGCTTACCACTTTCATATAACTTTACCATTTGTTCTTTGAATTCTTCAGTATAGGTTCTTCTATCTCTTTTAGCCATATAAACGATTCTCCTTTAATATATTGTTTTTAGTTTACATGACCTTAATTTTATTGTCTAGTTAATTGTAATCTATCCAGGAGCTGTTTCATAACTAATTTAATAATTATGAAACAGCCCCAATCTAATCTGTGAATTTAATTGTTAATGGTAAAATGCAGATAACATTTTATATAATGGTATAAGCTATGTAACTTTTAGGGCTATTTCAGAAATGTTAGGAAAAGATGTGGGATGGGAACAAGATACTTATATAGTTAGCATTAATGAAAAAATGGAAGAGCCTAATAAAGAAAAATCTATTAATGGCAGTTCATAGCGTTGATACAAAAGGAAATTATATAGAAATCCATGGTGTTGGAGAATATTAAAATTATTGGAGTGGATGTCATATGTATTATTTTTCTTTATTTACACTTTTAACATTATCATGTTCAGATGTTATATTGTTTTTTCCTGACTATTATAATTCATTTTTTCCCTTATTTTTAGATATACAGACTATTATGATATTTCTTCCCTCATATTCAATTTTATTTTATGGTTTGTTTGTTCACTTAATTAAAAATAAGTTAAGAAAAAATGCTTTTTTTAGAAATAGCTTAGTTAGTAAACTTATTATATATTTATATATTTCTGTTGTGTCTACTACTTTATTATATATTTAAGAATTTTATTCTCTGAAAATAAAATTCTTGTTATTGTTTTTCAGCATTGTATTAGGTCTTTTAGTTAATACTGTATTAGATATTCTATTTAATAAAAATAATTGTTGCACATAGTTTTTAAACTACGTTTTATCAGTTGAGTTCTGTTATTTAGATTAAAATAGGAATTATTTTATTTTTTGCAGAAACCTTTCATGTCACACTAATGATATTAATATGTCAAACGGTTTAAACCTAATGGGAACTGTAGTCAATCCGTAAGAAAAATTATTAAAGATTTACAATATCACGCAATTACATTGTAGAACCTAATATAAAGGGATTATTTGATAATGTAGATCTAGCAAAATTTCTAAAACAAAATATTATGGGAAAGTTGGGCATATCTAGATAATGAAAATAAACTTGTAAAAAATATATATGAAACAATAGAAAATTCTCTTTTCTGGATTTAATCTTATTTTGATTCCTGCCAGAAAAGAGAATTTTATTTTCTAAGAGCATAGATTACTTTACACTGCCAATTTTCTACCCAGTGCTATTATTAATCGATAGGTTTAGAGGTCTAATTATATAATGTTAATTTGAGATAGAAATACCTATTTTGCCAAAGCGGATTCCACTTCTTAAGTCCTCTAATGCCTCATAAATATTATCTAAATTATATATTTTATCCACTATTGGTTTGATATTATATCTTTCAATAAAGTCTAGCATTTGATTAAATTCCTGTGTACTAGCCATAGATGTTCCTACTAAACTAATCTGAGGGAAAAAGATATTACGTAAAGGTAAATCGATACAACCTCCAGAGGTCGCTCCAAAACTAATAATTTTACCATTGGGTTTGATTATATCAAAATATTTAGCGAATGTAGCAGGACCTATACTATCCAAGATAATATCAACTGTATTTAATTTTATTTCTTTAGACCAATAATCATTGCTATTAAGCACTTTATCTGCTCCTAATGAAAGTGCTTTTTCTAAAGTTTTTTTATTGCGAGATGTGGCTATTACTTTTGCACCTATTGCTTTGGCAAATCTTAAAGCAAAAGTTCCAACACCACCTCCAATACCAGGAATTAAAACAGTTTGACCTGACTGTAAGTTTCCTCTTGTAAAAAGAGCTCTATATGCTGTCATAGCAGATAATGATAAAGTTCCAGCCTCATTCCAATTTAAGAAATCAGGTTTTTTAACTATATTTTTATATGAGATAACAATATACTCAGCAAGTGTCCCATTAGTTGGACCACCTACTATATTTAAAACCATAGGTATTTCATTTGGTTTTTCCCAGTTTAAAGTAGGGTTTATAATAACCTTTTGGTTTATTAATTTTTCATCTAGATTCTTTCCAACTTCAGTAATAATACCTGCACCATCAGACCCTAAAACAAAGCTTTTATATTCTTTATGGCTCCCTCCAATTAGAAATAAGTCACGTCTATTTAGTCCAGCTACCTTTAATTTAATCTTTACCTCATTTTGTTTTGGATGTATATCAGGTATATCTTGGTAGTTGGGAGTATTTTTACCATTACTTGCATCATAAACTACTGCCTTCATAATTTATACCTCCTTAATTAGATTATTTTTCTTCTTGTTTAATTATACTGGATATACTAACATTAGTATAATGAATAATTATGATGAAAGGTATGAGGGATAACTCATGACAATAACAAAAATTGAAGTTTTCTTAAAGGTAGTTGAATTAGGAAGCTTTACAAAAGCTGCTAAGGTCTTAAATATGACACAGTCTGCTGTTAGTCATGCTATTAATGGATTGGAAAAAGATTTAAAATCAATACTTTTAATTAGAGACAAAAAGGAAGGAATTATATTAACAGAAGTAGGTCAAAAATTGTTAGGACCAATGAGGAATTTAATAGGCCAAGTAGAAAATATTAAATTTATAGTTAATTCTACAAATAATTTAGAAACTGGAAGTATCAGAATAGGATCTTATGCAAGTGCATCTTCCTGTTTGCTGCCCAAAATTCTAGTTGAATTTGAAAAAAAATTTCCTAAAATAGACCTTGTTTTTTTTGAAGGAAATTATGATGAAATAATTGAATGGCTAGAGATTGGAATTGTGGATGTTGGATTTGTAATTGAAACTGATAGAAAATTGAATTTACAACGTGTTCCAATTATTAAAGATAAATTGGTTGTAGGGTTTTATAAAGGGCATAAATTTGAAGATAAAGAAAACATAAATATAAAAGAATTAAAAGATGAAATATTTATTTTACCAAAAGGTCCCTATAGGAAACAAATTGATATGTTTTTTCACAAGAATAGCATTGTAGCTAATACAAGGTTTGATGTACATGATTGCAATACGATCTCTAATATGGTGGAATCTGGATTAGGCATTACAATAGGTTCAGAACTATTTCTAAAGACTCAATCAAATATTTTAACAGCTAATCTTACTAATACTATTACACGTGATGTATATTTAGCCTGTAGTTCATTTAGTTCAACTTTATCTGTAGTAGAGCAATTTGTAAAGGTTTCTAAAGACGTATTTCCAATGTAAATGATTTGGTTTTTTATTTGACTAAATTTAATTTGGATATTTATGATAATATCATCTTTTTAACATAGATGTTTTGAATTATTTAATATAACTTTTGTTTTTTCTATACCGCAGGTTTGATTTATAATAAAGGTAGATATTAAAAAATAGGGCTAAATTACTATTAATTTAGTCCTATTTTAATTAAAGTAAACAGAAATTTTGCCGAAAAATATGGTGTATTTTGTCATTTGTAGGAGAATTTGTTGTTGAAACTTAATATTTTAGCTAAATTAGGAGAAAAAGATTTGCAAACTATTTAGGAGGAGATAAACTAATGTCTAGAAAAAAATAAGAAAACTTGCTGATGGGTTAAATCTACAGTGTGATACTAAGAGTAGGGTTATATATGGTTTATATGGAGGATATAAGGTAACAATTCAACAGCCTCAAAAACAAACATTTTATTTTATAAATATATCTATAAGACCATCTGAGTTAAGTCAAAAACAAAGTTTAAATATCTTTTTAGAAGAACTTTTACAAGAAAAAAACGCAATTAAAAAAGCAACTTATGAAGAAAATTCCCTCAAAATACAAGTAGTAAAGGGACTTACATTAAAACAAGATATATCTAATATCATAGATGTATTAGAGAAGATAGAAAGATTTGTTAGAAATAATCACTATGAGATGTGTTGTGAATTATGTGGCGAAGTAAAGGAGAATCCTGTTTATTTAATTAATGATACTCCACTATGTATTTGTGACAATTGTTATAATAAAATTATCCAAAATTTAGATAATGCGCAGCTTAGCACGCAAAATAAGTCAGACAATACAGTAGCTGGTACAGTTGGTGCATTTTTAGGTTCACTGTTATGGGTTTTAATTTGGGTTGTTGTTTATGCAATGGGTTACATTGCCGTTATCTGTGGAATAATCCTTGCCATTTGTATTATTAAGGGATATGAAAAATTTGAAGGAAAATTAAATAAAATATGGATAACTATAACGGTAATCATGACTATATCTATGGTATTTTTTGCAAACTATCTATCATATGGATATGAAATTTATTTAGCATTTAAAAATACAGATAATATAAATATTTTTGAAGGAATACGTTCAGTAAAATTCTTCCTAGAAGAATATCCAAATATCAAGTCTTCTTTTATTGGAGACCTATTATTAGAATACTTTTTTACAATCATTGGGTCCGTATTTACATTCATAAAAGCATATAAAACAAGCAATTTTAAATACACTACTAGAAAATTATAATAATTAGATTAGAAGTAAATTACTTAATATAAATAAATCTGAATTTATATAGGCAATTAAAATATTTTGTGTAAACAGCATAGAAATACTTTTCTTTGTTAATCATTGGAATAGATAAACAACCAATAATTATAAGGGAGAGTATTTTAATGTCCAAAATTTCTAAGGAGATTTTGAAAAATTATGTTAATAAATAAACCTTTATACTGAAAAAACGGTAAAGAGATCAATGATATTGATATTAAGTTGGATGAGTTTCAAAATAATCTTTTAGGCTGGCAAACTTCAAACGAGATCATAATAAAGTAGATGATAATTTGTTTATACGATATTTAATAGATTAATTCAACTGGTGGTTGAATATGAAATGGATAAACAACTATAACTCCATTGACGCATCTATTATAAGCTTATATACTTTTGATTAAAGGAGAGAGTTTTAAATGAAAGAATTTAGATTTTCAGACAACATAATAGTGAAGCGAAAAAAGTTGGGAATGACTCAAGGAGATGTGGCTACTTATATAGGTGTGTCAGGTTCAGCAGTGTCTAAATGGGAACAGGGATTAAGTTATCCTGATTTAACCTTGCTACCCAAGTTGGCTTCTTTGTTTCATATAACCATTGACGAGTTGTTGGGGTATGAGCCACAACTTACTACCAATAAAATAATGGAAACTTATCATATCTTTTCAAAACGGCTCAATAAAGAGCACTTTGAAACGGTTCAAAAAGATGTTGAGAATATGATAAAAGAATATTATTCATGTTTTCCACTATTGGTAAGAATTTCTCAATTTTATATTAATCATTATTCCTACTCACAAAATCCGCAAAGGGTTTTGGACCGAATTATTGAGTTGTGTGAACGTGTAGTTGCATTGAGCGACGATTATAAACTAATACAAGAAGCACAGACTATTTATGCCACTACATTGCTAATCATGAACAAGCCCCAAGAGCTTTTAAAAAATGTTGGATCCGAAGTGCCCATTCAATTTGGTGTAGAAAAACTAATAGCAAAAGCCTATGCGATGCTGAAGAATCATGATAAGGTCAAAGAAATATTGCAAATTAACGCATTTCAACACTTGTTTAGTATGGTATCAAGTGAAATAGAATTTTTAAAATATGCTTCAGATAATCAGAACTTATTTGATAAGATGATCAATCGCTTGGAAAAAGTGATTGATCTATATAATATTGAAAAATTAAATAGTCATATAAAACTGACTTTTTACTATCAAGCCTCTTTAGGGTATATGAAACAGCATCGGCATACAGATGCGTTGTGTATGTTGGAACGATTCTATCATACATGTAAATATCTATCATTTCCTATGAAAATTTCTGGTGATGATTATTTTTATACCGTTGATAATTGGATTGAACAGAATATTAATGCAGGCCCTTATGCTCCACGCAATGATCAGGTGATCAAAGAAGATTTGATCAATATGATAAAGAAAGAATTGTTGTTTGTTCCGTTACACAAAGACCCAAAATTCAAGTTGATAATCAACAACTTGGAACGTATTTTTCAATCTAAGTGAGAAAAGGGATCAATAAGTTGAATAGATGATCCGTCAAGTGATTTCAGAAAAAATTATGATATGGAGGATATGATGATAAAAGAAGATATAAAAATTCCAATAGATCATGGAAGAAGACAAATCGCTGCAACGGTAGAAAGACCTGGGAGTGGAAAAAATTCTGACATTCTCATTGTTATGATTCCAGGAAGTGGACCAGTTGACCGAGACGGTAATATGAGAGGAATGAGGGCAAATATCTATAAACAACTTGCTGGTGCATTAGGACAGGAGGGATTCGCTACATTAAGATATGACAAAATTGGTATAGGAGAAAGTAAAGGCGACTTTAACTGTGTAGGACTTGAGGATGCTGTTCAATGTGTAAGTGACATCATTGATTATTGTAATTTATCTGAGGATATGGCATTTAGAAAAATTTTTCTGTTGGGGCATAGCGAAGGAACGATTATAGCCACACTATCTGCCAGTCGAAAACAGGTGAACGGAATCATTTTATTGTGTGGTGCCGGAACATCATTGAAAAGTGTTATAACTTCTCAAAATGAGTTATTATTATCAGAAATTGCTAATAAATCTGGATTAGCTGGAATGATTTTACGTAAGCTTATATCTCCTAAAAAACATCGACTCAAGCAGCAAAAACTATTTGATAAAGTTATGCAAACAGAGGAACCTACTGTAAGAATAAGTGGGAAAATTGTTCAAGCTAAATGGTTAAGAGAGCATTTAGCTCTAAATGACCAAAAAATTTTAGAGTTGTTGTCCTCTTTAAATTGCAAGGTGTTGGCAATTCATGGAAGCAAAGATGTACAATCGCCAATTAAACCTTTCTACTGTTTGAAAGGTTTAACTTTAGACAATATTCAAACGATAATAATTGATGATATGAATCATATGTTGAAGAATCAAAAAGAATCATGCTCTTTATTATTGTTGAAAAAAATCTATAAAAAGTTAGCCAATGAGCCAATAGTTTATGATCTTATCCATGAGATTGAGAATTGGATTCAAGCTATAGGATGATAATGTTAGAGATATTAGCCATAAGAAAAGTGATTCCTGTATTAATTTTAGGATTGATAGTTAGAGGGGTTTTGGGAGTACAGAAAGTAATATTTTTAATGCCTGAAATAGAAAGTGAAATTGTTGCTTAACTGGAATCTAAGTAAGTAACTATTTTTATGGCTATGCTGTAAACATTATCGTTTTTTAGTTAATATTTATATTTTTTTAAAAAGAGGTGAGAGATATCATGGAAGAAAATAAAACTTCAAAAATTAAATTATTATATACTATTAAGATGTCTAAGCACTTGACACAGCTTTCCAGAGGATGGAAAGGAGCAGCAATAGGATTAGGGATTGTATCTTTATTATTATATTTGGTACAAGCGTATTACATGATAGGAGGTCGTGGAATCGTAGATTACATGATTGGTAGTGTTGTTTTTCTATTTACGATGATATTAGTATCTGGATTTATTACATTATTCATTCATTGGATAAAGAAAATACCTTCGATGTATATGTGGATTGCACTCACTTGCTTTTTTCTAGTGTTCATATGTTTCATTGGTCCTGTTAAATTAATGTTTATTGTCTCAATATCCATCATAGTTTCTTTCTCTGTTATAGGGAGAGTAATTTGGCATATGTTGAAGGGTAAATATCGTCAATCAAGTAAGTTATCAAAAATAATGACAATTATTCTATTAGTTTTATCACTTGCCTATATTCTTATGGGTAGCTATTGGTTGTTTCATAATGGTGATAGCGAATTACCAATGTTATATAAACTGAAGACTAAGAAGCCAACAGAACAGTATTCCCTTCCATTGGTTAATCCGTCTGAATCGGGGCGCTATCAAGTAAAGACATTATCGTACGGCAATGCTAACAGCTATCGAAAGGAATTCAATGCTGAAAATTCACTAATTACGCATCCAGTAGATGGTTCGTCATTTGTAGAAAATTGGTCCTCCATCCGTACTAAAACATTTGGATTTGGGCCGGATCAAATGCCGCTTAATGGAACCGTATGGTATCCTGACGGAAAAGGAACATTCCCCTTAGTTATCGCTGTTCATGGTAATCATCTATCCACTGATTATTCAGATCTTGGATATGCTTATTTAGGAAACTTGCTTGCTAGCAAAGGTTATATTTTTGTATCAATTGATGAAAACTTTCTGAATACTTCGCCATATGATGACTTATTTATGCTGAAAGTATTAAAAAAAGAAAACTCAGCTCGGGGATGGGTTATTTTAGAGCATTTAAAGGTTTGGAAGCAGTGGAATTATACAAAAGATCATCTATTCTTCAATAAAGTAGATATGAATCAAATTTCATTGATTGGACACTCTCGTGGCGCTGAAGCGGTGGCGATAGCTGCACTATACAATCAATTGCCTTCTTTACCTGAGAATGGAAATATCAAATTTGATTATCACTTTAATATTCGCTCCATTATTTCTATCGCAGGCACTGATAGTCAATACAAAGCTGCAGGACAACAGACCTATTTAAAAGATATCAGTTATTTAGCAATTCAAGGGTCCCATGATATGGATGTAAGTTCGTTTGACAGTGTTAATCAGTACAATAGAATTGATTTTACAGAAGACAGTGACCATTTTAAATCCACCATATATGTGTATGGTGCCAACCATGGACAGTTTAATACAAAATGGGGGAAATATGACGGAGTGGGTTTAGGTAACAAGTTATATAATACAGCAAAAATTTTATCTCAAGAGAAACAATTACAAATAGCGAAAGTATTTGTCTCTTCATTTTTAGAAACAACTTTGAAACAGAAAGCAGAGTATCGAAGTATATTTCAGGATATTGATTATGCTAAAGATTGGCTTCCAGATACTATGTATATTAGTGATTACTGGGATGGAAATACACTTCTTGTTGCAAATTTTGGCGAAGACATTGATTTGTCTACGACAACGTTGAAAGGTGGAAAAATTATTGGAAATGGGCTGACACAGTGGAATGAGGAAAAAGTTAAGTTGAAATATGCTGAAGGAATAAACAGTGCTGTTAGGATTGATTGGAATCGCACAAGGGATAAAGATATTCCCAGCTATACGATTATTTTAGATGACACTGAGATAGTGATAGATGAAAAAAAATCTATCGTTTTCTCAATGGCAGATCGTGACAAAAGAAAATTGAATACGCAGGACTCTATACTTGATTTGTCTGTGCAGGTAGAAGATAATACTGGTAATATGGCAAGTATACCATTAAATAGTTTTGGAGGTTTATTACCAATGTTTAATGGAGATATTGTAAAATCGCCATTTACGTCTTTTCTACCAACTAAAGAACCAATATTTCAAAACTTTACCATTAACTTAACAGAGTTTAATAAAGTTAATCCGAATTTTGAATCTGAAAACTTAAGTAAGGTTAGATTTATCTTTGATAAGACAAATAAAGGATCGATTTACTTGAGCAATATTGGGCTTCGCTAAAAATTTGGATATAATCAGAATTGGAGATGTGAATGTTTTGTTGACATAAAGTTAAGAGGATTTTATGAATTTTGTTCCTCAAATTTGGACGGAGAGAGGTATCCTAATGAGGAATGTATTTTTTTCGTATTATAGTATAATTCAATATATTTAAATATTTCTTTTTGAGCTTGTTCAGGAGTTGCAAAATGAGCATCTTGAATAAGCTCTCTTTTTATTGTTTTGTAAAAGGATTCCATCACTGCATTATCATAAGGATTTCCCTTTCTACCAACTACCTTTCGAGAAAATATATCAATAAATACTGCAAGATAGAGGGTTCCTTTTCTAGTTGGTACATATGTAATATCACGTACCCAAATTTTATTTTTGGTATCCGTAACGAACATTTGATTAAGTAGATTAGGCCTTTCTTCACCTCTATTTTTTTGATTATATTTTTTATAACTATATCTGGTTCCTTTAGGACATAGATTCATTTCACGCATTAATCTAGATATCCGCTTACGATTTACATGAATTCCACGTTGCTCTAGTACTTTTCCTATACGAATAGATCCGTGTCTACCTTTATTTTCATCAAAAATCTCTTTGATTACTTCCTTCGATGCTTCATTTTCTAGATCACGTTTGGACGGTTTATGATTTAAATATTTATAATATCCAGCTCTTGAAACTCCCAGTGTTCTGCAGGCCTTCTTGATGTTCAAGGAATCTTGATTATCTTTAATGTATTGAAATCTCACTTGTTCTTTCGCTTCAAGAAGGCCTGGTACTTTTTTAGCATATCCAATTCTTTTTTCAATTCTGAATTTTCTTGGCGTAATTTTTTAATTTCATATTGATAAGAATAGAGTGCAGTTCCATGTCCTGGGAATGCACTCTCTCCATATTCTTCATATTCATTTATCCAGCGGTATAAAGAATTGTAATGGATACTTAATGCTTTTGCAGCTTCTGCAACGGGCATATCATCCTCTAGTACTAACTTAACTGCTGAAATCTTAAATTGTTTGTCGTATGAACGTCTTATAAAGTAGTCATCCTCTCATATTTTTCTCTTATCTTTGTGTCTACTTTATTATACCACGTCCACAGTTTTATTATTTTAACTGTCTACTACAAGGGGAGCATATCAAAATAAGTATTTGAAGGTTTTGTTGCTTACAATTTTGATACAAAGAGTATTAGAATGTACTAGCAAATATCAAGATAATTCTTGCCTAAATGCAGTGAATAATGTAATGGAAAGACAAAAATTAGTCTGGAAACCAGTGAAAAAACACCGTTTTTTAACCCTTAAAAACAGGTGGAAATATAGGTGACATTATATAATTTGGATGATGATAGGATGAAATTGAGAAAAATAGAATTTAAATAATGGGATTATTGGTTGATAGACTGGCAGATGAATTATATACTATAGATGAACAAAAGTAGTAAAATATGAAGTAAATAGGATTAATCTTTTATAATAAAACGAGAAAATAATAATGAAATATCCATATTGTTCAAAAGAAATGAAAAGAGGTGGAGTTAGAGTTGTCAATTCAATGCTGAAGGATATTATTGTGATGAATGTATGGTGGAAATTTTATACAATTTACACCATTAGGATGTTGTGATATATTGATTATATTGAAATCCAATAGATTGGAAAATGTAGGGGGAAAAATGGATAAATTTCAAAGAGGTATTGTTATAATTACTTTTGCTTCATTGGTAATATATGCAGTTCTTTCAATAGTGAATGTTGAAAAATCCTCTAAGTGGATAAAGTGGTATTTGCAAATGGGTGTGGAGGAACAGAGAAAATATGATCCTCGAATTGCAATATACTGTTTGAAAAAAGTGCTTGTTATAATGATAGCAGTGGGTATATCTGGATTTTCATTGTCTTGGTTTATTAATCCTGTAATTTCTATTATAACATTTGGAGTGATTATGGTTATATTTGTTTTTTCTATTGGTTATATTGGACCAAATAATTGCTTACTAGTAGAAAAAAAAGTAAGGTTGTAATCGCAAAAAATAGATTTGTAGAGTTGAATAAAAGTACAGTTTTTAGCCTTGGCTAAGAGGTATATGAAGAGTTAGGAAAAGTTTGGATTATTTATGTAATCTGCGGGGGGAAAGAATTTGTGAAAAGATATTACAACAGTATTATTTTTGGTTTATATGTTTTTGCTGCACTTATTATAATTATACCGACTTTTATTGTTTTAATTTCAAATAAGGGATTTTCACCACTTTTTAGTAAAATTACAATAAGTGTCTCAATTTTATGCATTGAAATAGGATTGATAATTAAAACCGTTATAATGAAGAAAGAAGGCAAACCAATAGCAAAAAATATTGGTAGCATCATAGGTCTTTTATTAGCAATGATTTGGAGAATACTTAAGTAGAGAATAAACATTATCTTTAAAATAAAAGTGATATATAATAGGCCAGCACAACTGTCAAAAATAGGAATATGTGTAACATTCCTATAGAAAATGTTACAATGTAAACTATAATAAATTTATTACAAAACTAATACATCTAACTTGATTGGTACTACTAGGGTTATAGTATTTTAATCATTAAAAATAATATATATAATGATTAAAGCAGGTTATCAAACAATTTATGGAATGGTATGAAACTAGTAACTATTGAAGTACTAGATGATTAGGAGGACATAATATATAAATACAACAGTGAGAGAAGGGTAAAGATAATAACATGAAATTAGTTTTAGAAAATATTGAAAAAAGTTTTGGAGAAAAAAAGGTATTAAAAAAAGCATCTGCTGAATTTGAAAATGGAAAAATTTATGGATTGCTAGGAAGAAATGGAGCAGGAAAGACTACTATTTTAAATTGTATAAATGGTGAACTTAAATATGATGGTGGCAGGATAGTTATTTTTAATAATGGAAAATATGAAGATATTAACTATTCTGATGTAGGATATATTTTTTCTGAGCCTGTTCTTCCAGAGTTTTTAACAGGATATGAATTTTTAAAATTTTATATAGATATAAACAAAGACAATATAAATAATTTACGTTCAATAGATGAATACTTTGATACTATCAAAATTTATGGAGATGATAGATATCGCCTAATTAAAGATTATTCTGAAGGAATGAAAAATAAACTGCAAATGATTTGTACATTCATAACAAAACCACCTATTATTTTGATGGACGAGCCATTAACATCACTGGATGTTGTAGCTGCCTTAGAAATGAAGAAGTTTATAAGAGAGTTAAAAGAAGAACGTATTATTATTTTTTCTACACATATTTTACAATTAGCTATGGATTTAT
This sequence comes from Tissierella sp. MB52-C2, assembly GCF_030931715.1. Taxonomy (NCBI): domain Bacteria; kingdom Bacillati; phylum Bacillota; class Tissierellia; order Tissierellales; family Tissierellaceae; genus Tissierella; species Tissierella sp. MB52-C2. Next base: position 1,103,052 of record NZ_CP133261.1, read on the forward strand.
GTGATGAAATAGTAACACTTAATAATGGCACTCTGGAGCAAATAAATCATGAATTAATTAAAAGTGGTGAGTTTGAAGCCACAATTATGGATATATTAGGGGATAAGAGTAATGAATAGGACCTTTATAAATAGTTTTAAAGTTGAATTTGCTCGAAATGCCAATAAGCTAATATATTATCTGAAAAAAGTTTATTTTATAGGTAAGAAAATACCAGACAATTTATATGAAAGGACTAAAGCAAAGTTAATTTTAGGAGTTATAAGTAAAATACTAAATATAATAATGGGCTTTATATGGAAATCTTTATATTTAGGGATAATGGTCATTTTACCATCATATTGGATAACTAAAAATATCTCATTAGTAAAACCATATTTTTTGCATATATTTTTCTTTTTAAGCTTTATATTAGCATCTTTTATGAAAACTTCCATCTTTGATAGTGGAAATCAATCGGCTTTTTATATGATAAGATTGATGAGAAGTGATGCTAGGGAGTATTATAGAAGTAGATTATTGTATAACAGGGTAATGGAATTTATAAATTTTAGTATTCCCATGCTTGTAATAGGTAGTTTTATTCATATTACACCTTTAAAAGTTTTAATTATATTATTAGAGCTTACAGCATTTAGACTAATAGGAGAAGCTATATATCTTCTTATGTATGATAGACTTAACATAAATTTGGAAAAACATAATGTTTTACAAGGTGTATTAATGGTTTCTGGATTAATAATGGCATATGTATTACCCATAGCCAAATATACTATTAATCTTGAAAGTTTATTGTTTAATGTTTTTATAGGAGGTACGGTTATATTAGTTGGGATAATATGCCTTTTATATGCATGGAATTATAAAAGATATACAATTTTATCTAGAGAATTGTTGGGTAAAGTTAATTTAATAGACATAGAAAGTATAAAGACTGATATTAGCTTTGGAGATGTAAAGCTAAATGAAAAGAAAATAAATAGGGAAAGTTTAAGAAATAAAATTTATGATAACAAAGAAGGATATGAGTATTTAAATTCAATATTTTTTTCAAGGTTAAAAAAGGTAATTTCTTTTCCAATAAAAATAAGAGTTGCAATTATAGGAGTCATATTTTTGGTTGGTGTTTGCTTGGCAATATTTAAACCTGAAAACGGGAAGGATATTATAAAAATCTTTGAACAAAAAACTTCTATATTTGTTTTTATAGTGTATATGATGTCAATAGGAGAAAGAGTTTGCAGGGCTTTATTTTATAATTGCGATGTAAAGCTATTGAGATATAATTACTATCGAAGTGGAGAAGTTATCTTAAATAATTTTAAAATAAGATTAAAAGAAATAATTGCTTTTAATCTTATACCAGCAATAACATTATGTTTATGTATTTTAGGAATTGTGATAGTTAATGGTTATACATATAAGCTCGTAGGTATGTTACCTTTATTTTTATGTATTATCTGTCTGTCTTGTTTTTTCTCCATACATTATTTATTTATATATTATATTATTCAACCTTATTCAGCTGAATTGGAAGTAAAAAGTCCTTGGCTAGGCATCATAAACAATGCAGTATATTTTATATGCTATTTTTCTACTAAGATAAATACCACACCAAAAATTTTCACATTAGGAGTTATAGTCGGCACTATAGTTTACATGATAGGAGCGCTTATTTTGGCTTATAAATTTGCACCTAAAACTTTTAAATTAAGATAGAAAAATCTTTTGGATAACGCCTTAGAGTAAATGGAAAATAGAAGCAGCTTTGGATATTAAATTCACTATAATTGTAGTGCAGTAGCAATTATGTATTAAGATAATTTTCAATCAATATATTACATTGGCAATAGAAAAAGGCTATATTAAGATATGTATACCAACGGTTGGTATTATAGGAGGGGAAATTATGGCACGTAACAAATATCCTGAACAGACATTAGAACAGTTATTTCAATACATAGAGGGATTGTATAATAGGAAAAGAATCCATTCCTCTATAAATTATATGACTCCAGATGCATATGAGCAAATATGTAGAACAGCATAACTTGCTTTAGATTTTGAGCGTAAGGGTATACTAGCTACCCAACGGGCTTGCCATTGATGAGCCAATAAAGAAATGCTATAATAAATTCTCACGAAGGCCATGTGGTAGCTTGCTTTGAATTCTCCGCCTTCGGGTGAAAACTTAAGAACATTTATGTTTGGCTTGTCAATGGTGGCGGAGATTTATAAAAAACCTAAATTTTTGTCCAAAGTATTGACATAGATCCACTGTATAGAAATCTACCATTGTTGAAACAAATAAATTTGGAAAAAACTTTGGATAATTGAATATAGTATATACTAAAGAGCGAGTTGCCTAAGTAGTACGCGGGGATTTTCTTTTTTCTCTTGAAAACATGGAGATACAGTTGTATTACTAAGTATCTAATATATTGAGAGAATCTTATACTTAGGATACTAAAATTGAAAGAGATATAAGTCGTAATAAAATATAATTGGAGGGGATATTAAATGATTGAAAACATTGCTACTCAACAACAGTCAATATTGATATCAATTTGGCCTACAGTAAGTATTATTTTAACAGTAGGTATAATTATATTGATTATACTTTTCTTTAAGAAATTAAATTTTACTATGAAATCTATTGAATCTGTAGATAAGACTGTGGAGGAAATTTCTAAAAAAATAAATAGGGATTAATAAACTGATTTTAGGATATTGATAGAAAAAACTGCACTGTATATAGGTTAATAAATTCGACAAAAATTTTAGGTTTTCTTCTTATGGAATATTAATACTTAGATAGGAAAGGTATAAGGCAAGAGGTATATCTATACTAATTACTAGTTATACTGAAAAAGTTTAATCATAGGTAAAAAGGGGTCTAGTGAGTACAAACTCTAAAGACTCTCTTTCTTTTTGCGTATTAATATCATGCTTTCGCCCCAACCCATGTAGAAGTCTTAACACAGATTGTGAAGGAGTAAATTGACTGAAGAAGCAGATGAGTTCTGATGGTCACGGTATCTCCTTTCTCATCCGATAGAATAGATTAGTAGGGCAGCGAATATTTCTGCTGCCCTGCTTCTTTTGTAAAAATTTTATCCTGATTAAGATGGAGGTATCTGACCTTCCTGCATTAGCTCAAGATTAATCTCATCCGCGATATTGCAAAGGTCTGGAAATAGGGCGAATCTTGTTATTCCATAACGTGTTAATTGTTTCTTGATTAAGTCGATGCTTTCAGCAGCAATGCAAATCTTTAATAAATATTTATTAGCATCAGTGAACAGGTTCAGAGCAGTAACATCTGCAACACGTGGGAATACAGTGAAAGTTCCCCTTTGGGCTACTATCCTCGGGCTGTTCATAGGCCCGATTACTGCAGCTGGTTTTGTAGTGCCGAGTATTTGCGCATTAGGACCAAAGTAGAGATCTACAATCGGTTCATCCACATTAGGAATATACCCTGGATTTACGAAACTGTGGAATGAAAAGGCCTGATTCAATATTACGGGATTGAGTACCCATACTGCAGCATCATTTCCTACATCGGTAGGTGCTTGTGTAACGGCAAAAAACAAACCTACAAATGCATCGCGGGACCAGTCCATCAGCCTGGTGGGTACACCATAGTGCTGCATTTGGAATAGCCAGTGCCAGTAAGCTGCAGGCCCGTTTGGAATAGGAAATGACGGAAGGTACTGAACATCGGGTATTGCAAGAGATTTAAATTTCGATAAAAATAATATCTCATCATTGGGACTTAAGGGTGATCTTGCGATTCTCGGGATCAAATTAAATCCTGCCTGTGGTTGGCCACGGTACCACAATTGACAGTTTTTATTGCTTGGGCAAATATTTCCGAATGCTTCATCTATTATTCTCAAATAATCCTGTACGGATTTTGCGCGGCCTATACATTGAACAACAGGGGCATCCCCATTGGTTTCATTGAAACATTTGTTAAATTCTACTTCTATAGAGTTTGGTACATTACTCATTTTCATTCCCCCTCTAGATTAGGATATGTATTACATATGAATGTTGCCACTGATTTGCCCAAGCTTTATATGAGCAATTCTAGGGAGAAAAAATGGGAAAAGATATTGAAAAATAGTACCCAATTTAAATACTGTGGTGAGATTATTGAATCTAAAACAGTATATGATTTTGTAACATGTTCTTGTGGCAGGTGTAGTGTGGATGGAGGCAAAGAATATTTATCTCAGTTAGCAGAAGAAGATAGTTATATAGAGCTATTAATACTTGAAATAAGTAGAAGATAAAATTTTACTATTAAGAATTACAGACGAGTTCAAAATGTGGGGGTACGTGAGGTTGAAAGAAATACAAAATTTTATAATCTTGATATGATTCTTTCGATAGGTTATCGTGTGTGCTTTAATGTTGGAAACTAGTTTTGTAATTGGATAAGTAAAGTTCTTAAGAATATATGCAAGAAGGATTTGTAATGGATAATTATCAGAAGATTAAAGATATTCATAGTTTATCTGTAGGTTATAATCCTGCTTTTGAAAGTGCAAAAAGATTTTTTGTAGCTATTCGGAATAAATACCTATTATAGCGATTATAAAAAATAATGTGAGGTCTGATAGATATGTTCATATATGATAAAAAAGTTTTGACGAATTTAATGGATGCAAATATCTTATTAATGATATATTCTTGAGATTACAGGATGTAATTAAGTTGTATGGGTAATCTGCTGATACACACAGTGATGAAATTGATTTATTTATAAAGATATTAGAAGACAATCATAACTTATTATCTGAAATTGTTGATGATGATATTAACTTATATAAGTTCTCATTAGATAATTATAATAATTCATTTTTATATCAAGGTTATTATTATTTAACTAATATCTCACATAAAATTATAATGTCTTGGGAAAGGATTTTTAACTGTTTAGGAATAATATATGGAATAGAATTCAATCAAAAAAAGAGTAAAATAATATTTCATACATCTATAAAAAGTTGAAAAAAATAGATACATTTAAGAATAGTGTATCATTTGCTATTGTAAAAGAATTTTATGGAGATAATTCTTTTAATCTTATTAAAAATATGAGGGAAGTTAATGACCACGATATTTCAGCACACTTAGATGTATTAAACTCCATTAGAGAAGAGGATATTTTAAAGGATTTATATGATATTTATGGTACAGCTGATGTAGGAAATATGCATCAATTATTAATATCTTATACTTCGCAAAATGTTTAAGTCTTGTTCCTAACCTGTTTTCTAAAAGTGCCTTTTTAAGTTGTGCAATTAATTCATGAAAAGAGATAAAATATGTTGAATATCTATTTCTAGCACATTCTATTCCTATTGAGGTTGCCAAGTGAGTTTTACCTACACCTGGCGTACCTAGAAAGAGAATATTTTCATTGTTTTCTATAAACCTTAAGGTGGATAAATCTAATAGTTGCTGTTTATTGACTGTAGGTTGAAAGTCAAAATCAAAATCATCTAAGGTTTTATAAAAAGGAAAACTAGCAACCTTTACACATGCATTCATAGCTCTTTCTGTCTTAGCTTTAATCTCTAATTCACTAAGCTCATATAATGCATCTACAACACTTCTTTCATTAGAATTTACCATTTCTATATATTGATCAATATTAGATTTCATATTCTTCAATTCTAGATTTTCTAGATTGTTTAATAGCTTTACATAATTATTCAATTATTCATCCCTCATTTTAGGAAATTATCCAGTATATTTAAATTCTCTAAAACTATACTATCTAAATCATCTTCATCTTCAAAATCATAATTGTAGGCTAGTATCCATTCTACAAATTTATTAGCAGCTTCTACTTTTCCTTTAGTCTAGGACTTCCTTGGCTTACATAGAGAAATCTTAAATCCAAAGTCATTTGTAAAAGCCTGGATCTTAGTATTGATTTTTCTTCTATTACCAACTACATCTACAACAGTTCTCATATTATCAAATAGAATCTCTTTAGGTACACCTCCAGTCTCTTTAAAAGCCTTAATTAAGAATCAAATACATCTTATTGTGTTCTATGTTTTTTGTACTCAAAATGGCAATATCTTGAATTGCCCAGTTTGTAACTAAAAACATTAAAGATAAACTCCTCATTATATTTTGATATTAACTTTACATCCTCCTTCCAATCTACTTGTGCTTGTTTACCAGCTGGTGTTTCAAATATTAGATGTCCCTCTTGTTTTATTTCTAGTTTTAGGTTTTCCTTCATATCCTTCATAATATTTTTTTACAGTACTTCTATCAAATCCATATTGCCTTGCTATCTCAGAAAAATTAGGTTTTAGACTCATAAGTTTTATTATATTTAAATGTGCTCTTAAGCTACATTCCATCGCTATCCCTCACAAAACTAGAATAGCAAGGATGTACACTTTTGTGCATTCTTATTTTCCATTAATTGTACATTTTAATTTTATTATTTACAGAAGTGTTAATATGAAGATTATTTCAAGAAATACTGGAAGACATTGATTAAACACAAAACTGCTAGATATAACAATGTTGTATATAATGGTAAATAATGTTAGTATGTTTTATATAGAGATAATTTAAAGGGGGAGACTAAATGAATAAGAAAATTAGCATTATTACAATTATTATCGGCATACTTATAGTAATTTCTGGCTGTTCAGTGTCTGAGAAACCAGAATCAATAGTGTCTGAATTTATTGGAGGAATGAAAGGTTTTGATTTAGAACTAATGACTTCTAAAATTAATCCAGCAGATTCAAATGGAAAAGAAGATATTTCTAACTTGTTTGAGGATGATGAGGATCAATTTCAAGGATACTTTCTAGATTACTTAAAATCAAACGCAAAAAAAATCGATTATAAAATTAAAGAAGCTAAAATCTATGAGGATAAGGCAGTAGTCAGTGTAGATTTTAAATATGTAGATGGTGGACAACTCTTTAAGGCTACTTTTGCAGAATATATCGAAGAGGTATTTTCTGTAGCTTTTTCTGATGATGAAATGACAGATGAAGAGAACTCAGATCTGTTCTTAACTGTTATGAAAGAGCAAAGCGAATTAATTGAAGAATCATTTGTTGAAAAAACGATAGACATTGAATGTATCAAGGTCGATAAGCAGTGGTATATTGATAAACCTAGTGAAGAACTTTTAGATGTGGTTATGTCAAATATTCTATCTGTTGGACAAGAGCTTGAAGATGTTTTTAATTCAAGTTCAGATAACAGTATTAATGAACCAGAAACGATTATTGAGCAAGTAGAAGCAGATGATATAAATATAATAGAAAAGGGTATAGGAGACGAGATAACACTTACAACAATTAAACTTAAGGTGACTAAAGTTGAGGAAACACAAACCCTTACTGCTACCTATGGCTCTCCAACATTAGCAAAAGAAGATGCAAAGTTTGTTTTGGTAAGTTTAGACATTACGAACATAACAAAATCAGGATTTTCGATGCCACCTAATTTATTGTTGGCTGATAATCAAGGTCGGGAGTTTAATACTTACTCTGATAGCATAGGTGTTATTGATGACTATTTAGATTATAGAGACTTGTCTCCAAGCATTAAAGAGAGTGGTCGTTTTATATTTGAATTACCAAAAGATGCAACAAGTTATTATATGATTGTTGGAAAATCTGGAACAAATGATGTATATAAGATTATATTAAAATAAGACCATTTTTACAGGTTTATATTAAATGTTAAAGAATTAATAATTTGAAGCTCCTAGATTACGAAATCAAGGAGCTTTTTGAATATGTATAGGTTTGCTAAAATTAAATTAAAGGTGGAGAAATGTTGAAGCAAGAAATATTAGAATTACTTAGTCTTAAGCAAGAAGGTGCGTACTGGGACTTTAAAAGGGAATGGTATTCGCAAGGCAAGAAAGCAGATATACTTCATGATATTATTTATATGGTTAATAATTTAGAAAATAAAGATGCTTATATAATTATTGGTATAGATGAACAGGATAATTATAAGCTTAAAGGTGTAGAGAATGATACTAATCGAAGGAATACACAGATAGCTGTAGATTTCCTAAAAGATAAGAAGTTTGCTGGAGAAATCTGTCCGAAAGTATATGTAAAAGCCATGATAAGAAGGTTTAGCTTAATATGTAAGTGTTTTATTTTCCCTCAAGTTCTGATTTGGGGGATTTTTTGCTAGGTGGTTCTATTGTGTAAGCAAAAGTAGACCTATCTGGGAAAACGTATAATATCTATTTTAAAATTACGTTAGTTATTAGAGTTTCAAAAGATGCATTGGGAAAACAAAGAATAAGTAAATACCATTAGAATACATTTAGATTTTGGTGCATTCTTTATATAATAGAAAAATTCTACCTTGCTATTACATAAAGAATGCTCTATAAAACAAAAAGAAATGTGAATAATAATGAACCAAATAAGCACCATTTGTCTCTATATAGTAGATGCATCTAACAAAGGAGGTACAGCGTTGCAAGAAAGAGAACTAGTAGTTAATGTCCAAAAGGGCGATATGCAAGCATTCGAGCAGCTGTTTGAGTTATACAAATGTAAAGCCTTACGGACGATTTATTCAATGACAAGAGATAAAGATATTAGCGAAGATATTGTTCAAGAAGTATTTGTATCATGTTATACTTCTATCAAAAGTCTTCAGAATCCAGAGTATTTCAAAACGTGGTTCTATAGAATATTAACTAGAACTACATGGAGATATATGGAGAAGGAAAAAACATTAATACCAGTAGAAAATATCTTTAGAAAATCAGAAGATAGCTATGAAAACTCATCATTAGAGAAACTTGAACAAAAGGAATCCTCCAAATTGCTTTATCAAGAAATCCTAAAACTACAACCTAAATTACAAACAACACTCATTCTGTACTATTACAACGAATTTTCTGTTAAAGAAATTGCACAAACTAGTATACAATAAAAGGTAATAAAGCCATATAATATAGCATAAGAGTCAAGGTTCCTGTCCCTTTGACTTTTTTACATTTTAGGTAATGCAAGATATAAAAGAATATGAGTTTATCTATAAGAAGTCATTACAGAAATGTGTTAATATATTATTAAGGTTTAAAAATGTATTTAGCTTGATTGAAAAAGGATTAATTGATTAATCTAAAGGGGGTTTTGTATGTGAAGAAAAAACTTGCATTAATAGTGTATCCAAATTTTAGTATGCAAGAAATAGCCAACTTTTGTTATCTATTTCGTTGGAACTATGATACTGAAACAGTTGTATTTTCCTCTAGTTTAGAAGTAGTTAATGCGGAGGAAGGTATGTTAATTCAGCCTCATAAAACATTTGAAGAATTTAATATTGAAGAGTATGATTGTTTGATATTATCTGGTTGCAGTGATTTTAGAGATTCAATTAGAGATCCAAAGATTAAAGAATTCTTAGAACAGTTTAAAGAAAATGATGATTTTATAATCGGAGCAATTTGTAGTGGACCTATTTATTTATCCCAAGCAGGTCTATTAGAAAATAAAAAATTCACTAACTCATTATATGTGGAGATGAATAAAATGCTTAATTTTATCAATGAGGAAAACCTCGTATATGCTCCTTTAGTTGAAGATAAAAATATCATAACTGCTGTAGGCTCCGCATTTAATGAATTTGCTATAGCAGTAGCTAGAAAAATCGGATACGAATGTCCGGATAAGATTTTTACAGGTGTTCCTGAAGACTGGAAAGAAAGTGATTACAAACTATATCTGAGCAAGGAAGACTTACGTATATTACAGGAGGAATTTAAAGAATTTATAGACTAGTGAATGTAATCATTTTTTACATTTAAATGGCAAGGGGACAGGAACCTTGGAATTTAAGATGGAAATCATCGCAAATATAGTAGTATTAGTATACAATAAGAGGTAATAAAACCATATACTACACTACCTAAACTTGAGAAGGATAATAATGAAATGAAGATGGAGTAAAAAGGTATTACAGAAACAATGTGAAACAGAAAAACATATAGGATGTAGATAAATATGAATTTATAGAGGTGATATAATATAGCCGAAAAACAGCTTTCTTTAGAAGAGAAAAGATTAGATATTGATATATGGATTATTGCGTTGATAACATTTGGTGTATTTCTATGTTATGTAGTAACGGGAAGCCAACTTGTGGCATATGTGAAAGAACCTGAAAATTCAGTGCTTTCTCGTTTGTTACTTAGCGCTAGTGCTCAGTTTGGTGTAGCTGGATTGGGAATTACTGTTGTTTGCCTTTTACGAAAAGAAAAGTTTTCACTATTTGGATTAGTAAAACAAAATACGTTTAAATCTATCATAGGGTCAGTTGCCTGTTTTATTCCCTATTTGTTTTATATTTTTGTTTCAGGACAATATAAGGGGTATCAGCCACTTGGTATTCTAATTGCTGACGATGTACTTAAAAGCGGATTTCCAACTAACATTTTAGGAATGTCTTTAATTGCTTTAGTTTGGGGGTTTTTTGAGGGATTTAATTATAGTGTAATAAGCGATAAACTAAACAGCAGATATCCTTCAAAAAATCAATGGTTAGACATAGGAGCTATTACTTGTGCCGTAGTCTGCATTTTGTTTCATCCATTCAATACCTCGTTTTGGGGCATTATTGAAGTTGTCACTACTTTAATAGCAATCTATGGAATGTTAATAGTAAAAAAGAAAACAAAAAATGCTTGGGGTTGTGTGTTTATTTTCTGTTTCATTTGGAACGCACTCTAAATTCCAATTTATAAATGAAATTATGAGCATAATTTTGAATTTATAGTTAAGAAAAAACTGAATAAATTATATATTAACTTATATATATTAGAGCCTTGCATTAATGTGCAGGGCTTTTTGATGTCAAAAAAGAAAGAGAGGCAAGATAATAATATGGTAAAAAAGAAAATACTGTATTTGTCAACCGAAATCTGTACCAATCGAAAGAATACACAGATGGTTGTAGATTTCCTAAAAGATAAGAAGTTTGCTGGAGATGCATATCAATATTATTTATTTAATCAAACGGATATAAGGCCACACTGGAGAGAAATAAGGATATTTTATCACCAAACTTTGCTATCAAAATTAGAAGGTATTAGTTTAGATGGGGGTAGATATTTTACATCTATCTAATATTTATCTATATATTAAATGGTACCATATAGTATATAATATACAGATGAATAGATTGAAAAAAGAAAGAGTTGATATATTGGATAAGAAAAATTTTAAAGATTATAGTCTTAGTGATGAGATTTTAAAATCTGTTGATTTATTAGGATACAAGAATTTGACAAAAGTACAAGAAGAAACATTACCTATAATATTAAAAGGTAAAGACTTAGTTGTAAAATCACAAACAGGAAGTGGAAAAACTGCTGCATTTGCAGTTCCCATATGTGAGTCTATATATTGGGATGAAAGAAGCCCACAAGCATTAGTAATAGTTCCAACGAGAGAACTTGCAATGCAAGTAAGAGAAGAATTTTTTCATATAGGTAGATTTAAAAGATTAAAAATAGTAGAAGTTTATGGAAAAGCTCCATATGGAAGACAAGAAAGAGAATTAAAAGAAAGAGTTCATGTGGTAGTAGGAACACCAGGACGTATAATAGATCATTTAGAAAGAGGAAATTTAAGAGTAGATAAAATCAAATATTTAGTATTAGATGAATCTGATGAAATGTTAAATATGGGATTTTTAGAACAAGTTGAAAATATAATTGAAAAATTACCAGAAGAAAGAGTAAATTTATTATTTTCAGCCACAATGCCAGAAGATATAGAAGAACTTTCTAAAAAATATATGAATGACCCCAGTTATATAGAAATAGAATCTAGTAGCAATACTTTAGATAGAATAGAACAAGTAAGATATAATGTGGAAGGTATTGAAAAAATAGAGTTATTAAAAGATATAACAGTAGTTGAAAATCCAGATAATTGTATTATATTTTGTAATACTCGTGATGATGTAAACTTTGTATATGATGCTCTAATGGATGAAAATTATTCTTGTAATAAAATCCATGGAGGAATGGAACAAAGAGATAGAACAGAAGTAATGGAAGATTTTAAGATGGGTAAGTTTAGATTTTTAGTTGCAACAGATGTTGCTGCAAGGGGAATAGATGTTGAAGATATAACCCATGTAATAAATTACGATATTCCAAGAGAAGTTGAACCATATATTCATAGGATAGGAAGAACTGCTCGTAAAGGGAAGACTGGAAAGGCTATATTACTTCATGATAACTATGAAGAAAAGTATTTAAAAGATATTTTAGAGTATATGGAAAGAGATATTAAATTAGTAGAGCCACTAACTGAAGAAGAAGTAGAAAAGAATTATACATCTTTTAGAAATAAAATGAATGAAGAAAGAGAAGATATTCAAATAAAAGGTGAAAGTTTAAATGAGGGAATTTTAAAACTTCATATAAATGCCGGAAAGAAAACTAAAATGAGAGCTGGAGATGTGGTTGGTGCAATTTGTAGTATAGATGGAGTAAATGTTGAAGATATAGGTATTATAAATATTATAGATGTATCAACATTTGTTGAAATTTTAAATAATAAAGGTGATATGGTTTATAAAGCTCTACAAAATACTAAGATAAAAGGTAGAGTTAGAAACATTAGTATTGCAATAAGATAGAAAATACAACATCTTTCTTAAGAAGACCAAGTTATTTTAAAACAAAATCAAGCTTAAAAGTTGATTGATGGTATTTGTGAAGTAAATGAAATTATTTCAGTAGATAATCCATATAGATATTGATACTTATTTAATACAAAATCAAAAATCTTATGGAATAGCTAGAACTATTAAATCTATGATCAAATCTTTTAAGATGGAACCATATGACGAAGATAGTAAAAGAGATTTTTAAGACATGTTCTTATAAAAAAATGTAGTTAATACTGGAGAATATTTAGTTGTATTAGTAGTTGGAGATAAAGTTTTTCCAGGAAAGAAAAACTTTGTAAAAGAACTTACTAAAAAACATCCAGATATTATATCTATTATTTTAAATGTGAATAATAGAAGGACTTCAGTAGTTTTAGGGGTTGAATTAAACCCTGATTCTGTTAGGAATGCTATACAAAATAGTAAAATAAACAACATGGAAAATGTGTCTTTTATAAATGAAGATGCAGGAGAATACATGGTAAAAAGAGCTAGTAAAGGAGAAAGTGTGGACCTAGTAATAATTGATCCACCAAGAGAAGGTAGTGATGAAGACTTCTTATCATCATTAGTAAAACTTTAACCTAAAAAATTGTTTACATCTCTTGCAACCCAGAAACACAAAAAAATTTAGATTATTTATTAAAACTTAATTATAAAGTAAGAGAAATTCAACCAGTAGATATGTTTCCGATGACTGTGCATGTTGAAATAGTATGTCTACTTGAACATATCAAAAGCGTTGAAAAATGAGAGTTTAGAATAAATTAAAACAATTGAAACCTATGTAACTATTGAGTATATAAAAAATATGTTGATAAATTCAGAAGGTATTTGATAGAAAGACGTTTTAAAAGAGCATTGTGTGACAAGCGGTGAGATTATACTCGTGCTATCCTAATATATAGGGAGGTGCTAATATGCATGCATGGGAAGCAATTCAGAGTTCCTTGAACTATATTGAAGATCATTTAACAGAAAATATAAAGATAGAAACACTCGCAAAGGTGGCGGCATTATCACCATATTATTTTCAGCGCCTGTTTGGGCGTTTGGTAAAAAAACCCGTAAATGAATATGTGAGGCTGCGTAGGCTAGCAAGAGCTTCAGAAGCTCTTAAAAGTAAAGAAAAACGAATTATTGATGTGGCACTTGATTACGGATTTTCAGACCATGCAAACTTTACGCGTGCGTTTAAAGATGCATATGGCATCACGCCGGATGAATATCGTACATCTCCTGTTATACTCAATCATTTCATCATGCCCGATCTGCTATTGAACTATGTTATGGTTGATGAAAATGTACCATTGATTGCTGATGGTATTTTGGTTGAAGTGATACGCAGAAAACTGGATGAACCGCGTATATTTATTGGAATTGAAGGCGAAGTGCCCGAGACTGAATTAACAGGAGGCAAAGCTACCGGTATCGCTACTGCCGGGATTATATGGGATGAATTCCACCGTCGGAAATCTAACATTATGAATTTACTGCCGGAGGGCAATGAAGTTGGAATTCTCTATATGGGAGACGCCAGAGAAGGCTGCTGTACATATATGACCGGAGCAGAAGCCGCTGGAAATCCACAAGTCGAGGGATATGCTTCTTATACACTCCCACAAGGGGAATATGCTGTTTGCTGCTTTGAGGCGGAGAACTTTACAGAACTTATTGGTTCTGCGATTTTTAAAGCATCCACCTTTATGGGTAACTGGATGAAAAATCACGGTTTGACTTGCGGTAATTTTGCTGCCGAGATGTATTATGATACAAATTCTGATGCAAGCTATATGGAGCTATGGCTGCCGTTAAGTTCGTCACAGAAGATGATGAAAATGAAAAAAACATGGGATAAAACCAATGGAGCACAAAAGCCGTCATTGGCAGCAGTCAGTGAATATGTGAAAAACCCTTTGTTTGAACAGTTGTGCAAATATTTGGAGACAGAATATCAGAGCAAGCCCGTGTTGGAATATAGCAGATGCTCCATGCAGTATGGATGGAATGTGAAGTATAAAAAGGCAGGACGTACCCTATGTACACTATATCCAATGGAGGGATACTTTATTGCCCTCATTGTCATTGGTGAACGTGAGCAGACAGAAACCGAATTGATGCTTCCTTTTTTCACAGAGTATTTGCAGCAACTGTATCACGAAACAAAAACAGGTATGGGTCAGAAGTGGCTCATGATTAACGTGACGGATGACGCAGTGCTGGAGGATGTTAAGCAATGTATCGCCATTAGAAGAGGTAAAAAAAAGAAATAATCTGGAGGTAATGGGAATGGCAATAATATCAAAAATTAGTTTATTCGAGCAACCGGAGCAGCATGTCCTATCTATCCGCACCACTATCAATTTCAATGATTATCAGAATACTGCCGAGCATGTCTATAAGAAAATTATGGAGTATACAGCATTTAATGGTCTGTTGCTTTCCGGTGGTCCTTTTGTATGCTACCATAATGCTGATTTGGAAAACCTTGATGTTGAAATGGGTTTTCCAGTAGCTAAACCAGTATCGGGAAATAATGATATCGCTGGATATACAATTCCGGTTCAAAAAGCGGTTTCAGGTATCTTCTTAGGCGCTTATGAAGATACTGATCCACTGATGATTGAAATTATGCAGTGGATAATAGAGCATGGCTATGAACAGCAAGGAAAGATTTACAATTATTATTTGAATGATGATAATCGCAATACGAGTGAACTGCTTACACAAATTGTTGTACCGATAAAATAGGTTTGACTCCTTTAAAAGCTTCTACTGTTTATAAATTAGACGTAATTTACCCCGCAGCCAAGGGGCTAACAGCTTCAAACGTCATCATTTTTACCCACTCAAGGCATGTGGAGACGGTCGTGTTGATAGAGGAAGGATAGGTTGAAATAGCTAGGTTGAGAAGGCTTCAAGTGAATATGTAGGTGTGTTTTATGTTCCTTAAGTTAGTTTTAGGGAACATTTTTACTTAGTGGGGGTCTATTGTGTACGTAAAAATGGAACTGTTTGGGCAAAAGGTGTATTATGTAAAGGAAAGACATCCTGCAATTATAGATAAGAAAATTTGGGAAGCAGTCCAGCTTGAAATGAAAAAAAAAGACTATATGGAGAGACATAGGGTTAGACAACTTGATTTTATAAGGGTAGAGGACAATCCATTTACAGGAAGAGTTAGTGGCAGTGTTTTGGGAAGAAAGACTTGGAACTCAACAGATGGAGGACTTAAACGGAGAGTTTGGCAGTGCAACAGGAAATACGAGAAGAAGGGTGAAGTAAGGTGTAGAAATAAGCATATTGATGAAGATGTTTTATATAAAGCAATTATTAGTAGCTTTAATGTCTTAGTGGAAAATAAGGAATATTTTATAGAAAAGTGGAAAGCTGAAGATGGAGACGAGCTTAAAAAGTATAGAGTAAATGAATTTATTGAAATTATTGAAGATGGAATAGTAATTGAAGAATTTGATATAGATTTATATTTTAAGATGATTGAGAAAATGGTAGTATTTGAAGATAGGGTAATAGTTGGATTCCTTAATGGAGCAGAGGTTGAGTGCACAATTCAATAGGGTGGAGATAAGACAGAAGGCAGTTGGGATTTGAAGGTATAGTCCTAATTGACCTCTTTCTGGTAATTAATTGAAGAAACATAATGAATTAATTATGAGTATAATATATAATAAAATAAAGTGAATCTTCTTATTATTTTTTAACAATAGGTTATTCGATATTTATTTAAATAAGGGTAGTAGAGATAACAATTATAGGAGAATATTCTCGAACCTTAAATCAGGAAACTAGGTATAGCTAGAGGTATTACCCACATAATGGTTGGAAATATAGGAGTTAGGCGCAATATCATCTTTGGTTTGTAGGGTGGGCCAAGGAGGTCAAGTAAGGAAGGAATAAGCTTTATGTCATTTTCTATAGAAGTACATTTTGATGAGAAGAGTAATTTGATTATAAGAAACATGTGGAAAAAATTAATAGAAAGAGATATATCAGACTATATTGATCAATATGGAGGTTTTCCACATATTGCATTAGCAGTATTTAATGATATTGATATTTCAGATATGGAGAGATTAATAGATAAAGTTGTTGAAAATGAAAGTATGTTTACTATAAAAATATCTAGTTTAGGAATTTTCTCATCAAATGAAAGTGAATAGTTAAGCCAAATATAACATAGGAATATTATACCTATGTCGTATTATATACCTTATTTGGTGTATTACCGACAGGTGTCGGAGATTTATAAGTTAGATGAAATTCTTTCAGACAGGGTCAAAGTATTCATTTTATTTAACAATATAATTTGATAAAGGTAAATTTGGGGTTTATATTACACGCAAGTTAAATTAACTACTTGCGATAAGATGAAGCGTACTATAAGTAGCCGTGGTTTTTTCTATAAATATGAGACAAATTTTATATTCTTATTTGAATTGTCTCAAATAAGAAATTTATGAACTTTTTGGGGGATAAAATGAGGTATATAGAGGATGAAAATTTTAAATATAAAGATGAACTGATAAAAGAATTAAGAACTTACAATTTGAAACATACTGGTGAAAAAGACTCATCAACTGAATATTTTTATGCTGTTGATAGTGGAAAACTGGTTGGAAGTGTATATACAAATTATTCTTGGGATTGGGTAAGTATTGGTAGTATATTTTATGAGAATATTGATGTTTTAAAAAAGTTGATTTCAGAGGTTAGTCATTATTATAAAAATAAAGCAATAGGCATGAAATTATATACAGAAGTTGAATCTAGGGTAGAAGATTTTAAGTCTATTGGTTTTGATATTGGAGGAATTACAGAGATAACACCAAGAATAAATAGATATTCTTATTTGAAGAATATTGATTTTGATATAAAAAGTAATTCTCAGACAGAAGTTATAGTTATGACTGAAAAAATAGATAAATATAATTCTATTTTATTAAATCGAATAGAGAGATTTAATAGGGATAATAATATTTATCCAATGGAAGAAAGAAATATAATGTTTGTTGCATTAGATTATGATAAATTTGTTGGAGGCGTTCATGGGACCATTACTGAAGATTCAATGTATATAGGTTGGCTTGTAGTTGATGAAGAATATAAAGGAAATGGAATTGGTAAAAATCTTATGTGTAAAATAGAGGAAAAAGCAAAAGAGCTAAATGTCTATAGTATTAATTTAGGTACAGTAGAGTTTCAAGCAGTAAAATTCTATGAAAAATTAGGATACAAGATAGTTTTTGTAAAAGAGAATGATCCAAGAGGCTATAAATCATATAGTATGGTGAAAAAAATATAATTGATTTAGAAATTAATGATGGTGAGTACATTTATAAAACAATTAAAGTAAAAGCAGCAAAATTAGGTTACTTTTTAGTAAAGAACCATTCTTTTATAGATGGAAATAAGAAAATTGGGAGGAACAGTCAATGATAATGATTTGCTAAACTGGATAATAAATCATAGTTAAACTTATAAGTACACGATTCCACCAAGGGGATACTATCTCCCTACGACATCTTTATTGACCTCTCAAGGCACGTGGAATCCATAATCCTGTTGCAAAAGAAAAATAGATAAATATAATAGAAGAAAAATGAATAGAAATGTATTAGAATTGAGGACTTAGGTGAAAACTTTCAAGTCCTTTTTTAATAGAAAAATACATGGATTCCTACTTAGAGACGCAGCTTTGATTTTATCAACAAGAACTTGACTAATGAGTCAATTCAACATATAGTATACTTATAGGGATTGACCAGTGAGTCAATATGGAGGTATCTATGGCGAGAGAGGTATTTAAAAAACTAGCAGAGGATAAGAAAAATACTATTATTAAAAGTGGAATATGTGAGTTTTCAAAAAAATCATATTCAGAAGCAAGTACAGATATAATAACTAGAAATTGTGGTATATCGAAAGGTATACTATTTTACTATTTCGGAAGTAAAAAAGAATTCTATTTTTATTGTTTGGAGAAGGCTCTGGAACGGCTTATTACAGAACTGCCAGAGCTGGAAGTAAATGATTTTTATGGGATCATATTCTCATTTATAGAAGAGAAATTCAACCTTTGCCGTGAATTTCCAGAAGAGATGCGGATTGTAAACATGGCAGCACGAGAGACGAATAGTCAGATTTCTGAGCGAAGGAATGAAGTACTCGCAAAGTATATGATAAAGGGTAAGGAAAAATCGGCAAAGGTAATGGGCAAGGCAGTGGCAGCGCTTAATTTAAAAGAAGAAGCTAATACTGAGAAAGTAACAGCGGCTTTTACCCTTTATATTGGGGCAATCATTAACAAATATTTAGAAATTTACAAAGAGATGCCAGGTCAGTTTTTTAAACAGTCAGAAGAAATAAAAGCAGAGATAAGAGCGTGTATGGATTTTATGTTATATGGTGTGGTGAAGGAGGAATCAGAATGAAGAAAATTGGTATTTTTGAAGCTATGATATTATGCAGGAAATATAAAAAAATGAATGAAGCAGAAAAGGTAAAAATACAAAAGAAACGACTTCATAAGATTGTAAGTTATGCAAGACAGAACAGCCCATATTACAAAGAGCTTTATAATAATATTGGTGATGAGTTCGAACTTTCTGAACTGCCACCAACAAATAAAAAGGAGTTAATGTCACATTTCGACGATTGGTCAACAGACCGTTCAATAAAACTTTCAGATATCAATGAATTTATGAAAGATCTTGACAATATTGGACGCAAATTCAACGAAGATTATCTTGTATTTACTACGAGTGGATCTACGGGCGATCCATTAGTAATGCTTTGTGATAGAAACACTAATAATATAATGGGTGGAATTAGTACAACAAGAGCTTTCGCCAGAAAACAAGACTTGAAAGCATTTTTGAAGGCTGGAAAAAAAACAATTGGAGTATTTGCAACAGGTGGTTTCTATCTGGGAAATAGTTCAGTACGTTCAAGATTACTTGCGATGCCTTGGAAGAAAAAGCAGATGGATGTAACGAGTGCGCTGTTGCCAATATCACAGATAGTAGATGAACTGAATGCCTTTCAGCCTGCAATGCTTGGTGGGTATCCAACCATTTTGGAGCTCCTTATAGATGAACAGAAATGTGGGCGCCTTCGTATTAATCCTGTAATTATTATGACAGGTGGAGAGTATTTAAGTAATCATTTGCGTGAAAGACTCTCAGAAGTATTTCAATGTTATGTCCAGACGAATTATTCTTGTACCGAAGGAGGAACAATTGCGTGTGAATGTACAGAACAACATTTCCATATCAATGACGATTGGGTGATTATTGAGCCTGTTGATAAGGATAATAAACCAGTTCCCAATGGTGTACAGTCTGATAAAATTCTACTTACGAATTTATATAATTATACACAGCCATTCATCCGGTATGAGGTTACTGATCGAGTGGTAATTCATCATGAACCTTGTGTATGTGGCAATGGATCTCCCTGGTTAACTATCGAGGGGCGTGTTGATGATATTGTCACGTTCTTGGAAGATGGTAAAGAAATAAAAATTGCTCCACTTGCCATATATGCAATATTAAAAGAAATCCATGAAATTCAAAGATTTCAGATCGTGGCTTATAAGGATAATAAAATAGAATTAAGAATTAATCCTATCTACGGACATAGTAAAGAAGAAGTATTTGAATATGCCTGCAGCGCTTTAAGGAAGTTCCTTGCTTCCCATGGTATTCATCATGTAGAGATTTCTCTATCTACGGAGGAGCCAAAGCAGCATCCTAAAAGTGGTAAGTTTAAACATGTGATTAATGCTGGATGAAAACAGGCAATAAACAGCTTTTCAGTACCAATTGTGACAGGATAATAAAAAGATACACATTTGCCACCAAGGGGATAATATCAACCTACGACATCATTATTGTCACCTCAAAGCACGTTGAGAGTATAATTTTGATGACGTATTATGGTAATATGGAGAAAAAATAGAGCTTAACCACAACATGTAGTGGTTTGAGAACGAAATTTGGGTCAAAAATCAGTGGAAAAATACCGTTTTTTGACCCTTAAAAATAGGGTAATATGGTGTATGAAGCTTGGAAAATAGAATGCAAGAGGGAGGTGTTAGTAAATGTATAATATAGAAAAGGTACTTGAATTGCTTAATATATGGTCATCCAAAGAATTTTCAAATAAGGAATCAAATATATGTCTTTTCCCAGAATGTGCAGATAGTTCAATAGCTTCTCATTATATTTCAGAAAAAAGAGTGCTAAAAAAAATATCTGTAGATAACCATGTATATTATTATTCTCATAAAATGGATTTTCAAAAAATAGGAACAAAAAAGGTATCTGTATTTAGTGGATTTTGTAACAAGCATGACTCAGAAATATTTGATGCAATTGATAATTATGATTATATACCTGGAAATAAAGAGCAAGAATTTTTATTTTTCTATAGAGCTTATTGTAAATCATATAAATCGAAGTTCGTGTTGGTCAATAGTTATAGAAAGTTAATAGGCTATATTAAAGAAAATAAACTAACTGAAATTAATTCTTACTTTGAAAAGATAACTATTTCAGAGAAGCAAAGAATAAAACTGTTAAAGTATTTTGAAAAAGAATTAAATGATGAAAAAGCCATATTAGATGATTTGAGTAAAATTAAGGATACTATAGAATTTGGACTGAACCCGATTAGGTAGACACGACAAATAGTCTGTTTAGTCAGGTTCAGTTTTTCATATTCTAAGGGAGATAAATAGCCAAGTGAAGAGTGTCTTCGCTTCCTATTATAAAATAGTTCTATATATTCAAATATGGCTTTCTTAGCTTCTTCACGTGTAGCAAAAACTTTATTATTATCCATCATTTCTGTTTTTAATGATTTATTAAAAGACTCCATAATTGCATTATCATATGGGTTACCAGCATTACTCATACTCGGTACAATCCCATGTTTTTCAATTTCAGCTTGATACCTTTTCCCTATGAACTGAGTTCCTCTATCTGTATGCACAATAAGACCTTCACCAGGGTCTTCGCTCCATATAGCTGATTCTAATGCATCTAGTACTAATTGTTCTCTCATATTTTTATCCATAGACCAACCGACAATTTTACGAGTATATACATCCATATAAGCCATAAGGTATAGAAACCCTTCTTTAGTAGGAATATATGTAATGTCACCAACCCAAGTTTTATTTCTCATATCTGCAGAGAAATTTTACATAAGAATATTATCTTTTATTAGGTCTTGTTGGACCTTTTTATAATTGCCGTGCTTCTTCCTAGGGTGTTTTCCAGATAAACCGCACTCTCTCATTATCCTGTACACTCTTTTATGGTTAACAATTATACCCCTAACATCTAGTTCTATTTTTACTCTTCTATATCCATAGCACATCTTAAATTGCTTATGTATATCTGTAATATATTCTTTTAAAGCCTCATTCTCAACTGATCTTTTACTTGGGGTTTGATTAATGTATTTGTAATAGCCTGATCTTGAAACTTTTAGCAATTTACGCATTGTTTGAACACAATACTCATTAGAGTGTTCTTTTATAAATCTAAATTTTACTTGCTTTGTACCTTGAGGAAGGCTGAGTACTTTTTTAGAATTTCACATTCCTTTTGCAAAGAATCCACTTGTTTATTAAGTTTTATTATTTCAAATTCGTGATCTCTGCGAGCGTTACCTTCACCAGAGAAAGCTTCACTTCCGTGAGCTTCATATTCATTTACCCATCTATATACCATATCTCTAGATAAGTCTAGCTCATTAGCTATATGTGATACTTTCTTACCTTCCTCAATAACTTGTTTAACAACTTGAACTTTAAATTCTTTACTATACTTTTTTCTAGACATAAAGTACCCCTCCTAATAAAAGTATTGACTAAATCTACTAATCTATACGTCTACTAAAAGGGGTTCAGTCCAGATTTTTATTTTTTAAATCTGTCTACCATAAGGGGAGCATATCATAATAGGCTTCGTTTCTTTTTTATTTTAAATACTATCGGCGAAATAAGGACAATATCTAGAACTTATATATATAGTTCAACTGTAAATATAAATTCTCAATGGTAATTCTTTATTTTTTATAAGAAATTTAAAGTATTGGACAAAAGTTAGCTGACAAGAAATTTATTCTGGAATATACTTTAGATAAAGAAGGGAATAAAAGGGAGGTAGACAAGCATGAATGCATTATTAGAAAGGATAAATAGAACTGCAGATGAAATAACAGAACGAAATTTAATAATGGATATGTCAGAACAAAAAATCATTGAGTCAATTTCTGAAGATGAGATTTAAGTATATACTTTTATGAGTGCATGTCCTACAAGTTTCTTAACATGCTGTTAGTAGGATGATACAAATTTGAAGTATTAATTTAGAGTTTGAAGTAAGATATGGCTAGTATTAGAAATGACGATTTCTAATTAATATAATGTTAGCACCTTAAACGTTCAAAAATTAGCAATTAAAGGATAGTGATAAGCCTTTAGATCAAAAGTAAAAAGAAATTTTTAAAAAATGAATAAATATTATTTTAAGCATTTTAACTGGATTTACTTTATCCTTTTGTCTATAGGTGAGAACTAAATTTCACTTAGTATAATCAAGGAAATATGTATAATTTCTACTATGCTTGTACTGGGGAAATTGGAATACAATGGGAACTTTTAAAACTGATAAATCTCAATATTTCTATGACACTGGGACAAGCAAAATGTTTTCTTGTGATATTGACGAATATGAAATACTAAAGAATTTGACTGAAATTGGAGATTTAAGTCAGCTAGAACAAACAGTATCTGGAAAAGAAAAGAAATTAGCACTAAAGAAAATAGAACAGTATATAAAAAGTGAAAAAAACTTTAAAAGGAGTGGTATTATGTTTAAAATCAAAAAAGTATTGCCAGTTTTTTAGCAATTCTAATGTTAATTCCAAGTGTTAATGTATTAGCACAAGAACATAACATAACTGAGAAAGATTTAAAACTAGAAGAATTAATATCATCAATAGACATTGACAAGGAATTAGATAATGCAATTAATGGAGTTATGGATAATAAAGTTCCTAAAGAAATAATAGACTAAATAAAAATTGAAGGAGATTTTATTTCTGAAGAATCTTTAATAAGAAATTTTTCTACATTACCCTCAGAAACTCCGGAAATAGAAACAGGTTATACAGTAAAAAAACTTGGAGAAATTAATGGTGAATCAGTATATTCAATGACAGCATATGCTAAAACTAAAGAAATAGAAGATAAAAAAACAAAATTTGGTGTTACTGCACTTGTTGGATTAGTTTGGATAGATAATTTCGGATCGGACAATGAACTAGAAAGTGTATTCTACGGATGGAAAACAACTGATAATTCAACAGTATCAAATAGGGAACTTAGAATTCTTATTGATGACGCAAATAAAGATGGAATAATTTATCCAAGAAGTAATGACTTTACTCATTTTAGTTATTATAGAAAAGGATATAGATTTAGTGCAAGTACAACTGCAGATGTTACTGATGATAGAAATAAAGGCTCTATAACTGTTACTGCAAAAACAACATTATGGAATTAAATTTAAAGTATAATTATTAGAAGGGGTGAATTTTATGAAATTTAAAGATAATTTAAAAATATTTATCTCAACATTATCATTTTTTATAATTGGATTTATAATACTTCTAATAATTGCTAATTCAATAAATCTATATAATTATTTTAATATTTTTATAGTAGATTTCTGTAAAATAATTCTAAGTGTTTTAATAGCATTTATTATATTTAATTTTAAATATAGTAAAGAACCAAAAAAAACAAAATTATAAAAACTATAAAAAAGATTTAATATTAAAAATTATATTCACTATCTTTCTATCATCGATATTCATATATAATTCAAAAAATCCAATAGGATTATACGCATTAATGGATTATAAAGAATTTTATCTCAATTACAGTTTAGTAATACAAAGCTCATTTACTTTAATATTTATTCTTTCAATGATTACAACATATTTGATACTTGAATATAGATACATGAAAAAGACGATTAATTAATCGTTTTTTTTCTTTTTTGTTTATGAATACCACCCGCTAACCTAAGATCCAAGGTTAAAACATATAGAAAACATATAAAAATTATTTAGCTTTAACTTTGAAATATTATAGCAAATAAAACAGTTCCTTCAGATAGGAAATAAGGAAAGACTCAGACATATATATGTAAATGAATAAAGAAGAGATATGTAGCTAAATTGAAATATAAAGTAATAAAGAAAGTCATGCTAGTCTGCATGGTGGTAATTATGCTGTCTGGATGTTCGAACAATGAAAATTTAGATAATGATTTTCCAGGTGTAGAAGGCAGCAAACAGCCAATAACAGAAGAAAACAAAGAACTAAGTGGAAAATTAACAGTACCCACTGTTTTTGATGGATATGTTGATATATTTGCTGAGGAGTTTATGGATATGCATCCTAATGTGGAGATTATAGTAGAAAGACCAGATGACAATAAGCCTCATAATGTATCGAATGGCTATCGATTTATTAAGTGGAACAGCCACTGATTTGGTAGATTTAAGTGGATTAGATATCAACCATAAAGCTCAAAGGGCCTATTAGTTAATATATATGATTTTATGGACAATGATCCTGACTTTGACAAATCTGATTATTATACCAATATTTTTGAAGCTATGGAATACGAAGATGGACTATATGACATGCTGCTGACATTTCAGTATGATATGGTATGGATTAGTAAACCTTTAGCATAAAGTATAGAATTAGACTATGAAAATTTAAAAGATATAAGTTATACTGAAATGCTTAATATATATGAGAAAGTTAAAAAGACAGACCCTTCACCAGATGAATTTTATCTTATGCCCGGTGTTACAAAAAACTCATTTTTCAAATATGAATCTGTTGATTTTTATGATATTGAAACCGGAGATGCTAATTTTGATAGTAATGGATTCTTACGATATTTAAAGCTTACAAAAAAGATGAATACAGTTTATCATCCACAGGATCAGGAATGGGACTTTACTCGTGTAGGAGTAGGAAATGAAGATTTTCTAATAAAGGATTTTATGTTTGCTAAATTTACAATGAGTAATATTGATATGGCGAAGATGATGGTTGAATTTGAAAACACAATAGACCCCATTCCATTTTTAAGCAGTAAAGGAAAGCAATTTACTTTCAACATATGCTATTTACAATAACAGTAAGAATAAAGAATTGGCTTGAGGGTTTCTAAAATATTGTGCATCTGCCAAAGAATTACCCGTATTTGAAAGTGAAGAAGATGAATATCAATACTCTTTTATGTTTTAGGGAAATATACCAATAAATATTGAGAATTTCTATATCTATTTCAGACATAGTTTTGAATCTGATATTAAGGATTATTCAAATATAGGTCTTGAAGCTCATTGGAAATTTATAAATGAAGAAGAGAAGGAAAAAATGATTCAGGATACTTTAGACCAAATAAATGAATGTAACAAAGAGAAGAATGTATTAGTTGGAAGTCTGGAATTAACACATTTACTCAGAGAAGAACTAGATAATTACTACTATTATGACTTAGCAACGGCAGAAGAAACAGCAAAGATTACTCAGAATAAGGTCTTTACTTATTTAAATGAAGGGGAGAGGATATGAAGATAAAACATATGAAAAGAGATAGTCTATTACCATATATATTACCTAGTTTATGTGGGATATTATTTTTTTATGGTGTCCCTTTTATATTGTCTTTCTATTATACTCTTATAAATAATATGGGAGAAAATAAGTTTATAGGATTAAAGAACCTCTCTGAAACATTGTAAAATCCAATATTTCAGAGATGTTTAACAAATCAAAGTCTTTTTATAGTCATTGTGGTGCCGCTATGCCTTATTTTAGCTTTATTTTTTGCATTACAAATAAGGAAATTAAACAAAGGTAAGAATCTTATATTTTTAATATCCATCATACCCTTTGTTATTCCATTAGGTACTAGCATATATTTTTGGAAATTTATCTTTGATGGAGATGGACTTGCTAATAAAATTTTGTATTCCTTCAATATTTCCATGATCAACTGGTACAAAAATAGCTGATTAAGCTACGAAGCAAAGGCTTCTATTGTTTATAAATGTACTGAATAAAATGAGAATAAATCGTAAAATTAAATGATTAAATTTTAAAAATTGGACAAAAGTTAGCTGATTTTAGAAACTGAAGAATGTACAATTGATTATAATAAGATAAGAAAATATATAATTTAATTATCGGACAAGCTTTAAGTTTTCTTCATCGTAGTTGAATTTAAAAATTCTTATGTATGGAATGAAAATTAAAAATACTAAGGAGGTAAAATATGTATACTATCTATTTAACAACAAGATGTAATTATAGGTGCTCATATTGTTATGAAGATTATGGATATGAAACTGATATGTCTCAAAATCAAATTATAAATGTGGTGGATTATATTTTTAAATACGATAAAAATCAAAAAATTAATATTGGCTTTATGGGTGGTGAACCATTATTAAAAAAAGATATCATTTTTTTAGTCGTTGATTATATTAAAAAAAAATATCCAGATAGAAATATAAAATATTACATGACATCAAATGCATCATTAATTACTAGGGATTTTGTAGATTTTATGAAAAACAATAATTTTGAACTAAGAATAAGTCTAGATGGAAGTAGAAGTACAAATAACCAAAATAGGTATAGTAAAAATAAAATTGATTATTATGGTGAAATATTCAATCATTTAAAATTTATGAGTGAAACCAAACTTAAATATTCAATAAGAATGACTGTGGCAAAAAATGCTATAACAGATTTATATGACAATATTAAGTACCTCTATGAGACATTTTCTGAACCGATAAATTTAATTTTCGATATTAATATGATTATTGATGATACAGTAGAGGACCTGATTCGTAAAGAAATCAAAAAAATAGAAAACTATTATGTATCGAAAAACTTGTGCTCTAATAAGAGTGGTCTAACCATAGATCAATTTGATGGTAAATTCGTAAATGTACTTTCAAATTTTGAAAATAGATTTGGGATGTGTTCTGCTGGAATTAGTTCTTTTAATTTTATGCCTGATGGGAAAATATACCCATGTGGATTTTTAACAAACAATGATAAATTCAGCATTGGAGATATTAATGAACCCATAAATACGTGTATGTCAAAACGCCTAGCAATTTCACTCGTTGAAAAGGAAAAAACAAAATGTAATGATTGTAAAATTAAATTCTTTTGTCATGGAATGAAATGTGGATATAAGAATTATATTAGAACAAGTAAGATTAATGTACCATCTGATTCGACTTGTAAGATTGAAAAGATATTCTATTCTTCAGTTATGAATATTTTAAACTGTTTTTTGAATGATGAAAATACTGATAATATTTTGGGTAGAAAATTAAAATCTATAATAAAATCAATAGACTATACGGGTTTACAGCTAAGTGATTTTGGGGAACTAATAAAAAATAAAGTGGAGATAATATAAGATTTATGAAAATAGGAGTAATTGATACCGATGGAATATTCGATCACACTTTTTTTAAAGATAAAAATATAAAAATAATTAGATATAACCATGGTATAAATGGTGTAAAAAATTGGAATTATAATTTCACCCATTCAGAATATATATGTTCTTCAATACTACAAGAAAATCCAAATGCAGAAATTATATTAGTAAGCATTATAGGTGAGGAATATAGAAAAAAAGGTGTAGATTTTATAAAGGCTCTTTATTATTTAATAGATCAAAATGTAGATATAATAAACTTGAGCTTAGGAATAGAAAATACTTATTATAAGGAGTTGTTTGGGGCATGTGAGTATGCAAAAAGTAATAATATTCTTATAGTTGCATCACATTCAAATAATGGTAATATTACATATCCGGCAAATTTTAATAATGTTATTGGAGTTACAGCAAAACCTTCTGAAAGTTATAGACTATTTAATTATGATCATGAAAATAATGATATTTACTATAATTCAACCTTACCTTATATTTCTTATTTTCATCTAAATCAATATAATTTGATGATAGGAAATAGCTTTGTTACAGCAAAGATTACTGGTATACTGAGCAACTTTATAGGGGATCGTAATACCGATGATAAGAGTTTGCTTATAAATCTGATTAATAGTCCAATTAATAAAGTAACAAAGTATCAAGACTATAGAGATGAAAACTTTATATTTATAACTAATAGATCTAAAGATCCATTGCAGCTGAAATATATAGAAGAGTATCCAAATTGTAAGATGATTATAGATATAAATGAAATCGAATATTTTAAGGCAGATGGTAAAAATTTAGAAGAGGTTTCATTATTCATTGACATCAATAGTTATAAATTGTCTTGTGAAGTAAGAAGTAAGTTGAATAATATTATTAAAAATAAATGGGCAGTCTACAATTCTATTTTGTCAAGATATCCTCATTATAATTTTGTAGAACGTTTAGGTTTTTATAAAGAAAGCATTACCATCAATCAATATCTATTTTAATTAAATAAGGTTATGGAGGTAAGAAATGTATTTTCTAACATTAGAACTTATCAATGCTTGTAATATGACTTGTAAATATTGCTATTTAGGATCTAAAAAAAATAAATTGATGACTAAAAATACAATTGAAAGGTCTATTGACATATGTATTAATGAAGCTGTAAAACAATATGATAAGAAATTAGATGTTTGTTTAATTGGAGGAGAGCCTTTAATGGCATATGACAACATGGTATATACTGTCAACTTAACTAATAGAAAGTGCGAAGAGAAAGGAATATCTGTTTTTTATAATACTATTATTAATGGGACGTTATTAAATAAAGAGATGATGGATTTTTTTATAAAAGAGAGATTTGATTTAAAAATTAGCTTAGATGGCTCAGAAAGTGTACACAATTTAAACAGATTTTACAATGATGGAAGTGGTAGCTATAACGATGTAGTAGATAAATTAGACTTAATTAGAGATTATGAAAAGGCTACAGGCAAAAAATGCTCTGTTGCAAATGTAATAACAAAAAATAATGTAGACAAACTGAAAGATACAATTATTCATATACATAATTTAGGTTTTAAAAGATTAGAGTCCGGTATTAATATATATGATGATTGGGATACCCCTTACCTGGAGATTTTAAAAGAGCAAATAAATTTGGCATTTGATTACTATATCACAAAAAAGATGGAGGGGGATAGCTTTTATTGGTTTTTTATAGAGAAAAAATTAAGAAATTATTTTACTGATGTTGAGTTCTATGGATGTAGAGCTGGATTATACTCTTCATATATAAATGTTGATGGTCAGATATATACATGTAAAGAAGTTGAAAATAGAGATTTTTTAATTGGAGCAGAAGACAAAGGTTTATATCCAGATAAAATAAGAAACTTGATAAGAAAACAGAGTATCTATAATGAATGTATGGATTGCTCCTATTTAAGTCATTGTAGTGCACGAGGCTGTATTATTGAGAATTTTGAAATAAATGGTGATATTTATAAACCGGTACAAATTAAGTGTTTAGAAACAAAGATAGTTTTTGATATGTTTAAAAATAAAATTGGCAAAGAACAAGAAGAATCTTTTCGGAAATTTTATGAGAGGATGAATAGTAATGTTTAAGAATGATAATTTACATATATTAAAAGTTGAGAATAAAGTATTAGTAACTAATTTCGAAAATGAAACTATGTTCTCTATTCCTATAGAAAAATATAATAAATTAGATGGTGAAACTTTATATAATTTTTCAAGAAAAATATCAACAAATAAAAATGTATTGGACAAGCCATTTGATATAAATATAAACACTTTATACATAATATTAACGGAAAAATGTAATCTAGGTTGTACTTTTTGTGCTTTAGGATGTGATAGTTCTAGTGAGATGGATAATTTAGAATTAGATATAAATAGAATAAAAAACAAACTTATTGATTTGATAAAACAATCTAATCCTAGAAAAATTATTTTAACAGGTGGGGAACCTCTTATATATGGAAAACTTGGAGAAGTAATTGAATTATTAAAAAAACATACAACAGCTAAAATTGTATTACAATCTAATGGTTTGTTATTAAATGAAGAGATAATTGATAGATGTCTTAAAGATGTTGATTGTATAGAAATTAGTACAAGCCACTATGATGAAATTGGAAAACTAGATAATAGTTTGGACTATTTAATTAAATCAGGATGTGATCTTAGTTTGTCCTTTTTATTTGATGGTAATTACAATAAATTATATAAAGTTGTCGATTTAGTTTTAGATAAAAAGGTTGGATTTGTGTTGAATTTCATAGCAGGATTTGGAAGTGCGAAATTAAATGATTTAAATATATTATCAGGAGAGGAGAAGTTAAAGGTCTATTACAATCTAGCTAGATATTTATTAAATAAAGAAAACAAAGATATTGAAATTCTAAATTACACCTTTTTTTCGGGATTGAAAATCACTAAACCTTGTGGTGCATTTGGAAGCATATTAACTGTTTATCCTAACGGTAATATTTATCCATGTCATTCTACCACTGAGTCATGTTATTGTATTGGAAATATAGATGAAGATAACTTCGATAATGTATTAAAAGCTTACAAGAAACTAATGAATTCGTCAAAATACAAACAAAAATTCGTATTAAATCAAAATGGAATATGTAATGATTGCGAATATATCTACCATTGTGGAGGATATTGTTTAGCAAAAGATTCTAAAGAAAATTTGTCAGATTGTATTTTAAGAAAATTTTGGGTTGATTATTACATATTATATTATGATTTTAAAAAAGCATTTCGAAATAATCTAACCAGTTTTGTAAATTATTATGAATTAAAATACAAAAATTAAATTGTATGTACTATATTCCTATATATATTACATAAATCTAAAGAAGGAGGTTAAATAAATAATATAAGATTTGGCTGTCTAAAAATGTTGAAGGTTACAACTTATCTAACAACAATAGACAGCATAGGAATTCAAATCTAAGGTTTAAGGAGGGAAATTATGAACGAAAAGGAACTAGTTTTAAAAAGCAAAGAAGAGGCTATTGTAAGCGAAGAATTAACTGTAGAGGAAGTTAATGTATATGGAATGTATTGTGGAGATCCTAGAATAGGTTGTTTTGTAGATTGTCCTGATTTATCGCCATGGATCACAGATGCGTGGTAAGATTACAAGTAAGTTAGTATTTCCCAAGGAAAAATATAAAGAAAGGAGAATCTTTTATGGATGAAAAAATCTTATTAGAAAATGAAAAATTAACAAATGAAGAATTAACAAAGGAAGAAGTTAATATTTATGGTAACCCTTGCGGTTCTATTAAAATCCATTGCTTATATGATTGTATAAACAATACCCCGTGGATAACAGACGCTAACTAATGATTAGATCATACCTACTAGTTTGTACAGTAGGTATGATTAAATTTTCTTGCTTTAAGCATGGAAAGTCATTGGCTATGACAATGTAAGAAAAAAATTTAGCTTCAAGTAAAAATACATACTAATAATGATGTTTTATCAATTATATCACAATATTGAATGTATCCAAGTTAGTGGGTTTTATTATATATGTTTAATAAATTCAGAGGAGGTGCCGTATGCAAATAGTTAAAATAAATTATTTAAAAAAATATTTTGGTGAAGAACCAAACATTGTTAAAGCAGTAGATGATATTGAATTATTTATTGATGAAGGAGAGTTCGTTTCTATTATAGGAGATTCAGGCAGTGGCAAAACCACCTTACTAAATTTAATAGGGGGAGTAGATCGTCCGACTTCAGGTGAAATAATTATTGCGAACCAAGATATCAACGAATTAACAAACGACGAACTTACAAGATTTAGAAGAAAACATATTGGATTTATATTTCAAAATTATAATTTGGTTTCGATTTTGAATGTCAGGGAAAATATTTTATTACCATTGGATTTGGATGATAGGCAATATGACGAAGAATATTTTAATGAAATAGTAAGTACTGTAGGAATTGATGATAAGTTAGAGGAATTTCCAGCTAAGTTGTCAGGGGGGCAACAACAAAGAGTAGCAATAGCAAGAGCCTTAATTACAAAACCTAAGATTATTTTAGCTGATGAGCCTACTGGAAACTTGGATCATAAAAATGGAGAGAATATTATAAATCTATTGATAGAATCTAACCAGCGTTTTAATCAAACAATACTAATGATAACTCACAATTTAGAATTAGCAAAGAAAGCGAATAGAATTTTAGAAATCTTGGATGGAAAAATTGTAAAGGAGAAAATAATATGCAAAAGGCAAGAGATAGAGGATTTTTAAAAAGTTATGCTGTTCGAGGGATCTATTCAAATAAAATGAAATCTTTTTTTATAGGCCTCACTATTTTTATAATTACAGTATTTGTTCTTACAACCTCCTTGTATCTGGCAGGGATGAGGACCATCGTAGAAGATAGAATATTCAACTCACATCAGGCTACTTTTTTAAACTTTGATATTACGAATATTAATAAACTAAAAGAACATGAATATGTAGAAAAAGCTGGAATGGGAAATATTATGGGAGAATACAGTCGGCAAGATTATAAAATAAGAGTAAGCTATATGGATGCTGATTTGAGAGATATGGCAAGCCTTTCGGATATTGAAGGGAAAGAACCGTCTGGCAAAAATGAAATTATTGTTCCTAAAGATTATTTGAACCATCTAGAGTTACCTGAAGAGATTGGGCAGAAACTTAAATTGGATTTAGGAAATGGCGTGGAGGAAGAATACACCATATCCGGCATTATTCAAAAAGAGAGTGCGCCAAGATTGTATGTAGTCCTTGTTTCAAGAGATTATGTAGAACAATATGGTGATAAAACACAATACTATGCTCAATTGAAGATAAAAGACGCATCTTCTTATGGAGAAGAGGAATTAAAAACACTTATCCAATCAATTGCAGATGAAAATCAAGTAGAAAAGGTGAATTATTTCTCAGCTTATTTCAGCTATGTAAGGGGCTTTTCACCTTCACAGACATTGGCGGCGATAGGTGTAGGAGTGCTGTTGGCTTTTGCAGCATATATGATTCTTTATAATATATTTTATATTTTTGTATTACAGGATACTCGTGAGATAGGCCTTCTTAGACTTATTGGAGCAGATAAAAAACAGGTAAAGAAAATCCTATATCAAAGGGGTATCTACCTTGCTACGAGGGGAATTTTTATAGGTGTTTCTTGCAGCATTTTAATTGCTGGTTTTGTGTTGCCCAATGGGTTTCGACTAATATTTGAAAAAAATCTAATAGCTACTGGAAAAAGCCTCATACTGACTGTTCTATATGTCAGCTTAGTTGTGTTTTTATCCTTGAGAATTCCTATGAGAAGAATCAAAGTGATTTCTCCCCAAGAAGCTTTTAGTTCTTCTTTTGGAGAAAGCCATATTATAAATCGCAAAGAGCGATATAAGGTAACACCTAAATTTTTAGCTTTATTAAACACTGGAAGAGACCCCAAAAAAAGAAAAGGTATCATTATTTCCCTGGGAATTGCAGGAATACTATTTATTACCGCCGCATCCCACATACGTTCTATTGACACGGAGATATTGGCTCGTCAATCATATCCAAATGAGGAATTTAAGATATTTTTGTCACAGGAAAACAGTGGGAAAGAACATGATAATGTAGAAAACTATCGAATATTGCAACAAAATAATCCAATTGATAACGAACTTATCAAAAAAATAGAGGTACTGCCCAACATAAAAAGTGTTAGAGAATATAAAGGTACATTGGCAGAAGTTGTGATTAATCAAGGAGGTAGCAGTTATTCTAATATTGAAGGTTATCATCAGGAAGCGGAAGATGCTTTTAAGAAATATCTCCTAGATGGAACTGTGGATGGAGTAGAATTAGAAAGAGAGAATGGAGTAATTATAAAAAGTCCTGGAACTTTCAAGGAAGTTTATGGATGGGATGTTAAGTTGAACGATTCTATTCAAGTTAAAACAGTAAATGGCGAATTAGAATTAAAGGTTATGGGAATTATTTCGGCTTATGAAAGTGAAAATGCTTTTTTATTTGTTCCCGAATCAATATTGCAAAATATACAACCTCTTGATAATTACAATTATCGATTCACTGTTGAACTTCAAAATAAGGATTTGAATTCTCAAAAGGAAGCAGAAAAACTTCTTCGAAATATAATAGGAACAGAAGAATTGGAGATGGATACGTTGCAAGATAGTATTGGAGCATATGAAATAGCTGTTAGGTCTACAAAAAGGGTGGCATATGGCATTACCTTTTTAATTATTTTTATGGGAATAATGAATTTGATAAACACGTTAATAACAAATGTTATTAGCAGAGTTGTAGAAATCAGCACAATGCAGATTGTAGGATTAGACGAGAAACAATTAATTCAAATGATACGGAATGAGAATTTATACTACCTCGGGAGTATAAGTATCATTTCAGCCATAGGAGGCGGTATACTTTCATTGATTGTGTACCACATTATAAGGAATAATCCGATATTTGGGAGATTGCCTTACGTTTTTCCTTTTATAGAGATGATGATTTATATTATAGTAATATTTATAATCGAAGAGATATTGTTACAGTATAGTATAAGATATCTTGAAAGAAAACCATTAGTCCAGAGAGTAAAAAATTAACTTAGATACTAAGTTATTTGAAAACTACCATAAAAAATAGAACTGATACAAAAAGTGAATGCAGGCCAGTCATAAACACTATTGCAAAGGATACTTTTATGTCAAGGGTTACAGTAACGAGGAGGATAGCTGACCTTATCAGATGCGGATTAATTAGCAAAGAATCAGGTTACAGGGAAAATGACAGTAACTTTTCTAACCGATATTTTTGAAAAATAATGCTAAACAGTAAAAAAGACAGGTTATCCACCAAGGAATTAGCTGTCTTTTTCACAGACCGAGATGGGAGTCATTGTGAACCTATTTGTAGAGAGATGGTGATATGCATATCCATTGTTATGTTTGTGATAGGAAAAATTAACACTATGGTGTTATGAGTAGGGAAAACCATATTCGTATATCTTTCAATACTTATACTTTGACTTTAGGGATTAGCTAGTATTTGGCTATAACAACTTAATTCTTAGAACTTGAAATGAGGAATTAAAATGAAGTTACAGTCAATCACGCTACATTTGCTGTGCTTGCTGATGCTAATAATTATTAAAACGGTATATCCTATAGCAAAATCAAAAAACATCAAACAAAAGTTAGCTGGAATATTTAAGAAAATATACTATAATAGAATGACATCATAATGCATAAATAGATTTTCTTTATATAAATAATAATAGAAGGAAACCAATATGATCTAAATAATAATTTTAAACTGATTTAAACATACCTCATCCAAAAGAAAAGGTGATTGATCTTTGGTATATTTATTAATAATAGAAATTTAAGTAAGTGGGTGAAAGATATTGGGAGATAAAAAGATTCAATTTGAAGGGTATATAAATAGTTATCTAGAAAATCACTTGGCAGAGAATAGATTAAGTAAAGAATATTTTAACCTGGGATTTTATGATTACTTATTAGAACAGGTTCAAAACAATTCAATAAAGACATTGTTAACTATTTTTTGGGCTTTTAAAAAAGAGCAACTTTTGATAGGAGATGTTCCAAAAGAAAGATATGAAAACTTTGCTCAATATTCATTAACAGAAGAATTTCATGAATTAGTTGATAAAATGTATCCATTATTAAAACCAAGATTAAATAAAATTCTTCAGAATCACATAATAAATTATAATGATTTAAAAAGTAGAGTTGGAAAAGATAAGGACGAAATTGATAAGAAGTTTGGATTTAGTATTGGAGACATAAAAGATTGTAATATAACATATGGAGTTTCGGATTACCATAGGGGTCTAAAATCAGTTTGTATAATAGAAGTTGATAATAAAAAGATAATTTATAAACCACGTTCTGGAAAAATAGATATTTCGTGGAGTAATTTTATTAACTGGTTTAACTCCAAAGGTTTATCGTTAAAAATAGATACTATTAAGACATTAGATAAAGAAGAATATCATTGGCAAGAATATATAGATAACAAGTCATGTAAATCAAAACTAGAAATTCAAAATCTTTATTATAGAATGGGTATCCTAGCAGCTATATCTTATGCTTTTAGAATAGAAGATTTGCATATGGAGAATATTATTGTAAGTGGGGAGTTCCCACACATAATAGATTTAGAAACGATTTTTCAATTAGATGGGTTTCAAAAAAGTAATTTAGAGGTAAAAACTGTTAGTGACATTATAAATAAAAAAATTAGTGAGTCTGTTTTAAGCACACAACTTTTTCCCACACCTAGTAAATTCCATGATTCTGAAGTAGATATTTCAGGTATAGTGGGACAAGGTAAACAGATAATAAAAAATGGTAAAGTTAAAATTTCCAATCAATTTACTGATGCTGTTGAAGTTATAAGAGAAGACGGTATAATGGCAAGAAAAAGCAATATTGGACAAATAGAAGATAATTTTATTAATCCAAAAGATTATATTAAAGAAATAATAGAAGGATTTAAAGAAGGATATATATTACTTAAAGATAACAAAGAAGAACTTTTAGGGTTAATAAATTCAGGAGAATTATTTAAAGGAATTTCTCCAAGGTATCTTTTTAGAAATACAAATCTATATGCTATAATTCTTGAAATGAGTAGAAATCCTAAATATTTGAAAAATAAGTCAGATTTAGATAGATTATATCATCTTCTTTTTAATACAGATAAAGATTATATACTTAAAAAAGTTTATCAATCAGAATTAGTAGACTTACTAAATGATGATATACCGTATTTTTATGGATATATTAATGATAATACTGTATATAATTCTAATGGAGATGATTGTTTTATTCTAAAACAAACACCACTAATGGCAGTAAATGAAAGAATTAAAAATCTAAATCAAGAAGATCTAAATATTCAAATAGACTTTATATTAAAATCTATGGCTAAACCAAAAAAGACTTGGAATACTGTTAGGAATAAAAGTGATGATAATATAATTAAATATATAGATAATAACAATCAACTTGTGATAGAATCTGCTATAAAAATAGGTGATATGCTAATTAGTAAAGCTGTTTTTCATGAAAGAACAAAAACAATTAATTGGTTAGACATTCAAAATACATTCCCTACTTGGACCATTGGTTCACAAGGGGTATCCCTATATAATGGTTTAGCAGGGAATGCAATATTCTTTTCCAGTTTATATCTTGCAACAGTTGATATAAGGTACAAAGAAATATTGTATAAGATATTAAATACAATAAAATTAGATGTTGGGAATATAAAAAACATACCTCCTTCAGCATTTAATGGAATGATTTCTATAGCATATTTGTATGCGTTTTTGTATAAGCAAATAGGATACAAGAATATGCTTGAAGAGAGTGTTGATATTGTAAAAAAATATAAGGCAAAGATTTTGCAAAACATTTCATACGACATTATTGATGGGTTAGCTGGTATTCTTGTGGTGATTTTGAATATATTTGAGTTAAGTCAAGATAGAGAATTAGAACACTTATCTATAGAGGTGGGAAAAGATATAATTTCAAATATTAAAATAGAGGGGAAGTCAGCTTATTGGAAAAAAGGTAGTAACAATGAACTTATGATATCAGGATTTTCTCATGGCTTGGCTGGGGTATCCTATGCACTGGGTAAACTATATAAGATGACGAATTATAAAGAAAGTATATATATAGTTGATAATTTAATAAAAATAGAAAACAATTATTATAATAGTGATATTGAGAATTGGATGGATTTAAGAAGTCAGGGTGATTTAAGTATAAATGACTCTCCTATACATTGGTGCCATGGGGCAACTGGTATCGGGCTATCAAGATTAAAGAATAAAGATTTTATAGATACTTTTGATGATATTGATAAAGCTTTGAAAGCTGTCAAGAAGAATGGTTTATATCGTGATAGTGATTGTCTATGTCATGGAAATCTAGGAAATATGGAGTTGTTGTTAGAAGTATATAAAGAGAACAATGATATAGATTTATATAATCAGGCTATTATTAAAGCGAATGAAATAATAAAAAGGAATGAAGGTAGCCAAGAATATAAAAGTGGTGTAGGTCAAGAATTTAATAGTCCAAATTTTATGTTAGGATTATCTGGAATGGGATATGAATTTCTAAGATTATCAAATCCAAAAAAATATCCATCTGTATTATTATTGGAGGTTTAAATGAATACTCAAAAAATACCAATAAAAGCCCCCAAAAAAAACATTGATAGGGGAACGCTACTTACAATCTATATTTTTATCCAGATGCTGTTATATCTCTTAACATTTAAAGCATTAAAAAAGAATGAATATAATATTATAGAATATTTATCAATATATTTAGCTTTAATTTATAGTGCTATTGCTTATCTAGTTTTATTATTGAATACTAGAAATAATAAAACAATGTATTATTATTGTGTAGTAACAACTATTTTAAGTTTTTTTTTACTGATAGATTTGAGTTATTTAAGAAACTATGAGGGTAGCTATAACTATATTCAACTTATTGTATTATTTATGATATTGAATATAAGTCAAGATATTTTAACACAAAAGATAAGTAGAGGGTTATTTTATAAATATATAATAATTATTTTATGGACTATAGGCATAGTACTAGGATTATTTAAAAAAGATATGTATATGTTGATTTATCAAATAACATTTTTAATTATTAGTATTTATCCTATTATTTCTTTAATATACAATTATAAAAAGATTAAGAACTATGGTAAACATTTATTCCCTGTATTTTTATTTATAGCTTTAGTGAACACTATATTTCTTGTATCAGGTTTTTTTACAACAAGCTCAGAAAGAGGAATACATAACTATGACATTTATATCTATTTAAATATAATAGAACTTGTTATGAGTTATTTAATTCTATCAACTTTAGGATTCTGGGAATTAATAAAAAATAAAAAATATAATATAAATCGAAATACTATAATTGGTTTGATTTTTGTTATGGGATATATATACTGTAGTAAGGAAAGACTGAAAATAGGTATTTTTACGATTTTCAGTTTTATTATAATATTAAAGCAATCTCAGATATTAGATTATTATATAAGGCTAGCGATTAATAAAAATAATGATATGCAAAGTGAATCGGAAACTTTTGGTTTGTTTAAGAACATAATCAAAGATAATGTTGCTGATTTTAAGAAAGAGGAGTTATATAAAGAGCGTGTTGCAGGTTTTTTACATGATGAGATATTACAAGATACTATATATGTAAAAAAAGAACTTCTTGATCATTATAAAATGTCTCCAAATGAAAAAATCTTTAAAGTTGTTGATAAGATTATTAATACAACAAGAGGACAAATAAGTTTATATAAGCCTTATATAAATTATGATTTAAATTTAGCAGAAAATTATTACAACCTTATTAAGTCTT
This sequence comes from Tissierella sp. MB52-C2, assembly GCF_030931715.1. NCBI lineage: Bacteria > Bacillati > Bacillota > Tissierellia > Tissierellales > Tissierellaceae > Tissierella > Tissierella sp. MB52-C2. Next base: position 1,143,360 of record NZ_CP133261.1, read on the forward strand.
TGAAAAATAGATTTAATATTAATAATATATTGGTAGACTTTGTTTGTGATGGTAAATTGTTCTTAAGCCCGCCATATGATTTGATAATTTACAGAATGATTCATGAATTAACTACCAATATCTTTAAGCATTCTAAAGGAGAATATTCTATCATAGAGCTTGAAGCGGATAAGAATAAGATTATTTTAAGTGTGACAAATTATGGAGATTATCTTGATAATGGAACCATTATAAACATTGATAGCAGAGGGCTTAAAATCATAAAGAGTGATATAGATAGATTAAATGGGACTCTAGATATAAACTCATCTGTAGATTCAGATAGTTTAATTAGTGAGGGGGAATTTGATGAATCTATACTTAATATAAAAATTACGATACCGATTAAGGGAGAAAAGATGTATGAAAATTTTATTAATAGATGATCATGGAATGTTTAGTGAAAGCTTAAAAATTACTTTAGAAAGAGATGGAAATATTGAAAGAGTAGATGTACTAGAAGATATAGATATGATAAAGTATAGAATATTAAATAATGAATATGATATTATTTTAATGGATATAAATATTAAAAAAATTACTGGAAATAAAGATGGACTCACAATTACAAAAGAACTTTTAGAAAAGGACGAGACATTGAAGATAGTTATGTTAACAGGATTTGATATGCCAGGATATGAAATAGAAGCCAAAAAAATTGGTGCCAAGGGGTTTGTATGTAAGGATGATTATACGGAAGTCCTAATAGAGAAACTTAAGAAGGTATATGCTGGAGAGAGTGTATTTAGAGAAGAAACTGTTTATATGGATGAATTAACAGAACGGGAGAAAGAAATATTAATCTTATACAGTTCAGGACTTTCAAGAAAAGAAGTTGCTAACGAATGTCATATATCAGTAAGTTCATTAGCTGTAACATTAAATAGAATTTATGAGAAATTGGATATAAGAAATTATCAAGAGATGGTAAATAAGGCGTTGGAATTGGGATATATAAAACCAAACTTTTTTTAAATTTACTTTTAGGCATGGGATTAGATATCTAATTCCGTGTTTTTTTATGGAGAGTTTTAATAGTATGTACAAAAGTTAGCTGACATTAATTATATTTTTAAATATAATTAAGATACAAAGAGAAAAGGAGGGGAAAAACAAAGATGGAAATGTTACTAATAAGAATAGATAAAGCTGCAAATGAGGTAATCAGCAAAAATTTAACTATGGATGTAACAGAACAACAGATGAGAGAATTAATCTATGAAGAAGAAGTTTTTGCGAGGTCTATATCAAGGGCTTGTCCTACAAGTTTTATAATGTGTTGTTAGGATTAAAATATTTTGTTGCTGTATAAAAAATAGCTAACCCTATGTGGTAGGATAGTTGGCGTGTAATTAATAAGAAGAATAAGACAAAATGACATGATGGTAAAACATAATAAAGGTTATAGATGTTGTAAAAATTGTATTCAAGTATAAAAATCGATTTTAAGGAGGTGGTAAATTATGATTTATATGAATCCACAGAGGTATAAGAATGGCGATTGAGTCTGGGCTTGATCAACTTCAATAAGGTAATAATGTTTGCTCAGAAAATGTTTACTTTTATGTTATATTTATTATAAGGAGGATTTAATATGTTTAAGAAAAGATTAATACCTTTAATATTAGTAGCTATTATAATTCTTTCAACAACAAGTATTTTTGCTGCGGAATTACCAGAGACAATAGTTAGGGATGGCAGAGTATTTACAATGGATAAAACAGCAGGTGGCGGTAAAGATACGGCAACAGCAGACTTCAATATGGACACGATTATGATGAGATCTTCTTACAGGGTTACTGGTAGTGATGTTAGGTTATATGTTGATTACTCACATGGACATGGTGGAGATCATTTTGCGGCTGGTTGGGTAGAAGCTACAGCACCTCGTTTCACTGCACGTGCGGAAGTTTGGGCTAATAATAGACTTGTAGTGACAGGTACAAATAATTGGAACAGAGGTAATAGAGCTGAAGCGGCTTCTTATTTGGCTGTAGGTATTATTTCAAATGCAGTCCCTCGTATTTTCTATAATTGGTAATAATGGTACTTTATAAACATATCCGAATAATCTGCTTAATTGCATTATTTATTGTGTTGACAGGATGTAGTGCAAAAGATGATATTAGTGTATCAGATTTACAAGAAACTCAGACTGAAACGACTGTACCAGAAGAATCTCCAAATCAGGTACCGAAGCCACTTACATTTGATAGCCTTGATAGTTATGTTGATTATATTGCTGACGTTCAGTCATTTCAGCCTTACTATAGAACTGTGTTTGCTTTTGAAGGGCTTTCAGGTAACGTAACAGACGTGCCGATTGAAGATGTAAAAACCATGTATAATGAAATGAAAGATGTTTTTGATTATATTCTTCTGAGTGAACGGCCTTTAATTTACAGGGGATATTACTGTGGTGAAACAAGTTTTGTATACGGATATGAATCAGAACAATTTTTTCAAGGTTATGAATCAGAGCAAACCGACGATGTTGACATGGGAAATTCAAAAGTAATTAATGCTCCTTCACAAGATTTGGAAGGTAATAAAATTTTGACAACGCCATTAAAGTCGATTTGGTTAGGTGAAAGTGCTTTCAATCGTTTCGATAACAGCATAGAGAAGGGAAGGAACCTTCAGAACTCTGATTTTAAACTTGAATCACCGAACGAACCGATTAGTGTTGTGTTGGGAAGTGCATATAAGGATATTTATGAAATAGGTGATATATTTTCTTTGGAATTGATTTCTGAGGTAATGGATTTTCAAGTTGTTGGGTTTTATAAGTCAGGGACAAGCTTTTCAATGGATGTTGGTGCTCTACATGATGTGGACTTGGATCACACTATTGTTATGCCGCATTTTATACCTGAATATGAACCGATTGGCGAGGCAGCCGCTTTTCAACATGCTTTTCTTATTGCTGAACTGATGTCGGGATATATCCATATTTCAGAACAGGTCGAAAAAATAAATGATGACACTTATAACAATTATGCATACATTATGGAAGAAATGGCGAAGGAAAATGGTCTTTCCCGTCTGTATAAAATTCCATATTGGCCAGTAGGATTTGTTTGGAAGACAGCTAAATAGAATACCAGTATAAAAATTAAAATCCTAAAACAGGGCTGTGTTAAGATAACCTATAAAAGAAAACTCGCTAGCTAAGGATAACTTACCTAGCGAGTTTATTTGTAAAAATTTTATCCTGATTAAGATGGAGGTATCTGACCTTCCTGCATTAGCTCAAGATTAATCTCATCCGCGATATTGCAAAGGTCTGGAAATAGGGCGAATCTTGTTATTCCATAACGTGTTAATTGTTTCTTGATTAAGTCGATGCTTTCAGCAGCAATGCAAATCTTTAATAAATATTTATTAGCATCAGTGAACAGGTTCAGAGCCGTAACATCTGCAACACGTGGGAATACAGTGAAAGTTCCCCTTTGGGCTACTATCCTTGGGCTGTTCATAGGCCCGATTACTGCAGCTGGTTTTGTAGTGCCGAGTATTTGCGCATTAGGACCAAAGTAGAGATCTACAACCGGTTCATCCACATTAGGAATATACCCTGGATTTACGAAACTGTGGAATGAAAAGGCCTGATTCAATATTACGGGATTGAGTACCCATACTGCAGCATCATTTCCTACATCGGTAGGGGCTTGTGTAACGGCAAAAAACAAACCTACAAATGCATCGCGGGACCAGTCCATCAGCCTGGTGGGTACACCATAGTGCTGCATTTGGAATAGCCAGTGCCAGTAAGCTGCAGGCCCGTTGGGAATAGGAAATGACGGAAGGTACTGAACATCGGGTATTGCAAGAGATTTAAATTTCGATAAAAATAATATCTCATCATTGGGACTTAAGGGTGATCTTGCGATTCTCGGGATCAGATTAAATCCTGCCTGTGGTTGGCCACGGTACCACAATTGACAGTTTTTATTGCTTGGGCAAATATTTCCGAATGCTTCATCTATTATTCTCAAATAATCCTGTACGGATTTTGCGCGGCCTATACATTGAACAACAGGGGCATCCCCATTAGTTTTATTGGAACATTTGTTAAATTCTACTTCTATAGAGTTTGGTACATTACTCATTTTCATTCCCCCTCTAGATTAGGATATGTATTACATATGAATGTTGCCACTGATTTGTCCAAGCTTTGTGAGACTATTTGAGTTATTAATCTATTTAGATTACGCTTTTGATTTATTACTAGAAGATAGGAGTATTAGTATTCTCTCATATAATATAGAAACAGTTCTGGTGAAGATAATCAAGACATTGGATACAAGAGTATCTCTTACTGAATAAGTATTTTGTATTCAGAAAAGTATCTACCACCAAGGAGGGACCAGAATCTTATGGTATCATTATTGTACTCTCAATGCATACAGAAGTTGTAGTCCTGTTGCATCGATAAGGAGATAAATATGAGCAATTCTAGAGAGGAAAAATGGGAAAAGATATTGAAAAATAGTATCCAATTTAAATACTGCGGTGAGATTATTAAATCTAAAACAGTATATGATTTTGTAACATGTTTTTGTGGCAGGTGTAGTGTGGATGGAGGCAAAGAATATTTATGTCAGTTAGCAGAAGAAGATAGTTACATAGAACTATTAATACTTGAAATAAGTAGAAGATAAAATTTTAGGAGTATAAGAGCTATATGGCTTAGTTATGTTAATATGGTGCAGTTTTACAGAACCAATCCCTCAAAATATTACAATGTATATAAAAACATATGAAGAAGAACAACTAGAGGAAAGTTTTACCATTAAGAATTACAGATTAGATAATTATAATAATTCATTTTTATATCAAGGTTATTATTATTTAACTAATATCTCACATAAAATTATAATATCTTGGGAAAGGATTTTTAACTGTTTAGGAATAATATATGGAATAGAATTCAATCAAAAAAAGAGCAAAATAATATTTCATACATCCATAAAAAGTTGAAAAAAATAGATACATTTAGAATAGTATATCATTTGCTATTGTTCATTTAGTGTATCATAGGTAGGATATAAAATTATATTGACAAAAGGAGTTAATCTGATATCATATTATGTAAGTAAGTACTTACATAAGGAGGTAAAATATGAAAAGTAATACTGGCAAACGAATGAGTAGAGAAGAAAGAAGAGAACAAATTCTTGAGTCGGCATTAAATATATTTATAGAAAAAGGATACAATGGCTCTACTACAATGGATATAGCTAAGGAAGCAGGAATATCAGAAGTAACATTATTTAGATACTTTGATTCAAAAAAACAAATATTTTTAGATGCAATAGAGCCTATATTAGTTACTAGTTTAAAAGAATCAATAGTAGCGTCCAAGGATTTAGAGCCTATAGAAAAATTAGAATATATTTTGAAAGACAGAATTAAGTTTATTTCTAAACACCATGAAGTAATAAAATTAATATTAATGGAAAGTCAAATTAATCCTGAAATAGCTGACTTTAATTTTATCAATCAAATAACAAGTTTATTAAAAGACTCAATAAAAGAAACAGATATGGAAATAAAGGATGAAAGTTTCCTCATAAGGTTATTAATGGGAAGCATTTTATCATTTTTGTATTTACCTAAAATAGATGATGGAGACATTGATAACTATGTAAAGAATCTTATAGATAAAATAATTAAACAATAAAGACTTTAAAGAAAGAGGGATTGATTAGCTTGAATAAATTATTTTCAAAATTAGGTAGTAGAATTGAAAAAACACCTTTTAAAATATTATTTATAACTATAATAATATTTGCCATTGCGATAGCTGGTGCTATAAAAGTAAATATGGCGACTGGTAGTGAAACTTTAGTTAAGACTGACAATAATGCATATATATCTAATTATGCCATGGAGCAAGAGTTTGGTGGTGATGCCATTATGGTATTGCTTGAAGGAGATCAAAAAGACTTATTGAAGTTGGATAATATGGAAAAGATGTGGAATGTGGAACAAAGGCTTAAGTATAATGAAGGAATATTTACCTTTATGAGTCCAGCTAGTATTGTACATCAAATAACTGATAGACAAGGAACTGAAATAAAGAAGCAGATACCAGATATAAGCAATGGACTAGGAGAATTAGGAGATAAGCTTACGGAGATTGGTACAGAATTAGGTAGTAAGGAATTACCAGATCCAGAAGCAGTAGAAAAGAAACTAGATAATTTAATGGTATCAATGGATCCTAGTAAATTTATAGAAGATATGAGTGGAGAGCAGGAGGCAGAGTTAAAGAATAAATTGCTTACCATGGGTAATGGTTTAGGTGAAATGGGAAAAAGGCTAACTGATATAGGAAATGAATTAGGAAGTAAGGATATACCAAATCCAAAAGCAATGGAAGAAAAACTAGGTGAACTATCAAATATATCTAGTGTATTCGATGAGTTGGCTGGAGGCCAAGATAATCTAGCAAAAGGAGTAACAGAATTAGGTGGAGGCTTAGGACTTTCATCTGAAGGACTAAGGGAAATATCTGTACAATTAGTACAGATGGCGGAGCAGAAGAAAGATAATCCACAAATGTATCAAAAATTAACCATGTTTGCAGAAAATATAGGGAAAAGTTCTGAAGGCCTATCTAAGATGTCTGAAAACACAGTTAAGCTTTCTCAGGGGAATGAAAACACCTCTCAGGCACTTAATAATATAGGTAAAAAGCTAAAAGAAGAAGTAGAAGAAATGAAAAATAGTTTATCAGGTGATGGAATATCTTCAGAAGAATTAAAGAAGATGTCAAGTGGTTTCGTTATAATGGGAGAAAACTTAAGTGATTTAAGTAATGGATTATTTGATATGGCAACAGAGGGAAGTATACTTCCAGAGAGTTCAGAAATACTATCTGATTTTAAAGCAAATATAGAAAACGAAGTTGTAGGTATGAAAGATAATTTATCTGGTGGGATATCTCCAGATGAATTAAAGTTGATGTCAGATGGATTTATCACTATGGGTGAAAATCTAAGTAAATTAAGCAATGGCCTAAATACATTCCATAAAAAATCCGGAATGATGTTACCTTATTTTCCTCATAATCAAAAAGAATTAGACAGTATATTATATGATGATTATGGTAAATTAAGGGATGTGTTTTCAGATACTGTAATAGATGATAATCATATGATGTTAATGATTAAATTAAAAGGAAATTTAGAGGATAGTACGATTGATTCCATTTTTGAAGATGTATCCTATGCCATAGAGAAAGAAAATTTTGATGTCAATTATATAGTGTCAGGAAAACCAGTACTAGATTCTTCGTTAAGAACAGAAATGAAATCGAATATGATAATAATGGTTGCCTCTGCAGTGGTTTTAATGTTTATAATATTAAATTTAGTATTTAAAGTTAGATGGAGAGCCCTAAGTCTTGGGATAATATTTGTATCAGTAATTGCTACATTGGGATTAATGGGTCATTTAAATGTTTCCATGACCATGGTTTCAATGGCTGTATTTCCAATATTAATTGGTCTAGGTATAGATTATTCAATACAATTCCAAAATAGATATGAGGAAGAACAATCGGTAAAAATTACTCTTACACAAATTGGTAAAGCTGTTGGATTAGCAGTATTGGCTACAGTATTAGGATTTGTTTCATTATTTGCTTCACCAGTACCAATGATACAAGATTTTGGAAAGATGTTAACCATAGGTGTTGGAGTAAGTTTTGTAGGTAGTATATTTTTATTAATGCCAATACTTGATGCTAGAGATACAGTTGCATCAAAGGCAAGGGATTTTAGGATTAAAGATTATGATAAGCCAACAGTATTAGATAAAATTTTAGGAGCTACAGGAAAAGTAGTTACAAAATTAGCCCCAATTATATTAGTGATATCTATAGGATTAGCTACCTTTGGGATAATAGCTGATACAAAGGTTGGTATAGAGACTGATATAGAAACCTTTATGCCTCAGGATATGGATGCACTTCACGACATTCACTATATTAGAGATATAGTAGGTTCAACAAATCAAATGATTATATTTATGGAAGATGAAAATCTATTATCGGAAGAAAATCTACAATGGATGAGAGATACAGTAGATGAAATAAAGGGGGAGTTTTCAAGTAATATAGTTGACATTAAATTTATAGATAATTTAGTAGGAAATTTTTCAGATATAGAAGATTTAAACTTTACGGAGTATATGGATATTGTAAAGAAAGATATACCAGCAGCTCAAAGAAAGATGTTTATTAACGATGAAATGGATAAGGCCGTTATTCTTATGAATGTGGAGCATATGGCAACTGAAGAATTACAAGATTTTGTAGAGAATATGAACAGTATGTTAAAAGATGCCCCCATGAAGACTTCTATTACGGGAAAATCTGTTTTAGATGTAGAGATGGTTAAGGGATTGACTGATGGTAGGCTTAAAATGACTATTATAGGATTAGGTTTAGTATTTGTAGTATTACTATTATTATATAGATCTTTCTTTAAAGCATTAGTAGCTGTACTTCCAGTTGTTTTAATAGTAGGAATGTCAGGTGGAATTATGAATTTATTAGGATTAAAATATACTCCTATAACTGCTACATTAGGGGCATTGGTCTTGGGAATGGGAACTGAAATGACAATAATGCTACTTGAAAGATATTTAGAAGAAAGAAATTTAGGTAAGGAAAAAGACGAAGCTATGTCAATTACCATAAAAAATATAGGTAAGGCAACAGTAGCATCAGGATTAACAACTGTAGGTGGATTTAGTGTCTTAAGGACTTCAAAGTTTGTTATATTAAAGGACTTTGGCCTAATGACAGTAATCAATATATCCTTAGCGCTAATAGCTACCTTTGTAATATTACCAGCGTTAATTTGGATATTAGATAGATTTATTGTGAAGGAAAAGGTAAAGAAAGAAGTATATAAGGAGTTACCACAGGAATAATTGTATTAGTAGAGGGGGATTATTTTGGAAAAGAGAAAAATAGTTCAAGGAGTTACTTTAATATTATTTATATTACTAATAATTCTTGGTAAAGTCCAACTTTGGATGGCCATATTCGGTGGTAGCTTATTATTATCAACCTATTTTGGACGATTCTATTGTGGATATATATGTCCCATAAACACTGGAATGGAATTAATAGATAATAAGGCAAATAAAAATAAAAGAAAAAGAAAACCAGTACCAAAAGCATTTAAAAATCCTATTATTAGATATGGAATTCTGGCTCTATTTTTAGGAACCATGGTTATAGTTTTTAAAACAGGTAAGAAATTACCTGTATTGCCAATATTATTTGGCTTAGGGATAATAGTTACTATTTTTTATAGACCAGAATTTTGGCATAGATACCTTTGTCCCTATGGCACATTACTATCCATATTTTCCAGGTTTAATAAAAAAACATATGCAGTATATAATGAAAATTGTATAAAATGCGGTAAATGTGTGAGAGTATGTCCATCTGATGCATTTATTTGGGAAGATAAGAAGGAATATCCAGTTATAATAAAAAATGAATGTTTACAATGCGGGAAATGTGTAGAGGTATGTCCTACTGATTCAATAAAATAGTACAGGGACAAAAGCATACTGTGAATTTTATAAAAAAATAGATGGTACTAAAACATAATTAAAGAGTTTCATGTATTATTATATTATAATCAAATAAGGAATGTATATTTAGAAAAAACTCAAAAAATCTATTACTAGATTTTTTGAGTTTTATACTTTTATGATCGATAGGCTTCGCCTCTTTTTTATTTCATCATGTATCTTAATAAAAAAGACATTAATTTAAGGGATATATCGCCAAGATACACCATAGTCATATTTCTTCTTACTGCTAATGAAAGACTTTGGAACTCCCAGAACATACAGTAAGTCTAATGGATTTGATTTTAATAAGACTAATCTTAGAGAAATTTGTATTTGTCAATCCAAAACAGATTCATTCATAAAAGTGGTAGAAATTATTTAACAATCTAAAAGAGCCATAGAAGGTAGTTTGTGATATCTCAAGGCGCTTGTTATGGTTAATGTGTGGTGAAGCATCATCATTTGGATAGCCTAGTAATAGTAATGCAACTGGTATGATATTTGCGGGAACATTGAATGTTTCTCGTATAGTTTGAGGATCAAAATGGCCTACCCAAGTAGACCCTATCCCCAAATTTATAGCCTCTAGCATCATGTGTGTTGCAACAATGCTTGCATCAATATCACCACTGTCTTTATTATCAAATTTTCTTTTCCAGCTTACACATTCATCATAGCATACTAGTAAGGCTAGGGTGTGCTGAAAACGAAAAGGTATGCAGAGCTCCAGTTTGGCTAAATCTTCTTCGCTGTTTAAGACAAGGATTCGTTGTGGTTGATAATTAACTGCAGTAGGAGCAACTCGACCCGCCTCTAATATCATCTTTAATTTTTCCAATTATAATTTGATAATTCAGGGAGGTTATACTATGGATTTTTTAGAATTAGCGAAAAAACGCTATTCTGTTAGGAAATTTAGCAACATCAAAGTGAAAGATGAAATGTAAGGGAGATTGAATATGATTATAGTCAAATATACAAGTATGAATATTTTTGTTATATACTATACTTTTTGTTAGTATGGAGGTATTAATATGGATTTTGAAAGTAAGTATGGAAAATGCCCGATGTATTATACGATTTCAAAAGTGGAAGGCAAATGGAAGTGGGCTATTCTGTATACGATTTCTCAATTTAAAGTTATACGCTACAACAGACTGCGGGAGAAACTTCAGCCCATAGCTCATAGAACACTGAGCAGACAGCTCAAGGAATTAAAAGCGGATAGATTGGTTCATCGGGAACAATATAATGAAGTTCCACCCAGAGTAGAGTATTCTCTCACAGAAGAAGGAAAAATACTTATCCCCATTCTTGAGCTTATGTCTGAATGGGGTAAACAGCGTTTAGATAGCCAAATGAAAGAGTAAAATAGTTCTTGTTTTGTAAGAAATTAAATAGAGAAATCTAAAGAGGCGAAGTCTTCAGTGATATGCTCCCCTTGTATTAGACAGTTAAAATAATAAAACTGTTTACTACAAGGAGGAGTATTTTTATGGGAACAAAAAGTAGTTATGGAGCATAAAACTCCAAACTACTTTTTAAATCTTACTTTTCAATTACTTTCCCATTCATTTCCTTAACTGCTAATAGGTAAATTGCATATATACCTGCTATACCAACTATAGCACAAACTACTCTATCAAGCGCAGACATTTCTACAGTTGGAGAACCAAATATAGAACCTACAAAATCAAATCCAAAAAAACCTATTATCCCCAATCTTATAGCAGCGGCAGTAACTAACCACCATGTTAATCTTCTCATTTCAGTTTCACTTCCTATAAAAATATATAATGCTAAATAGGATTATGTGATAGATTATTTGTTTTATACATAAATAATAAATTTTATATAAGTATTAATTACTCGAGTGTACCTCTTTAAAAAAGATGTATCTATATATCTATCTTAATTATATCTTTTCTACCTTGCATTCAGTTTGTAAACATTAGGATACGATTGCATATAAATCATATCACACTATAATTTTTAATAAATTGTATATTTTTTAAATATATCCATAGTTTAACCTAAGTTGTTCCCCAATTTTTTTACTTTACTTATCAAAAAATAGAATAAAAAAATAAGGTAGTAAATAATATACAGGAAGTAAAAAAATAAAAAAGGAGGCCTTTCTATGGGTATTTTAACAGGTAAAAATAATGTAATGCAAGCATGTATAGATGCTTGTAATAAATGTGTGCAAGCATGCCTTGAATGCTTTAATGCATGCTTAAATGAACCTGATGTTGGCGTAAGAAAGAACTGCATAAGCATTTTAGTTGAATGTGCAATGATGTGCCAAATGTCTGTAGCAATGATGTCAATGAGTGCACAATTTTCTAAAGAGCATTGTCAATTATGTGCACAAATATGTGATAAGTGTGCACAAGAATGTGCAATGTTTAAAGATGACCACTGTCAAAAATGTGCAGAAATCTGTCGTATGTGTGCCGAAGAATGTAGAAAGATGGCTAACATGTAATTTATCTAACATTCAATCAGTCAAAAGTAAAAGAAGTCAGTGGTTATACAGAAAAGTTCTATTATACCCACTGACTTCATATTTTAATTAAATTATTGCAATGAATGGAATATTTTAATATTATAAGTAACTGTATAGTTTTTACCTGATTTTTTTGCAGTTAATAGGGCATTGTCACTTGATTCCACAATATTTGAAATATTATCACCATCTTCTGGATAGTTTGCTACACCTAGAGAAACTGTGATTGAAGCTAACGGAGAATTATCAATTTTGCTAATATTAATTCTAATTTTTTCTGCAATTTCAAAGACTTTGTTTTTATTACAATTTTTTAATAAAACGACAATTTCTTCTCTACCATATCTACATGCATTATCGTCACATCAGATACTATTTTTAATTGTCTGACTTACTTTCTGTAAAACTATATCTCCTGCCTTACGGCCAAATTCGTTATTAAATCTTCTAAAGTTGTCAATATCTATGAAAATTAATGAATAAGTATTATCCTTTTGTATCTTCATTACATCATTGTCCAATGCTCTTCTATTAAGTAAGCTGGTTAGTTTATCAATAATTATATGATTGATGTCATAGTGATTTTTATTTTTTCCACTGTCTACTTGACAGGGGCATTTTCAATCGTAGTCCTGACTGGCTTTTTACATTTTATGTGTGGGCTAAAAAGATACCATCTTCATAATGTCTCCATAATTATATTGTATAATAAATATAGAACAAAGCAAAAAACATATAAACTATTTGGAGGTAGTGCAAATGAAAAAAAGAGTAATGACTTTAGGAGCTGCAGCTGTACTTATGGTAGGATTATTTAGTGGTTTTGCTTATGCTCATGGTAATCAACCTGTGGAGACAAATACGAGCAAAATCAACAAAGTAGAAGTTGTATCAGAAGAAAAGGAATATAAAGATATGACTGAGGTCATGAAAGAAAATAGTTTTGAAGATACAGCTAAGTTTATGGAGGGGCAGGATTACGAAACTATGGATAACTTTATGAACAACTTGACTGACGAAGATTACGACAAGATAATAGATGCAATGAAAAATAATGGTTATGAAGGTATGGGCAGAATGATGGAGTCCATCGGAAAAGAGCAAATGATAGAAATACATAATTCCATGGGCGGAGCAAGAGGATGCCATTAAGAAAGTATATTAATTATATATAAGCCAGCAGATTGTTTTGCTGGCTTTTTTAAATAGATTTTGCATTTTCCATAATGGATAAAAAACTAGACCCATATAAAGGAGGGCTGTGTAAATAGCCATATTGTTATCTTGCATTAGAGATATCAACCTCAGTCAATTCTTTTTATAATGATAATATAAAAAGAATGCTCTCTTCTCGGTTTTAATCCTATTTGGATTCTTGCCAGAAAAGAGCATTTATTTTTACTTAAGCACAAATTTAATGACAGTCCCCAAAGGTATTCTAACCTATAAAAGTTAATCACTTATCTTGGCTGATTTAGGTTAGAACAACCTTGTCTTTGATCCTGCATTTCGTGCATCATATGCATATACATTTCGTAGTTTTCATTTGCTATTTGCATTTGTATCTGATAAATATGACAATACTCATTTGCTAATTCACTATGAAGTTTATATAAATTTAAATGATACTCCATCATCATTTCCATATCCATATTATTATTGTTACTATTCATCTTCATTTAAATCACCTCTATCTATTTTAATAATTAGCTTGTCAATATAGTATATGTTTTTACTAATTATATGGTTCCTCTTTGAACTAACATGTAATGAGGTTTTCAATAATAATCTGTTAACACTCCTCTCTAAAAAATTATTCATTATTATTAATAATATGATTTCTTATATTGGGGAAAATAAAACTAATGATTTCAAAAAGTATATTATATAGAAGAGGCTTACATTTAATAGGAATATTATCTTCATAATATATTAATATTTAGATGTTAAACTGTATATAAAGGTAATCTATGGTGTAATGATTGACATGGAGAACTTCAAAAAGTTATTTCGGACAAAAGATTAGAAAGGATTGACAAATATGATGGGATATGGAATGATGGGAGGACTTGGAATGATTATTCCAACGATACTCATAGGATTAGTTATATATGCGGTGGTTAAATTATCACAAAATGGCGGTGAAAACAATAACAATCAAAAGGAAAGAAATGATGCCCTTGATATTTTAAAATTAAGATATGCCAATGGCGAAATTTCAGAGGAAGAATATATCCAAAAAAAGAAAATCTTAAGAGATTAATAAACATAAAGGTTCATCTTTACATAGGCAGCTTGGTAATTGTTTATGTAGTAAAGATGAGCCTTTTTATAGTTTATAAAGGGTTATAATCCTCAATGGGTATAATTAATTTAAGGTGGTGGGTAATATAATGAATGATACAGAAAAAATTAGAAAGCGATATGATAGATATGGTATTCACTAGTTGGGTATTCTGTTCCTGTAAAAGGGTTGAAGGAAATAAGGCGAGTATGTAAGCCCGATGGAAAAATAATTATGATTGAGCATGTGCGAAGTGAAAGAAAAGTATTAGGATTAATTATGGATGTTTTTAATCCACTAACTGTAAATCTTTGGGGTGCAAATATCAACAGGCGTACTGTGGAAAATGTAAAAAAAGCAGGATTTTTAGAGACTGAGGTTACAAATTTAGCTGGAGATATTGTAAAGGAAATAATTATCAATAATAAAAAGTGAAAGTTCGGGTGAATCACTTGATAGTAAATATGTGCAAATAATATATTATCAGTTAATCAATCCCTTTCATATTATGTAACATAAACATAAAGTAAAGGAGGTTGAGAATTTGATGAATAATTATTTAGTTTGTCCTGAGTTTCCTGCCGGAACTAGTGTAATATCAATTGTAAGTCATCCACCAGAAATTCACCCAGGTACTTCTGTTAGAATAGTTAATCCTTGGATTGGGAATCTATGTGCAGTTCAATTACCAGATGGTATGATTCATCGTTGGTTTGCATGCTTTGAGTTGAGACCTGAAAATGCCTGTTCAAGCAATCCTCTTATTCCAGGTAGTTATGCTACAGTTATAAATTCAACTGGGCATGGGAAGCCTCCGCATGTTGAAGTTGGAACTATAGTAAGAATTGTAAAATGTATTCCAACTATCTTCTATGATGTAATACTAAGCAATGGCGAATACCATAGATGGTTAGCTGAGTTTGAATTGGCAAAGCCAATATAGACATAAAAAGGACAGTAAAGGTTTCGGAGGAGAAATAATAGGGTTCGACCACAATATATAGTGGTTTTAGGAAGAAAATTGGGTCAAAAAACGGTGAAAAACACCGTTTTTTGACCCTTAAAAATATGCTAAAATATAGATGACATTGGATAATTTGAGTGATGAAAGGGGGTACTAGCTACCTATGATATCATGTCAGGCTTATCCAAGAACACAATCGAAGCGAGATGTGATTGGCAGCAAGCAACTGCGGAAGTCGTAATACTGCTGGAGAGAAAACAAGCATAGCAATCTATGGAAATGGCCTAAATAAGAGGATTGCATCTATATAGAATGCCACAAATCCTATTCCTGACCTTGTAATTATCTTTGAAAACATTATGTATTAATCACCAATGATTAATTGATTTTGATCATTAAAGAAAGTCTTATAGCCTAGCTGTACAAAAAAAATTACAGTTAATGCTACACTGCCAAGTATTCCAAGCATAATGGCAATTTGATATTCTATCGCTGTAATAGGTGAGATGCCGGATAGTATTTGACCTGTCATCATGCCAGGTAAGAAAACAATCCCCATACCAACCATGGAATTAATAGTTGGCAGTATTGCTGAATCAAAAGCATTGTTCACAATGTGTTTTGCAGCTGTTTTTGGAGTTGCTCCAAGCATTAAGGCTCCTTCAACTAAATTTTTCTGTGTGTGCATTCCATCAACTAAACGACTAACTCCCAAAGAGATACCAGTCATAGAATTGCCTATCAGCATACCAGCAATTGGAATAAAGTATTGAGGATCATACCAGGGCGATATGCGTATAACTACAAGTAGAAAATAGAATAGGCAGGAAACAGTACCGCCAATCATTGATAATGCAATTATTTGTTTAAGCTTTGGCGAAAGCTTTGATTTACTCCTCTTTATGATGTTATAGATAGAAAATACCTCCATTGCAATTAAAACAAGAAGTGTGTACAGAGGAGACGGGTTTTTAAAAAGGTAAACTAGAATATACCCTGTAAGAATAAGCTGAATTGTCATTCTTACGGAAGAAATAAGTATTTCTGTTTCTCTTGGAATTCCTTTTAACTTAACAATAATCATTAAAATAAAAACAAAGATATAAGCAGCAATCATTTGCAATAGATGCAGATCAATTACACTATTCATTTGCTATACCTCCTTGGAATTTACAACTTTGCCTTGATAAATTTCTATAATATTTTCTGAATAAGTCTGTGCAACTTTTTTTGAATGAGTGACCATAATTAAAGTTTTGTTTGTTTCTTTTGTGTATGCAACTAATTTTTCAATGATAATTTGTTCTGTTTCTTCATCCATTGCAGAGGAAGGTTCATCCAATAAAAAGACTTCAGGATCAAGCAGGATTACTCTTCCTAAAGCAAGTCTTTGTTTTTCACCGCCAGATAACTTATCGCTGTCATCATTGAGATCCTTATTCAAATGAACTATATTTAGAATATGGCCAAGTTTTACATCATCAACTGTTGGCTTTTCTGCAAATTTTAGTCCTATAAGAAGGTTATCTCTAACAGTTCCAGGAAAAATCGCTGGAAGCTGTGGCAGCATTACAACATTTCTTCTTAATTGTACAGAATTAATAGTATTTAAAGGTTTATCGTTATAAAAGATTTCTCCACTATCACAGCTTATTAGTTTATTTAGGAGACGTAAAAGTGTAGATTTTCCACTTCCACTTTGTCCAACAATACACGTAACTTTGTATTTTTTTATATCAAGATCATTAATGTCTAGAATATTTCTGTATTTTACTTTCTTGAGCGAAAACATACAATTCTATCCCCTTTCGTTAATCTTTAATTTCTTTAAATAATTCATAGGCTTTCTTTCGTGCTTCAACCAAGACTTCATTACCTAGCTCGGTTATATTGTAGTACTTTCTAATTTTACCCTCTACTGTTTTTTCTTCTTTTTCTAGGAGTCCACTGGATTCCATGCTGTGAAGAAGAGGATATAGCGTTCCTGGGCTCATATCATAGCCATGTTCACTAAGTTCTTCTATCATCCAAGCACCGTAAAAAGGTTCTTTCTTTGCATGATGAAGTATGTGAATTTGAATAAAAGCTAGAAAAAGTTTCCTCAAAATTTTGTCTTGCATTTTAGACCACCTCTAATGTATAATTTAATTACTAAAATCGATATCGAAATCCGATAATATTATATCACCTATGATTTTGCAATACAAGTTCAATTTGGTATATTTATAATTACCAATTTGAATAGAAGTATGAAGTATTTTAACACTAATGGAGTAGTGTTTTTATTTATGTTTAAACTTTTATATGACTATCATTGCTATTTTCAAAGTGTATAGAAACTTCCTTCAGGTTAAAAACTGACTGTAAAAGTAGGAGATATAAATCTAACTTAATTTTTAATAATATATAATATGTTAATTGAAGGGTGAAAGGATGACTTTATTTTGAAAACAGAGAAAAACTTAGAAAATCAAAAAAGAGTAAGATGGAGAACTTTTTTAAAAGATGTATTCATTTGCTCTTTGGGATCATATGGAGGGCCTGAAGCCCATTATGGTGTATTTACAGATCAAATGGTTATAAAGAAAAATTATTTAACAGAAGAAGAGTTGGTTGAACTTATTGCTTTAACTGGCATTTTACCTGGTCCAAGTAGCACACAAACAATTGTTGCCATTGGCTATAAGATGGGGGGACCCTTATTGGCGCTACTGACTATGTTAGTATGGGCCTTGCCAGTGCTAATATTGATGACCTTGCTTTCATTTTTAAGCGAATTTTTAGGTAACATGAATATATCTCAGGATGGGCTTCGTTATATTGGGCCAATGGCCGTAGGATTTATTGCTGTAGCTGCATATCATATAGGTCGTAAAGTAGTAACAGACAAGATTACTACTTTGCTGCTACTGCTGGGAATCATAATTACTTACTCTATTCGAGAACCCTGGATTTATCCGTTAGTTCTAATTTTGGGTGGAGTGGTGAGTATTATTGTTTCAAAAGAGAAGAATCTTTGGAATCATGTGAAAATAAACCCTCCTTGGAGATATTTGATAGTCTTTGGAATCTTTGCAATAGGAGGTATTCTTCTTAATTTTATATGGAATAACAGAATAGTTTATTTGTTTGAAAGTTTTTACCGATATGGTTATTTGGTTATTGGTGGTGGGCAGGTAGTGGTACCACTTATGTATAGTGAGTTAGTGGAAGTGAATAAGTTTATGACAAATCAGGAGTTTTTGACTGGATATGGACTTGTCCAAGGGATGCCTGGACCAATGTTTAGTTTTAGTGCATATGCAGGAGGAATGGCAGCTCGTGGTGGTGGGGTAGTGACACAAATATTAGGTGCTATGGCAGGAGGTATAGGAATCTTTTTACCAGGTCTACTCTTAATTTACTTCATATATCCAATATGGGAAAATTTAAAGAAAATTAAGGGAATAAAAGTTGCTTTGAAAGGTGTTACGGCCGTTGCTGGTGGATTAATTACAGTAGCTGCAATAGTTCTAATGCAAAAGAATGGATTTATGATTGATAATATTATAGTTGTTTTTATTACAATAATATTGTTACTGACAAAGAAAATCCCAGCACCATTGATTGTAATACTTGTTTTGATAGCAGGATTTATTTTGTAATGGAGAAGGAAATGTTTAAGTTCCAAGGTCTTTTTATAATGTGGGAGATCATTATTTGGAATTTTGAGCCTAAATAAAGATAATTATTTTATAATACTTAAAGCTAGTATTATACTTATTTAAGATGATTTTTTAGGAATATAAATGCATTGAGATATAAAGATCTTGGTGCCTTTATTTTATATAAATCTAAAATTAAATATAGAAAATTAAGAGGCGAAGTCTTCGATGATATGCTCCCCTCTTAGTATCAGACTGTACTGGACACGATTAGATAGACACGACAAATAGTTTATTTAGTCAGGTTCAGTTTTTCATATTCTAAGGGAGATAGATAACCAAGTGAGGAGTGTCTTCGCGTCCTATTATAAAATAGTTCTATATATTCAAATATAGCCTTCTTAGCCTCTTCACGTGTAGCAAAAACTTTATTATTATCCATTATTTCTGTTTTTAATGATTTATTAAAAGACCCCATAATTGCATTATCATAGGGGTTGCCAGCATTACTCATACTCGGCACGATCCCAAGTTTTATTTCTCGTATCTGCAGAGAAATTTTGCATAAGAATATTATTTTTTATTAGGTCTTGTTGAATCTTTTTATAATTGCCGTGCTTTTTCCTAGGGTGTTTTCCAGATAAACCGCACTCTTTCATTATCCTGTACACTCTTTTATACCCCTAGCATCTAGTTCTATTTTTACTCTTCTATATCCATAACACATCTTAAATTGGTTATGTATATCTGTAATATATTCTTTTAAAGCCTCATGTAGTATATGACAAAATATATAGAATAGATATTTTATTGAAGGCATGGAAGCAAGTTGAAATCAACAAGGGAACTGGGGATATAGATGAAATATACATGAAGATGTTGTTAAATACGGAGAGTTTAAACTTCTCAAAGAAATACAGCAGAAATTAATGGAGAACAGATATAATCGCTGGAGTATAATAAAAATACTAAAAAACTAAAATCTTAGATCTATGAATTTTGTTTGAGTTCAGTGGAGATGATTGTTATTTCTCCTGTACTCCGATCCTAATTGAGGTAAACAAGGTGCAGGAAACTTAGATTTTCACTTTATATGTTATATATTAGATATGTGAATTGATATATATAGTTAAGGTTAAAGTTTAACATAAATAGGACAAAGGTGAATAAATACAGTTTTGTAAGGTTAATGTAATAGATTAAGATTAACTAATATAGTTAGAGTTGATTTATTTTATCATTTATATAAAATTATTGATAGATTTTCATATATCGTTACGAAGTATTATATGAAGGGGTAATTACTTAATACAATCTACATGTAGAAAGTAGTATGGGGAAAGGTGGTAATATTGAGTATAACTGAAGAAAACTTTATTGAACAGATGAAAAAGAAAAATGAGAAGGCTTTAGAGTATGTTATAGATAATTATGCTTGGATTCTCAAAACTGTTATAAAAAAACATCTGCATTATCTACCCAATTTTTACGAAGAGTGTATGAATGATTGTCTATTAGCTATTTGGGAAAATATTGACTGTTATGATGCTAAGAAGAGTAGTTTTAAAAACTGGGTAGGAGGAATTGCAAGATATAAGTCTATAGATTATGCAAGGAAGTATTTAAAGGACTTAGAAAATAAAAATATAGAAGATGTAATTATCCCTGAAGAAGATAGTTCTTTAAAGAATATTTTAGAGAGAGAATTCAGCATTGAAGTTGAAAAAATACTTTGTAGTCTATCAAAAGAAGATAAAGATATCTTTAAAAAGCTGTATTTTGAAGATAGAGACATGGATGAAGTATCTAGAGATACAGGTCTCAGCAAGTCTATCCTATATAATAGAATTTCACGAGGAAAAAAGAAAATTCGAAAAGGGATTAAGGGAGTGTATAAAAATGAAGGACTCTAAAGATATATATAGACTTTTAAATCAAGTAGAATTTAATATCGAAGATTATGAAAAAAAGGAGTTAGAGGATATGGAAAAACAAAATTTGAAAAATAATCTAAAAAAGAGTATGAAGAAGAGATTTAACTTTAAGAGATTTGGTGCAACAGCTGCTGCTTTAATCTTGACGGTGGGTATTTTAAGTCAGACATCTTTTGGAAAGATTGTATATGCCAATGCAGAATCAAAGATTGCAGAGTTAAGCTATTCTATAGGAAGAGCCTTAGGCACTGAAAAAAATATTCAGCCTTATGCTAATGTAGTAAATGAGGTAGTGGAGAATAATGGAGTAGGAATAAAGTTGATGGATGTGATCATAGATAAAGATGAGCTTATATTATCTACAATTTTAAATACAAATGAACCTATAGAAGGGGTTGTTTTTAATAAAACTATATTTATAGATGGAAAGAAGAGAGAGACTAAAGGAGCAAGCGGCATCAGTGGAGCAATTGATGATTCTAATACCATATTTTCTGAAATCTATTTTATAGATATGGAGGATATTGAGCTTAAAGATGATATGGATATAAGAATTGTATTTGATGCCTTAAACTACTTTACAGGTGAATCTGAAAAAAAAGTAAAGGGAAAATGGGAATTTGAATTTAGGGCAAATGGTAGTGAATTAATGGATAATACCAATGCTTTGCCTTTAGATTATTCATTCAATATAGATAACAACAAATATACATTGGAGGAATTTAGATATAATCCTGTAAGTCAAAAGATATATGGAAAAATAGACCAAAAACATAAGGGAGACTATGATATTTCCTTAAGAGGTAATGACAACCTAGGAAATAAAGTTGAATTTGGTATAAGTCGTATGTCTGATAAGGATATGGTATTTAAGTATCAAAATATTTATGGAGATCTATCTGATAATCTAACATCTATTACTTTAACTCCATATGCTGTAAAATTCCCAGAAGAAAGTGGTAGAATGAATAATGATTATAAACAAGTTGGAGAGGAATTTACAATATATTTAAATAGATAACATTAAAAAGATGAAAATGCTATAAACTTTAACTTCAATGGAGTAAAGAATACATCTCCAGCAGAAACAGTAGAAAGTTGTGCACTGGACTATTGTGTAAACAGAGGTAAAGAATTAATAAATTGGGATAAAAAATATCCACGTAAGATCATAAGTAATAGTAAAGTACGTGGAGTTGGAATGGCTATTGCTCGACAGGGATCAGGTATAGCAAGAGTTGATATGGGATCTGCTACTATAAACATGTGTGATGATGGATCGTTTACATTATTAGTAGGTGCTACAGATCTTGGGACTGGTAGTGACACTATATTGTCACAAATCTGTGCAGAAACTATCGGGGTAGATTTTGATAAGATCAATATCATTGCCTCAGACACGGATATAACTCCATATGATGGAGGTGCTTATGCATCTAGTACTACCTATGTAACTGGAAATGCAGTACTAAAAGCTGCTTCAGAAATGAAACGATTAATTGAGTTAGAGGGAGCTAAAGTTCTGGGAGTAGAAGTAGATAATGTGGAATTTAATGGTAAAGAAGTCAAAGTGGAGGGTTATAATGAAAAAATTAGTTTAGAAGACTTAGCCACTAAACTGATATATACCAGAAAACAATTAACAGCTCCAGATTCCTATCTAGCTCATAAATCTCCACCTCCATATATGTCAGAATTTGCAGAGGTAGAAGTTGATTTAGAAATTGGGAAAATGATAACTAATAATCTTATGAAATATAAAATACCTACAAGAAAAGATATTGGACGAATTACAGTAGAATTTGCAGAAAGCTATGAGCCAACTGGACCATTTGGTGCCAAATCAATAGGTGAGGTTGTCATTAATAGTTCTTCTCCGGCAATTCAGGATGCAATATTTAATGCAACTGGTGTTAGAGTAAGATCTCTTCCCATAACTCCAGAAAAAGTTTTAAAAGGATTAAAACAATTAAGTAAGAAAAAATAGATGAGTAGGATTCATTGATATGCTGAAAAGGTATATTTAAGGTAATAAACTGCTATTAATATATAGCTTTAATAGTTCATCTATTCTCTACCCTACAATATATATAAAAACTTAATAATTAAAACTATAAATGCATTAGGATACCAATATCTTAATGCATTTATTTTATATCACTCCAAAACTAATTAAGGGATCTATACTTAAGACCAGATACTAGTCTAATTGAGTATAGCAAGAATATTTAATCGAAAGAGAATAGTAAAATAAAACTGAACTCTTTAAGTTATTCCCAAGCTACTTCTTAAAACTTTTTGAATCTCGAATTAGTGATATTTTCAATATTCATTGCTAATGTAAGGTTAGTACTGAAGATAAAAGTAGTTATATCAAAGATATTTCTAATGGATAAGTTATAGTATGTTTTACCTGGGCATAATATATATGGGGGTGTGGATAATGTTAAAACATTCATCTTTTAAAAAGTGGGAAGTTGTTGGTTTTTTCTGGATTGTCATATTGGGCTCACTGCTACATTTTACTTTTGAATTATCTGGAGGGTCTAAATTAGTTGCTTTATTTAGTCCAGTAAATGAGAGCGTGTGGGAACATTTAAAACTGGGATACTTTTCATTAACATTTTTCATGATAATAAAGTATTTTTTTATAAAGAATAAGGTGGATAATTTCTTTATAGCCAATTTTATGGGAATAATATCTATGTCTATTTTCATTATAGTTGTATTTTATAGTTATGAAGCTATAACTGGCAGCCACAATCTAATAGTAGATATTGGCTCTTTTGTATTAGGTGCATTACTTTGTCAAATAATAAGCTATAACATTATGACAAAGAATATAAGAGTATCAGATAGTTTTGGATTAATAATGTTTATACTTATGGGTTTAAGCTTTATGTTTTTTACATTTTATCCATTGCATATACCATTATTTATGGACTCAAGAGGCTTTTATGGAATAAAATAACTATATTTCTTGGGAGAACAGTTTTGATTTTGTATCATAATATTCCAACTAAATTTGATACTTTAATTATATCAAAAAGAGCTTGAAATTACAGCTAATCACTGTCTTTTCAAGCTCTCCATTAATTAATTAAATTAGAGGATTTTTTCAGTAGTCCTGATTAACATCCTTATTCTTTTATTACTGGTCTATCTTTATCTCTTTCCATTAAGAATTTTATACAATATAACCCTGCTAATCCTACCAGTCCATATACAATTCTACTAAGAACTGCATCTTGTCCTCCGAAAATTGTAGCAACTAAATCAAATTGGAATAATGCAATTAATCCCCAGTTTAATGCTCCTATTATTACTAAAACTAAGCTCAGTGTATCCATTATATTTCTCCTTTCAATTTTATTAATTTGTAAATATTTCTATAATTTTAATATTTCCTATTTATTTAAAAATAAACATATAATTTACAAAGCTGTAATGTCATTATACATATGATTATAGGACTCAAATCCACCAGATTCAAAACTGCATCTATAGTTATTACCTATCAGTTAATCCATTAATATGTCCAACACACCCAAAACAATGTGTGCTAATCCATAGCCTATTAGTCCAGTTGTTATCATTACTTCTCTATTTTTGCTTCACATTTGGACACCATAATTGCCAAAGTTTGCATATGTAACAAAATTAAGGAATCTATTTCCTAAATTCTGTGATAGAACAATATTTAATAGAACATGTAGAAATTTACATTGGATGATTTGAGTGATAACAGAAGAAAATTGAAAAAATAGAGTTTAAATTATAAGGTTACTGGTTGATGGATTGATAGATGAATTATATAATATGATGTACATAAGTAAAATAAGGCGAATTAAATGGAGTATATTATGGTAGGAAAGTATAAAGTAATAACTTTGTGTGGGAGTACGAGGTTTAAAGATGAGTTCTTGAAAGTACAAAAACAATTAACTCTAGAAGGGAATATAGTTATTTCAGTAGGATTGTTTGGACATGCTGATGGTGAGTTTGAAAATGTCATCACTCCTGAAATTAAAGTAATGCTTGACGATATACATAAAAGAAAAATCGATATGTCGGATGAAATTTATGTGATTAACAAAAACGGATATATAGGCGAAAGTACAAAAGGTGAAATAGAATACGCTATAAAGACTGGAAAAAGGGTTGATTATTTAGAGTGCCATAATGCTTAGTCTGTTTCACAATATTTATAAAATGTGTAATAGATGAATATAAACAGGGAGGATTAAATGAAAATAGCAAGTATGCTTGAAAATAAAAAGATTAAAGTAGCTGAAATTCCAAAATGGGGAACTTTTCTACGAAAACTGTGGGAAGATAACTTTGCTAATCATTTAACTCTTGAAGAGAAAAAGGATATATATCTTTGGAACAATAATGATTTTTGTGGTTATTTATGGCACCTGTTTAGCTATGAGAAAAAAGAATGTCTACAAGGACAAGAAGCTGAAAAGGCCTTTAATGATGAGCATAAGGGTTCTTGTTATGTATTTTGGCAACACACAGATTATGTTTTAATTCTTGAGAATGCAGATGTACTGAATTCAAATGATTTAGAGGGAGAATATGATATCTATGTTGTGGATAAAGAATTTAATTGGACTTATGTAAAGACACATGAAACTGGGTTGTGCGGATCTTACTACGGTCGAAAAGATACAAAAATATAAAAAATGCTTGATTTCACATACGTAGAAAAAAGCAAGGAATGGTATTTGGCCGAATGAATATCCTATCATTTCTTCAAACAATAGGATACTATAGGGAGTTATTTAGTATTGGGATTAGACCATAAGAAATTGTTGAATGGATATTAAGGTGGCAAACAAATGAATTTGTTTCTCTATATTAAAGAGAACTTACATTCCATGCAAGGAGGATAAGTATGAAAAACTTTCAAAGAGAAGACCTAATGTTTTCGTTATGTGGTTTGAATTGCGAACTTTGCACTATGAAATTGGATAATTACTGCCCTGGTTGTGGTGGAGGTGCAGGTAATCAGGGTTGTGCTATTGCCAGGTGTAGTTTACAGCATGGAGACATTGAATACTGTTATCTATGCAATGAATATCCTTGTGAAGAATATAGGGGCATAGATGAATTTGATTCTTTTATTACCCATCGCAATCAGCTTAAAGATATGAAAAAAGCGCAGAAAATAGATATAGAACAGTACAATTCTGAATTAATAGAAAAAGCCGAGATACTAAAACATTTGCTCGCAAACTATAACGATGGACGTAGAAAAAGCTTTTTTGGTATAGCTGTAAACCTTTTAGATTTGCATGATTTAAAAAACATTATAGAACAGATCAATTCCAAGACTGCATATGAAAACTTAACTCTAAAAGAAAAAGCAAGTGTTGCAGTGACAGTTTTTCAAACTGCTGCAGAACCGAAAAATATTGTTTTAAAGCTTAATAAAAAGCATGCAAAGAAGTAATACATTTTGGTAAAGAATAAGCCCCAAATTTGATTAGTAACTAAAAAGGCTAAGCCTTAGGTTTTTCAAGACCTATAGACTTGGCCTATTTTTTTATACCAAAACACAGGTGATTTAGTTATACTAGACATTGGTCTACCTAAGATTGATGGCTGGTCAGTATGTCGTAGAATACGGAAAAATTCTAATATTCCTATAATAATGAGGATTGATGAATTAATGAATAACAAAGAAGAATTTAATATTATAGAGAAGATCTTATGTATAATTCCAATTTTATTTATATTGGCTATGTTTATATTACATTTAATTTTGCCAAAGAAAACTTTTTCAATAGAAGAAAAGCGTTATTTAGCACAAAATCCCTCAATAAAGCTTGAAGAAGTATTAAATGGTAGTTATTGTACTAAAATTGAATTATACTTTTCAGATCAGTTTTCTTTTCGAGATTTTTGGGTTAATATTCAAGACGGTTCCAATCAAGTTTTATTTAAAAAGTGGGAAATATGTTAGGATATACATAAATAAGTTTAATTCTTAATCATTATATTGACTGAACTGGTCATTTGAGTTACAATATATACATATATGACTACTGTGGTCACTTTAACAAAGGAGCTGGTTATTATTTATTCTAAATTTAAGAATTTAAAATTAGAAAAACAGAAACAAATTATTGATGCCGCATTAAAGGAATTTGCTCAAAATGGATTTGAAAAGGCATCAACAAATGAAATTGTAAAAAATGCAAATATCTCTAAGGGAGCATTATTTAATTATTTTAATAGTAAAAAAGATCTATATATATATTTATTTAACTACAGTATTGAGATTATTGAGAACTTATATGAGGAAATCGATTTAAATGAAAGAGATATATTTAAGAGGATTGGAAATATTGGATTACAGAAATTGCAAATTCAGAAGGAGTTTTCCTATGCTTTTGACTTTCTAGCCTCTTTACAACTGGAAGAATCAATGGAAGTAAAGACTATTATCGGAGAAAAGGTGGCTATTATTTATGATAAAGGAATAAAAAAAATGTATAAACATATTGATTATTCTAAGTTTCGTGATGATATAGAAATAGAAAAGGCAATTGAAATTTTGAACTGGACAATGTTTGGATTTGGAGAGAAAGTTATTAAAAAAATAGATACCTTTAAAGATAGCACCGAATTCGGGGAAAAAACTCTTGAGGAATGGGAGCGTTATGCTGATATATTGAAAAATAACTTTTATAAATAAGGGTCTAGAAGCTTGAAAAGCTATGAAAATATAAGAAAAGGGGTGCGTATATTATGACAACGATTCTAAAAGTCCAGGGTTTACAAAAAAGATTTGGGAAGGTTCAAGCATTAAGTGATGTAACATTTAATGTGGAGGCTGGGGAGGTTATTGGATTTATTGGTCCTAATGGAGCTGGTAAATCTACTACTATCCGTATTTTACTAGGTATTATTAAAAGAGATGGAGGAAATGCAGAAATATTTGGAAAGGATGCTTGGAAAGATAGTTTTGAAATTCATAAGAAAATATCCTATGTTCCTGGAGATGTGTCTTTGTGGGGGAGTCTGACAGGAGGGGAAATCATTGATTTATTTATGAAATTACATGGTTCTGGAGATAAGGAAAAGCGGGATTATTTAATTGAACGTTTTGAATTAGATCCTAGAAAAAAGGCTAAAGGATATTCTAAAGGTAATCGCCAAAAAGTTGGTTTAATTGCGGCATTATCAGTTGATTCAGATTTATATATCTTTGATGAGCCGACTTCTGGTCTTGATCCTTTGATGGAACATGTTTTCCAAGAAGAAGTTGAAAAAATTAAAGCTGCAGGTAAATCAGTTTTACTATCTTCTCATATTTTAAGTGAAGTGGAGAGATTGGCAGATAAGGTTGTTATTATACGACAAGGGGAAATTGTAGAAGCTGGGACTCTTGATGAATTACGTCATTTGACTCGTTCTACAGTAACCTTAGAAACAGAAAAAGATGTGGCTAAAATGCTTAATGTAAAAGGAGTTCATGATTTTGTACAAAAAGATAATCAAGGAATATTTTCTGCAGATCATAAATATCTTAATGATATTTTAGTGGAAGCGACTAAATTAGGAGTTAAAAAGTTTGAAGCTGCCCCACCGACCCTTGAGGATTTATTTATGCGTCATTATGAAGGATAAATATTATAAAGGAGGGGAAATATGATGAAAGAAAAATTTGCGCGTTGGAATATACTATTTGTACAATATTTAAAACGTGATTGGAAGAAAGTCATTATTTGGATTTTAGGTCTTGGTTTGTTTGCATCTGCTTTTATTCCAGCCTTTGAAGAAATTGCAAAAGGAGAAGGATTGATAGGGATGTACGAAACTTTACAAAATCCCGCTATGATATCTATAGTAGGGCCTACACCAATTGAAACAGCAAGTGATTATACTTTAGGGGCAATGTATGCACATGAAATGCTTCTATTTTGTAGTCTATTTGCAATGACAATATCTATGTTACATGTAATAGGGCATACGCGTAAAGAAGAAGATCTTGGTCTGACAGAACTTGTGCGTTCATTTCAAATTGGTCGTCAAGCAAACTCTCTTGCTGTAATAGCAGAGACAGTTTTTATAAATATTCTATTAGTACTTTTTATCAGTGGTGTAATGATGAGTTTTGGTGCTGATACTATTTCAGGTAAAGGTTCCTTTCTATTTGGAACTTCCATTGGAGTGGCAGGTATTATAGGAGCTGTAATAGCCCTTGTTATGGCACAAATTATGCCAGTATCATCGGCGGCGACAGGGTCTTCCCTTGGGATTATGGGACTTCTTTATATTATTCGTGCAGGAACGGATATTTCTAACGTTAATCTATCTATGATAAACCCTTTAGGATGGACTTATTTAACTTATCCTTTTACAGAAAATAACTTAGACCCAATTATTTTTGCTTTAATTTTTAGTATAATTACGATAATAATTGCTTTTGTCCTCGAAGGAGGACGTGATATGGGAGCTGGATATCTTCCTGAAAGAGAAGGCAGAGCAAATGCAAAGGAATCTTTATTATCTGTTCATGGTTTATTTATTAAGCTTAATAAAGGTATTATTATTAGTTGGCTAATTGCATTTCTTATTCTAGGAGCTGCATATGGTGCTATTTATGGAGATATGCAAAGTTTTCTCGAAAGCAATGAAATGATGAAACAGATGTTTACTCATTCAGGTATTTCCATTGAAGAATCATTTACAGGTACAATTATGATGTTTATGATTGGTTTGGTTACAATATTACCGATTACCATTGTTAATAAACTTTTTTCCGAAGAAAAAAACTTATATTTAAGTCAGATTTATGGTACTAAAGTGAAGCGTAGTCAGCTTTACTGGACCAGTGTTTCTTTGGCAATTGTAGTAGCCATAATAGGAGTTTTATTAGTCGCTGGTAGTCTTGGCGGGACTGCTATTAGTGTTATGAAAGATGATTCTATGGAGATATATGATTTTTTTGCTATTGGCTATAATTCCCTACCATCTGTATTAATATTCATCGGTCTAGCAGCCTTATCCCTTGGTTGGATACCCGTACTAGGCAAAATGGTTTACGTTTATCTAGTATACTCTTTTTTATTAAATTATTTTGAAGGTATATTGGATTTACCTAAATGGTTTATAAAAACATCTCCTCAGGGCTGGTTACCTAAAATGCCAATGGAAGACTTTGATATTAAGATTTTTATTATAATAACTGTAATTAGCGTTCTTTTAATGATAATAGGTTATTATGGTTATAATAGAAGAGATATGATTGAAGGAGCTTAGTAAATATAATCATATTAAATAGATTATTTAGTAGTTTTATATCCAAAGTGTCCTACAAAATATTTCTTTTAGGGAATACTATGTTGGTATAGGCAGCTAATCTGTATTTTATTTTTCATATAATTAAAATAAAAGAGGTTAAGTCTTCAGGTCAGCTTAAATGACTAAATAGACTTGACCTCTTTTCGCATAAATTCAATTCAATATTGCTTTCCAAATAAATATCAATTAAACTAATAAAAAGGGGGGAAGTTACCAAGGAATAGAGATATTACAAAAGTATTCAAATTATAGATTTTGTAAATCTTTGGTAGCGGTAAAATGAATAGAAAGTTATCTAGTAAAATGAGCACAAGGTTATTAGGATTAATCGCTTTTATTGCAACTGGGGGAGGATTAATTATTTCAACAGCAGTTAATGAAGAAAACTTCTATAAGACAGAAATTTTAATAATTTTTGGATGTTTTTTTGCCATAAGTCTAGCAGATCACTTTAAAAAATTAACAGAAAGAGATGGTAAAATCAAAGTTAATAAGAGAAGTTTATATGTTCTAATATGTTCATTTATAGGGGTTACTTTAACATGGTTTATAAACCATGAAATGGGATATGGAGCAGTTATTGCTAATGGATTAGTAGGTGTAATGGCTGCTATATTTCTTCCAAACGACTTGGCTGGTATAACATATACATCATCTTTTGTTGGAATGAGTTCATTGGCAGTAATACCCTCCATGGGGGCAGCTGCACTAGGAAGTTTGATAGTGGGATTAATTCTTTTAACTACTGTGGAAATTTATGCGGGTATTGGTGGAAAAGGTGGAACTACAGCAGCATTGTCTACAATAATTACGAAAACAATAATGAGAATTTTTAGTTAGGAGGTATTACATGGAAGAAGTGATTATTTTAATAATATCAATAGTTGCGGGTATGGGTACTTATATAGTAGCCAATATTTTAAAGAGAGGAGCAGTTATTGCTTCAGCCATCATAACTTTGGTATCGGGGCTTATGCTTCCCTATTTTTTTCCTTTAACGGGTGGTGTATTGGCAACAGCTGCAGCCTGTTCTTCTTATGCTGGAATGATTTCTCTTGAAAATGCACTAAATCTTTTAGAAATGGCTGTAATATCTTTAATGACAGGAATACTCTTTATAGCTGCTAGAACTGCATATATAGGTATTGGTGGAAGGCTAGGTACAATAGCTGCTATATCATGTTTTGCATGGATCGGATTTAAAAAAGTATTTGTAGGATTAGATGAACAATCTGAGGGCTAAACATTTGTTACATAAAGTGGGAAGTGCAAATGGTAAAGGGAGGGAGTAATTTATGAAAATTAACAAAACAAAGTTAATAGCATATTGTGGGATGATAGCCTTGTTAGCTAGTATGATTGTAGGTTTATTAGGATTTTCAAACAGTACAAAAAATATAAATGATATTAAAAATCAATTGTTAAAAAAGCATGTTGAAAATAATATAAATTTAACAATGAAATATATCAATAATTCTTATGGTACATTAACTCAAGGAGATGGAACCTTGCTTGATAGTGATGGTAACAGTATAGAAGGTAGATTTGGGGTGGTAGACACTGTATTAGAAGATTTAGGAGATAAGTCTACTATTTTTGTTAAAGTTAAAGATGACTTTAAAAGAATTTCAACAAATATTATGTTTGATGAAAACGAAAGGGCAATAGACACATTTTTAGGTACTGACCATAATGCATATCAAACAGTAATAAATGGTGAATTGTATATAGGGGAGGCAGAAATACTAGGTGAAAGTTATTATACGGCCTACCAGCCTATAAAAGATAAAAATAACAATGTAATAGGGTTATTGTTTGTAGGTATGCCAACAAAAACATTGGATAATATTGTAAAATCACATGATGCAGAAATGAGTAAAATCAACATATTAATTATTGTATTAAGAGCTATCTCATTAGGCTCACTAATTGCATTGGTCAGTGCATCAGTGGTGGGTACAAAATTTAATATTGCCAAGACACATACATCAGAGGAATTTTCTGATATATCTGAGTAAAATGAGCATATCATAAGTTAAGTTAATCCGCAATTTTTTTATTTTGTTCATTTCATACATTGTAAACATGCTAAATATTATATGTGAAAATTATATAAAATTAAAACTATAAATGCACTAAGACTTTTTTGTCTTAGTGCATTTATTTTATATTAATCCAAAACCAAATACCAATATACATTAAAAAGATATAAAAGTGGATATGAAGATTAATTTTTATTTAAAATGTCTTGAAAAAGAATAAGGAGATATAAACATGGTTACCCTATGCCTTATATAAAAGATTTTAGAGTTATATAAAAGGGATACTTATTTTTGCATTATAAAGCAAAAATATAGTACAAATAACCTGTGTTGTGCTTTTATTATGAAAAGAGGGAATCAATGAATATATTAGAAAGAAAGATATTTGAATCAGTACCAGGAAAACAAGTGACGTTGGCACATATCATAGCAAATCCAGATGATCGAATCTTTGAAAAATTAGGCTTAAATGACGAAAAGTATCATGCAATTGGTATTTTAACCATAACTCCACCAGAGGTTGCAATTATCGCTGTGGATATAGCTAAGAAGACTGCACCTATTAAAATAGGATTTGTTGATAGATTCAGTGGATCTGTATTTATTTTAGGAGATGTATCAGCTATACAATCTGCTATGGAACAGGTTGTCACTTCTTTAAGAGATCTTATGCAGTTTTCTGTCCCCAAAATAACAAGAACTTAATAGGTAGGTATAGAGAATGAAAAAAATTATGTTAATTGGATCAGTTGGAAGTGGGAAAACTACCCTTTGCCAAAGAATTCAAGGAGAGACAATTAAATATAAAAAAACACAATCAGTTGAGTTCTATTCTCAGATGATAGATACACCAGGTGAATTTGTCTTGCATAGAAGATTCTATAGTGCTTTACAAATGATGGCTGCTAGTTCAGATGTTATTGGATTCGTTTGCAGCGTGACGGAATTAGGCCAGACATTTTCACCCTATTTTGCACAAAATTTTACGAAACCATGTATAGGAATTATTACAAAGATAGATTTAGCACCAAATGAAGAAGCTATTATAAATGCTGAGAAAAGATTAGAGTTAGCAGGTGTTGACAAAATCTTTCGTCTCTCAGCTGTTGAAGATGAAGGAGTAGCAGAGTTGATAGCTTATCTTTCTAAGGAGGAGGAATAAACTTGCAAATTTATACTAGAACTGGTGATAAAGGATACACTAAGATAATCGGCGGCATTCAATTAGCAAAAGATAGTGAACGTATAAAAGCATATGGAACTATTGATGAATTAAATAGTTTTGTAGGATATGCTATTACACTTATAAAAAACAATGATTTGTTGAAGAAGGAATTGACACAGATCCAACAGTATTTATTTGATTGTGGCAACGATTTAGCAACACCAGCAGGAAAAGGAACGTACCGAGTTACATCTGATTTGACAGAGTGGATTGAAAAATGTATTGATGATTATGCAGATATTCCTAAAGAAGTGGAGTCTTTTATTTTGCCAGGTGGTTCACAAGCAGCAAGCATTTTACATATTTGTAGAACAATTGCTAGAAGAGCAGAAAGAGAGATAGTAACGTTCCAATGGACTAATGATATGAATGAAGAGGTTTTGACATTTATTAATCGCTTATCGGATTACTTTTTTTCATTAGCACGTGTTGTAAATGCAAATGAAGGTATAGAAGATGTACTTTATGAAAGAAGTGGAAAGGTATTTCATATAGATTTGAAAAAAGAAGATTTATAATAACTAGGAATATATTTTTTTGTTGGAAAGGAGTAGTAGCTATGCAAAAAATAAGATTTGGAACAACGTTATATATTGGTGAAGAAAGTCTGAAAAGATTATCAGATTTTAAGAATGAAAAGATTTTGATAGTAACAGATTCTTTTATTGCTTCATCAGATTTACTTTCACGCATTAGAAGTTATATTGATAGCAGCACAGAAATAATGGTATTTTCTGAAGTTATTCCAGATCCCCCAATTGATAACATTGTTGCTGGGTTAGAATATAGTAAGGATTTTCCAGCCACCATTTTATTAGCAATAGGTGGTGGCTCTGCCATAGATGCAGCAAAAGCTATGTTTTATTTTGGTAAATTGACTGAGAGATTTAATGAGATACGATTTGTTGCTATTCCTACAACAAGTGGAACAGGCTCAGAGGTTACAGATTTCTCGATTATCACCGATGATGAAAAGGGAACAAAATATCCATTGATTACGGATGAAATATTGCCGGATGAAGCTATTTTAGATTCTGGTCTTGTTGCAGGTTTACCACCTAGGCAAACTGCTGACACGGGTATAGATGTTCTTACTCACGCTATAGAAGCTTATGTTTCCACTAGTGCCAATGATATCTCTGATGCTTTAAGTGAAAAAGCTATACGCTATGTATTCACTTATTTAGATAGGGCTTATAAAGATGGAAATGATAAAGAAGCACGTGAAAAAATGCATATGGCATCAACAATGGCTGGAATGGCCTTTAACATAGCTTCACTAGGGTTAAACCATGGCATAGCACATGCAGCAGGAGCACGTTGGCATATTCCACACGGAAGAATAAATGGTATTTTATTACCAAATGTTATTCGCTATAATGCGGGGGTTATCAAAGGAAATTATACTAAGAATACTACCCCTGCTGCAAATCGATATGCAGAAATCGCTAGATTCTTAGGATTAAATGCTGGAAACGCACAAATGGGTGTACGAAGTTTAGTAAATGCAATCCTTGCACTTGAAAAGAGACTTTCCATTCCAAAGAGTCTTTCTGAATGGGGAGTTAGTAAGGAACAATTTGAATCAGATAAAAATGTAATAGCAGAAGCTGCTCTCGCAGATCGTTGTACAGCAACAAACCCTATTGCCCCAACTAGAGAAGATGTAATTAGTATTCTAGGGAAATCATTTATATAAATTTTGATTAAATGAGGTGATTATTTGGAGGGAAATGAAAGAATTATACAGGAATATGTTCCTGGTAAACAAATCACTGTTGCACATGTTATTGCAAAGGCTGATTCAGAAATATATCAGAAGATGGGGATAGTACAATCTGGAAATGAAGCAGTGGGCATTTTAACCATAACACCAAGTGAAGCATCAATTATCGCTGTTGATATAGCAACAAAAGCTGCTGAAATAGAAATTGGTTTTGTTGATAGATTTTCAGGTGCAGTGGTCATAATAGGGGATGTTTCCTCAGTTAAGATTGCTTTAGAAAATATTTTAGAAACTATGGAAAGTCTTTTAAATTTTACAGTTGTACCTTTATCTAGCACTTAAATTACATTTAAAAATTAATATATAAACTATGACAACGGGGTCATAGATAAAAGCAAAGGTGCTTAATAAGGGGACAATTATAGACCTTTTATTAAGCGTTTATTTTTTGAAAAAATTCAAAATATTCAACATGTTTAAAGGGAGTAGATAAGATGTCAGAAACTTTATTAAGCGTTGGTATTGATATTGGAACATCAACAACACAATTAATTTTATCAGAACTTTCAATTGAAAATATG
This sequence comes from Tissierella sp. MB52-C2, assembly GCF_030931715.1. NCBI lineage: Bacteria > Bacillati > Bacillota > Tissierellia > Tissierellales > Tissierellaceae > Tissierella > Tissierella sp. MB52-C2. The sequence goes on from NZ_CP133261.1 coordinate 1,179,235, forward strand.
GCATCAGTTTTTACAATTCCAAGGGTTTCCATTACGGATAAAAAGGTGATATTTAAAAGTGATATTATCTTTACTCCTATATTAGAAAACAATCTAATAGATTCTGATGGGATAAAGGCATTTGTAGAGCAGCAATACAAAAGAGCAGGTATTACAAAATCAGATATTCAGACTGGGGCAGTAATTATAACTGGGGAAACAGTTCGAAAGGAAAATGCCCAGACAGTTGCTAAAGCTTTAAGTGGCTTTGCTGGAGATTTTGTTGTGGCAACAGCTGGCCCTGATTTAGAGAGTATTATTGCCGGAAAAGGAGCGGGCACTTGTTCCTATTCTGAAAAACAACATACAACGGCGGTAAACCTTGATATTGGAGGCGGGACAACAAATCTAGCAGTATTTAACGATGGGGATATTGAGGATACGGCTTGCTTTGATATTGGGGGTCGCCTGATAAAGGCGGATACCAATGAAATTATTAGTTATATTTCCCCAAAAGTAAAGGAAATCATCAAAAGAGAAGCTTTAGATATTCATATAAATGAGAAGATAAATCTTAAGGAATTAGATAAACTTTTAGATATATTTGTACAGGTACTGGAAAACAGCATTGGATTAGGTAAAAAGAGTCCTTATTTTGACTTGCTGATAACCAACAAACCATTGAAGACAAAGCTGCAGATTAAATGTATTTCATTTTCAGGTGGTGTAGCAGATGGTATTACAAAAGAAAGTTTACAAAATCCCTTTGCATATGGTGATATTGGACTTTTGTTAGGTAAGAAAATAAGTGGTTCACTCCTTATGACATCCCTTAAGGTAATTCCAACTGTAGAAACCATTCGTGCAACTGTAGTAGGAGCGGGATCACACACCACTGATGTTTCTGGAAGTACAATCACCTATAAAGAAGATATACTTCCACTTAAGAATATTCCAATTTTACAGTTATCCAAAGATGATGAAAGTACGTATAATTGTGGGAATTTAGGAAATATTATTCAAGAAAAAGTAAAATGGTTCATGGTAGGCGGGGAAGTGCAAATTATTGGATTAGGTGTAGAAGGTGTACATAGCCCATCTTTCCAATTTATTCAAGGTTTGGCAAAAGAAATAATAAAGGGTTTAGATTTGTTGATTCAGGAGAAATTACCACTGGTTATTATAGTAAAAGAAGATATGGCAAAGGCACTGGGACATAGCCTTTATGCACATCTTCCTAAAAATTATCCATTTGTATGTATAGACAGTATTCATGTACGAAATGGAGATTATATCGATATTGGAAAGCCCATTGCAGAAGGTTCTGTTTTACCAGTAGTAGTAAAGACATTAGTATTTAGTTAAAGATAAAAGGAGGATGTACAATGATTTTAAAGACAAAGCTTTTTGGAAAAACCTATCAATTTTCATCTGTAATGGAAGTTATGGGGAAGGCTAATGAAGAAAAATCCGGAGATAATTTAGCTGGAGTTGCGGCAGATAGCGCTGAAGAAAGAGTTGCAGCTAAAACTGTTCTATCGCAATTAAAGCTTTCAGATTTATTTAACAACCCTGCAGTGCCATATGAAAAGGATGAGGTAACACGGATTATTATTGATAATGTTAATCTTAAAACCTATGAAAAAATTAAAAATTGGACAGTAGCTGAATTAAGAGAATGGATTTTAAATAGCAATACGACAAACTATGATATTCATCGTATATCAAATGGTTTGACTTCTGAAATGGTAGCAGCAGTTGCCAAAATTATGTCCAACTTAGACTTAATAGTGGGAGCTCAAAAGATCACAATAACTAAGACTGCTAATACTACAATTGGTATTCCAGGAACTTTTTCAACTCGTCTACAACCAAATCATCCCACTGATAATGTGGATGGTATCATGGCATCGGTTATGGAAGGCCTATCCATGGGAGCAGGAGATGCAGTAATAGGCCTAAATCCTGTAGACGATACAACAGAAAGTGTAAAGCGTATTCTTCATAAATTTAATGATTTTATTAATGAGTGGGAAATACCAACACAACACGTTGTTTTAGCTCACGTAGCTACTCAGATGGAAGCAATGGAGCAAGGGGCCCCAACAGGGTTGGTATTCCAATCTATTGCAGGATCTCAAAAAGGAAATGCAGCTTTTGGTATTTCTGCAAAGATGCTTTCAGAAGCAAAGGACATGGCTTTGAAGTTGGGTACAGCAGTAGGGCCAAATGTTATGTATTTTGAGACAGGTCAAGGTGCAGAACTTTCTGCTGATGCTCATAATGGTGTAGATCAACTGACTATGGAAGCTAGATGTTATGGGTTTGCAAAATATTTTGATCCATTCCTTGTTAATACAGTTGTTGGATTTATTGGACCAGAATATCTGTATGACTCTAAGCAGGTTATCCGTGCAGGTCTAGAGGATCATTTTATGGGGAAATTAACTGGTATTTCCATGGGTTGTGATGTTTGTTACACCAACCATATGAAGGCAGATCAAAATGATGCTGAAAACTTAACAGTTTTACTTGCAACAGCTGGTGTAAACTTTATTATGGCTATTCCAAATGGTGATGATGTTATGTTGAATTATCAAACCACAGGCTACCATGAGGGTGCATCAATTAGACAATTATTAAATAAACGAACAATAAAAGAATTTGACCAATGGTTAGAGAAAATGGGATTCAGTGAAAATGGACGTTTAACTTCTAAAGCTGGTGATGCATCTGTATTCTTGAAGCATTAAATATTTCTAAGAGGAGGATAACTAATGGATGAATTAAACTTAAAAGAAATGATTAAATCAATTTTAAATGAAATGGTAGATGAAGTATCACCAGTTATAAATAGTTCAACTACAAAAGCGAGTGTAGACACAATGCAATCTATTAAGCCTCAGGAAGTTGAAGAGGGATTTATACCAGACATTACAGGAGTAGATATTCGGAAGCAATTTTTAGTACCAGATCCAGTAGATAAAGAAGGGTATTTAAAAATGAAATCCTATACACCAGCTCGTTTGGGATTATGGAGGGCAGGTACAAGATATATGACGGAACCTAGTCTTCGATTCCGTGCTGACCATGCTGCTGCCCAGGATGCTGTATTTTCCTATGTTAGTGAAGATTTAATTAAAGAGCTTGGATTTGTAGAGGTTGCTACTAAATGCAAGGATAAAGATGAATATATTACACGTCCAGATTTAGGCCGTAGGTTTTCAAGTGAAGCAATAAATACAATAAAAGGGGCTGTGCAACCAAATCAGAAAGTGCAAGTTATCGTTGGTGATGGCCTAAGTTCAGCAGCAATAGAGGCAAATATTAGAGATATTTTACCTTCTTTGCGACAAGGACTTAAGATGTTTGGACTTGACTTTGGAGAGGTTGTTTTTATAAAACATTGTCGTGTACCAGCCATGGATCAAATTGGTGAAGCAACAGGAGCTGATGTTATCTGTCTTTTAATCGGAGAAAGACCAGGCCTTGTTACATCAGAATCTATGAGCGCATACATAGCTTATAAACCAACCATTGGTATGCCAGAAGCTAGAAGAACGGTAGTTTCCAATATTCACAGACAAGGAACCCCAGCAGTAGAAGCAGGAGCATATATTGCTGAAATTATCAAAAAAATGCTAGATAACAAAGCGTCTGGATTAGATTTGAAAGAAAAATAAAAGGATGCTGGATTTAAAGAGGAGGTTTCCTAATGAAAAATGAACGATTAGGTGCAAATGTTCTAAGCGTAAAAATCATTCCAAATGTTGATGATGGATTGGCAAAGGAATTAAAATTAGCACCAAACCAAAAAAGTTTAGGGATTATCACATCTGATTCTGATGATGTAACATATGTAGCATTAGATGAAGCAACGAAGGCATCAGATGTAGCAGTTGTATATGCAAGAAGTATGTATGCTGGAGCTGCTAATGCTTCTACAAAATTAGCAGGAGAAGTTATTGGAATTTTAGCAGGTCCAAGTCCATCAGAGATACGAAGTGGTCTAGATCGTGCTATTGAGGTAATAGAAAATGAAGCTAGCTTTTATAGTGCAAATGATGATAATTCAATAATTTATTTTGCCCATCCTGTATCGAGAACAGGTTCTTATCTTTCAAAAGGAGCAAATGTTAAAGAAGGAGAAGCCATTGCGTATTTAATAGCACCACCACTTGAAGCAATTGTAGCTATTGATGCGGCTTTGAAAGCTGCTGATGTAAAAATGAGTGTATTTTATGGACCACCATCTGAAACAAACTTTGCAGGAGCATTACTAACAGGGTCACAATCTGCTTGTAAGGCAGCATGTGAAGCATTTGCTAAAGCTGTGGAAGCCGTTGCTGATAGCCCAACCAGTTATTAGGTGGTGATTAATATGGCTAAAGCATTAGGTTTAATTGAAGTACGTGGAAAGTTAGGAGCAATCTTAGCAGCAGATGCAGCTGTAAAGGCGGCAAATGTAATTCTACTTGGAGGAGAAGTAATCCGTGGAGGATTGACAACGATTCATATTATTGGAGATGTTGAGGCAGTGAAGGCAGCAGTTGAGGCAGGTGAAGTTGCAGTGGCAAATAAGAATTGTCTAATCAGTAGCCATGTTATTCCGCGTTTGGATGACCAAGTTGAGCAGATGTTGATAAAATCATTTGGTAAAAAGGAAGATAATCCTTCAGATTCAAGAGAATCAAATCAGCCCATTATAGAAGAAGTAGGGAAAGATGAAATAATTGAAGAAAAAAAGGATACTTTACTCGTGCCTTTAAATAAATCAAAAGAAATTTTGCAAGAAAATTTGGAACATGGAAGAGATACAATTATAGATTCATCTTTTAATAAAAGAGAATTAGAAAAAATGAGAGTGGCAGATTTACGTTCACTTGCATATAAATTAAATCTTTCTACCATAAAAGAATCAGAAATTAAATCTGCTAATAAAGCAGTACTTATTGAAGCATTGCTAGATAAAGGAGTTGAGCATTAATGGGATTGCTAGATAAAGACCTTGTTTCAGTTCAAGAAACTAGGGATCTACTGAAGAAAGCAAAAAAAGCACAAAAAGAAATAGCTAAGTTATCTCAAGAGCAAATTGACACCATTTGCAAGGCTATAGCAAAGGCAGCCTTTGACAATCGTGTGAAGTTAGCTAAAATGGCACAAGAAGAAACAGGATTTGGAAGATGGCAGGATAAAGTCCTTAAAAATGCCTTTGCATCAAGAGATTTATTAAATGCAATTAAAAATATGAAAACAGTTGGTGTAGTCACAAATAATATAGAAGCTAAATATATGGAAGTAGCTGTTCCAGTAGGAGTGGTTGCAGGTCTTATTCCTTCAACAAACCCCACATCAACAGTCATCTATAAATCACTAATAAGCATCAAGGCAGGAAATGCTATTGTATTTTCACCTCATCCAAGTGCAGTAAATTGTATCAAGGAAACAGTTCGCATTATAAATGAAGCAGGAAAAAATGTTGGATTGCCAGATGGTGCTATTAGTGTAATTACAACAGTTACAATAGAGGCAACAAATGAGTTAATGAAAAGTGAAAATACAGACTTAATTCTTGCTACTGGTGGGTCTGCAATGGTTCGTGCAGCATATTCTTCTGGAACACCAGCAATTGGAGTTGGACCGGGTAATGGACCTGCATTTATAGAACGTAGTGCAGATATCCAAAAAGCAGTTGAGCTTATTATTGAATCTAAGACATTTGATAACGGTACGGTTTGTGCATCTGAACAGTCTATTATTGTTGAAGAAATCAGTAAAGAAAAAGTGATTGCAGAATTTAAGAAACAAGGAGGCTATTTCTTATCAAAAGAAGATGCCTTAAAACTTGAAAAATATATTCTACGACCAAACGGTACAATGAATCCTAAGATTGTTGGAAGGACTGCACAAGTTGTTGCTGAATTAGCTGGTATTTCTGTACCAGAAGATGCAAAAGTTCTTATTGCTGAAGAAACACGTGTTGGTAATCTTGCACCTTTTTCAAGGGAAAAATTATCACCAATTTTAGCTTTTTATACAGTAAATACTTGGGAAGAAGCTCGGGATTTAAGCATGGAGATTTTATACTTTGAAGGCGCAGGACACACCATGGTTATTCATACAACAAACAAAAGAATTACAGAAGAGTTTGCCTTAAAAGTACCAGTTTCACGGCTACTAATAAACTGTTCGGCTACATTAGGTGGAATAGGAGCAACTACAAACCTTATGCCTGCCTTGACATTAGGTTGTGGAGCTATAGGAGGAAGTTCTACTTCTGACAATGTTGGTCCACAGAATTTATTTAATCTTCGCCGAGTTGTTTATGGCGTTAGGACATTAGATGAAATACGTGGAGAAGATATATTTGAAGAAGTTAGTGCTATAGCTGTTGAAGACTTGGGACTTAGCAAGGATCAATTGGTAGATTTACTAGTTGAACGTGTTCTACAAAAGCTAAAGTAAGCAAAGAAAAGCACAATAACATTGATAATAAAATGAAAATATAAAAAATCTAGGAGGATATTATAATGGCTAATACAAACGCATTAGGTATGATTGAAACAAAAGGATTGGTGGCAGCAGTAGAAGCAGCAGATGCAATGGTTAAAGCAGCAAATGTAACATTAATTGGAAAAGAACAAGTAGGTGGCGGATTAGTAACAGTTATGGTTCGTGGAGATGTGGGAGCTGTCAAAGCTGCAACAGATGCTGGAGCAGCAGCGGCAGAAGCAGTTGGTGAATTAATATCTGTTCATGTAATACCACGTCCACATATGGAAGTAGATGTGATTTTACCAAAATACGATACCCAATCATAACCAGGCTTCGAACACTCATAATGAAAGCTTAAAGTTGGAAGATGCAAAGTGGGGCTGAGGCATAATAAAAGCTTATGCCCAGCCTTTTCTTTATCGAGGGGAAGTGAATACTAATGGCCATTTTAACGGAAAGTAAAATAAAAAAACTACTCCGTACGACAAACTTAAAAGAAACAAAATTCTTAGTTTTAGAACCTGGGACTGTAATTACACCTTCTGCAAAAGAATATCTAAAGGACATTACTATTGAATATATGGAAATACCAGAAGCATCTGAGATTAAGAATCAAGAAGCAACCTTCCCAATGACCCAGTTGGAAGTAAGCGAAGCAGAAAATATAAAAGATATCCAAGAGACTTTAATTTGTAATAATGGAAAAGGGCAGAAAATGTGGAAAGGTCACTTAACCTATCAAGTTAAAATTGATATTATAATAAGCCATATTTTGACTTTACAAAAGAAAAGTCACCATATAGGAAAGACAGAGTTAGTAGGGGCTTTAAATACTATCTTAACTATAGTCAAGACAATGGCAATGGAGATTTTAGCTTCAGACCAGTTAGATCTGGTACAGGAAATTGAAAAGTGGCTGGAAGACAAAAAGTCATACGTTGCCAGTCTATATCCGGAAGGCTCCTTTATTCCAACCTATAAAGATGAAGAATGTGTCATAGCTTTATTTGAGTTACATGCATATTTACAAGAACTAGAACATTTTATTGCTAAAGAAATGAAAGAGATCCTAAAATCTGAGGATTATATAAATTGCATTTCAATAGTGACTATTTTAAAGGATTATTGTTGGGTCTTGATGGTGCAATCAAAAGAAAATTCAGTAGAATAGAGGTGAGAATATGACTAAAAATAATATTGATATGATCGTGGATACAGTTGTCTCTCGTATATACCAAGTAATGAACCAAACTTTTGAAATTGAAGCAAGTGGACGCCATATCCATCTAAATCGGGAGGCAATAGATTCCCTATTTGGAGATGGTTATCAATTACACCCATCGAAATATTTATCACAGCCAGGTGAATTTGCATCAGAGGAACGAGTGAGTATTAAAGGACCTAAAGGCACTATTCACAATGTTATAATTCTTGGGCCAGAGCGAAAAAACTGTCAAGTGGAAGTTTCATTAACAGATGCACGCTTACTAGGTGTAAATGCGCCAGTTCAATTAAGTGGACATATTGAAAACACCCCAGGAATTATTTTGATGAATGGCTCTAAGTCTTTTGTCTTAGATAGAGGTGTCATAGTTGCAAAGCGCCATCTTCATGTAAAAGATATAGATGCTGAAAGGCTAGGTGTCAAAGATCAAGAGAGGATATCCGTTCAGGTGTTTAGTGAAAGACCACTCATATTTGATGACGTTATAGTGAGAGTAAGTCCCAAGTTTGATACTTATATGCATATTGATTACGATGAAGCAAATGCCTGTGGTCATAAGAAAGGCGTACGAGGACGTATTGTTAAGAGGTGACATAGATGGATAATATTGAAATACTAGTTCAGAAAATCACAGATATTATTATTCAACGTTTACAGAAGGAACAACCTAGAGGGACAGTTACATTTTTAGGGAAAGAATGTTCAAGTATTCGGACTTACTATGAAAAAAGAGGTTATGAAATAGTGTCAGTTAAAGATAAATTTGATACAGATATAGTAATCGTTACTGAACTGTCTATTTTAAATATGAATCGCATAGCACTAGGACTTCCTCAAACAGAAGATGAAGTAATTATTTGGGAGCGGTTATTGAATAAGAAGGATGTTATTTTTTTAGAAGAAGGAATGGAGCTTCAGGCAAGTCAACATGTGGCTCCAAGAGCATTATTACAGGTTCTTGTGAATAATAAAAATCAATTGGTAAGGTACGGTGCTTCTATACTTCCATTAAAGAATTTTGAAAAGATAAATGAAACTATAAATAAGGAAGTAAAAGATGTAATTCGTAAAAGTGATAAGAAGGAACTTCTTACCATAGCAAAAGTGCGAAAATTGAACTTACAGGCAGGAGATATCTTTGAAGCAGATAAGAACATCATTATTACAGCGCTGGCTAGAGATTATATGCGCGATTTAGGTGTTCAAATAGTATAGAAAGGAGCATACTATGTTCATTGGAAAAGTTGTTGGTAGCTTATGGGCTACCCGTAAGGATGAAAAATTAAATGGTTCAAAGTTTCTACTCATTGAAAAACAACTAAACAAACATGAGGCCGATCCTGCTCTAGTTGTTGCAGTTGATCGGGTAGGTGCTGGAATCGGAGAATCTGTACTGATTACGACTGGTAGCTCTGGTCGTCTGTCTTTTGATGGTAAAAATATCCCTGTTGATATGGTTATTGTCGGTATTATAGATACAGTGGACTATCCAGAGGAATGATAAGTGCTGCTATTTATAAATAGAATGGAGTGAAATGAATGAGTATAAATGAAATAATAATTTGGATTATGGCAATTATAATGGTCATAGGTGCAATCGATCGTTCACTGGGTAATAGAACTGGTTTAGGTCAACAATTTGAGGAAGGAATACTAGCAATGGGTTCTTTAGCACTTTCAATGGCTGGTATAATCGTTATAGCGCCCAAGTTATCAGATTGGTTAAGTCCCATAGTAGTTCCATTATATAAATTGTTAGGAGCAGATCCAGCAATGTTTGCAGGAACTTTATTAGCAAATGATATGGGTGGGTTTTTCTTAGCACAACAAATGACTACTGATCCACTAATTAGGCTTTTCTCAGGTGGTATTTTAGGAGCCATGATGGGGGCGACAATTGTATTTACAATCCCAGTGGGATTGGGTATTATCAGCAAGGAAGATACAAAATATCTGGCACAAGGAGTATTATGTGGAATTGTGACTATTCCAATCGGAGCATTCGTTGCGGGAATTGCCATGGGTATGCCAATAGTTAAAGTCTTTATGAATTTAATACCTATAATAGCTGTAGCAATTTTAATTTCAATTGGGCTATTTAAAATCCCTGAAGGAATGATTAAAGGGTTCAATATATTTGGGAAAATTATAGTAGCTGTTGCAGCCATTGGGCTGGCAATTGGCGGGTTAGACTTGCTATTAGGTATCAAAATATTTGAAAATCAAGATACACTTCAAGTTGGATTCCAAACAGTTGGTGGTATTGCCATTACTTTAGCTGGTGCTTATGGATTGGTGTTCTTGATCACAAAGCTATTTAAGAAGCCATTGATGAAACTAGGTCACTTGTTAGGAATGAATGATATTGCAGCAGCAGGTCTAATTGCATCTCTTGCCAACAACATCGCCATGTTCCAAACAGTAAAGGGCATGGATGAACGTGGAAAGGTAATTAATATTGCTTTTGCAGTTTCAGCATCCTTTGCATTTGGTGACCATTTAGGATTTACGGCCGGTGTTGCGCCAGAATTGATTACTCCAATGATTATTGGTAAGCTAGTGGGTGGTATTTCTGCCATTCTTGTTGCCATATTTCTATCTAAACGTGTATTTAGGATTGAATAGAGCTAATAATATAGAGAATTAAGTACGGATGGAGGTAAGATGTTGAATATAGACAGATCAGAAATTGAAAAGTTAGTTCGTAGTATCATAATGGAAGAATACAGTAATAAGTTAAATGATTCTTCAAAGAGACATGTTGACCCTAGTGGCGTAATAGCGATTTCGTTGCCATTGTTTTCTGTAAGTGAAGAAGATCGACTTGACACAGGTAACCCTAATCATAAAGTGTATACGAAGGATTTAGTGTCACTTACTGAAAGTCCTAGACTTGGTTGCGGTCTAATGGTAATGGAAGATACCACCTTCGATTGGACTTTAGGATATGATGAAATAGATTATATCATTGAAGGAACTCTGACTATTATCATAGATGGACGGCGAATAACTGCCAATGCAGGAGAATTGATTTTGATTCCAAGAGATTCAAGTATTCAGTTTTCAGTTGAAGGAAAGGCAAGTTTTATCTATGTGACTTATCCAGCTGATTGGCAATCATAAATTCTAAAAAGGCAAATTGATGGATAAATGATATGCTCCCCTTATGGTAGACAGATTAAATAAAAAAATCTGATACCAAAGGGGAGTTTTTTATGTCTAAAAGAAGTAAGTATACTAAAGAACAGAAATATGCCATCTTAAAAGGAATAGAATTTGGTGAGTTGTCTATAGAAGATTATTGTAAAAAATTTAATATTTCTGAATCAACTTATTCAAATTGGAAGTTTTTATACGAAACATACGGAATTGAATCTCTGGAAGAAAGTAAAACCTGGAAAAAATATCCCAAAGAATTAAAAGAGAAAGCAGTTTTAGAATACTTAAATGGTTGGGATTCACAAGTAAATATTTGTAGAAAGTATGCAATATCATCACATTCAACGTTACAGAGATGGATTAAAGGTATAATAGTCATAACGAATTAAATACTACAAAAGGTAGGGTTGATGCTGTTATGACTAAAGGTAGAAAGACTAGTCTAGAAGAAAGAATAGAGATCGCTAAATACTGTATAAATCAAAATAAAAATTATCAAGAGACCTCGGAAACTTATGAAGTTTCATATCAACAAGTCTATCAGTGGGTTAGAAAGTTTGAAGAACTAGGAGAGGATGGACTTATTGATTGTAGGGGCAAGGCTAAAGTAGAATTAAGTTTAGAAGATAAAGAAAAAAATGAATTAAGGAAATTAAAAAAAGAAAATGAAAGATTAAGAATGGAAAATGATTTTCTAAAAAAGTTGCAGGAGCTAGAAAGGAGGGGGTATTAGGCTCATATTTATCCAAGCTTAAATATGAAGCCATAGAACTCCTGAATAAAGAGAATAATTATTCCATAACTTCCTTATGTCAGATAGCAGATATTTCAAGATCATCCTATTATAAATGGCTTAATACAACGGAAACAAAAAATGAGAAAATTAATGACGGTTTGATTAAAGAAATTATCTCTTTATATGAAGAAGTAGATGGGATCTATGGTTATAGAAGAATTACCATGAATATCAATCGTAAATTAAATAGTAAATATAATCATAAAAGAATATATCGACTTATGAAAATATTGGGATTAAAATCAGTAATTAGAGTCAAAAAGAAAAGATATATAAAAGTGTCCGCTGAAGAAATTGCAAAACAAATTAAATAGAGAATTCTCAGCATCTAAATTTAATGAAAAATGGTTATCCGATGTTACAGGATTTAAGTATGGTGTTGGCAAGAAGGCCTATTTAAGTGCCATTTTAGACCTTTATGATAATAGCATTGTTGCTTATGAAATCGGACATAGAAACAATAATTCATTAGTATTTAGAACATTTGATAAAGCCATTGAATCCAATCCTGGTGCAAGACCTTTATTTCATAGTGATAGAGGCTACCAATATACCTCATATGGGTTTAGAAAAAGACTGGAGATAAATGGTATGGAGCAAAGTATGTCAAGAGCTGGTAAATGCATTGATAACGGTCCTATGGAGAATTTTTGGGGGATATTAAAATCAGAAAGATATTATCTTAAAGGGAAATATGATACCTATGAAGAATTGAAAAATGATATTAAAGGCTACATAAAATTTTATAACAACAAAAGGTTACAAGAAAGATTAAACAGCATGAGTCCACTTGAATACAGAGCTCATGCTGCTTAGAATATTTTATTTATTTAAATTGTCTACTTGACAGGGTGCAGTTCAAAATACCATTAATTTGCCTTTTGTTATTAATCACTTTTGAGATAGTCCAATTTTAATATTCTAAATCTGTTAAGTTATTTATTATTACAGATTGGTTCTTCCCACCAACCAAAAGCAACTCTACCACTAGCAGCTACATTTGGTGTCTCTGGGTTAGATAAAAATACTAAAAAAGAACCACCAGGTGGGAAAATAAATTTTCCTTGCTCATCATCTACAATAGTAGCTTCGGGCTGTCCACGCCTAACAAAAGCTTTTATACCACCAACTGGATCTCCAGATACATTTGTTGCATATTGCAATTTAACTTTTGGGCTTACAGGAGGGCAAAATGCTAAGTTTGCTGGAGTAACAAGAGGGGACTCCTGAGGTACTCCAGGAGGGATTGCGTTGAACCAAATTTGTGCTCTAAATGGCGATTCAGAAACATCGCTTATAGTCCATACTGTTACGTGCAAATTAACCCCAGAATTAGGAGGATTAAATAGTCTAGCCCACGCACTTGTACCTTTTCCAAATGAAAGATTATCTGCATAACCCACAAAATATTTTCCTTCTAAAGATTTTGCCAAGTTAATAGGTACATCAACTTGATATTGTATAGATGGTGTAAATATTGATGGATTAGGCAAATTACAACGCGTAAAACACATGCAAGATGTGTTAGGACAGCTAGTTATATTAGGATATTGAAGGTTATTGATTTCGTAGACATTTTTAGAATCATTAAGATTAATATTATTGGACATAGATAATTACTCCTTTGTATTAGATTTAATTCATTATATGTTCAATAATGGTAAATGTGTATTATAGTTATTATTTATATACAATAAATCTAATTAACTCGTTGTGCTAGTTAAAATCTACAAATATAAAAACTTCAGCAATTATGTTAACCTATCTTTAATGACGACAAAGAAATTAACATAGGAGGATAACATATGCTAGAGTTTTCTAATAAATATTTTACCAAAGAAGTTACTGAATTTAGAGACTGAAAAAGGAATTCAGCTACTATTTATGAAAAGAGATAATGCTAAAAACTCTCATCCAAAATGGCTTCGTTAACATATTTTCAAACTTAGAAGACGAATTGAAACCACTTTTTCACAATTAGCTGGGCAACTAAATATCAATAAGGTTCTAACCAAATCTTTATTGGGTCTTATTACAAGACTTAGAACAAAGATTCTAGCCCATAATCTTTTTTACAGTATCAATCATATGCTGGGGAATGGCATAAATCTAGGACACATTAAAGAACTCATATTTGGATGATATTTCCAGGTTGTTTTTTTAAGAGGTATCTTTTTTCAAAAAACTAATTGGTAAATTTATCTAATCTTAAATTTACTAGCACAACAGGTTACTTTGTTTTATAGACATATCACTAAAGTAAATAGGAATATATCTAAAGATTTAAATATATAATGGGTATTGGGTATTTTTAGATAGATGGAGGTATAGGTTGATAGATTGGCAGATGAATTATATAATATAAAGTACATATATTAAAAAATGTGTAACATTTGGGGGGATTATATTGAGTGGCATATCACCGGAGGAGCAAGCTACAAATAAAGACTCTGTTTCACTTAATTCTTATGAAGAAATGGCTGAATATTATTTTAAATATGTAGATGCAAAACCATTCAATGCCTACTATGAAAGACCTGCGACTATATCATTGCTTCCACAAGTTAGAGGCAAGAAAGTTTTAGATGCGGGTTGTGCGGCGGGGTGGTATACTAAATGGTTATTAGAGAAGGGTGCAAGTGTAATAGCACTAGATTTTAGTCCAAATATGATAGAAATGACTAAAAAAAGAGTTGGAAATAAGGCTAAAGTTATAAAAGCTGATCTGAATGAACCACTGCATTTCATTGAAGATGAATCTATAGATGTTATTTTATCATCATTGACACTTCACTATATTAAAAACTGGAATTTAGTAATGAGTGAATTTAATAGGATATTAAAAAGAGATGGGCAACTTATTATCTCTATCCATCATCCTTTTATGGATTTTACAGTATTTAATAAAGAGAATTACTTTTTAACAGAATTATTAGATGATGAATGGAACACTAATAATGGAAAGGTAAAAGTACAATTTTATAGAAGACCTTTAAGTGCCATTATCACTCCCATTATTGATGCAGGATTTATAATAGAAAGATTATTAGAACCTATGCCGATAAAAGAATTCAAAATCGCACATCCTAATACATATGATAGATTAACTAAGAACCCTCAGTTTTTATTTATAAGAGCAAAGAAACATTAAATCAAGATAAATTGATATATAGTTTTATATTTTGTTCGTCTATTACATTGCAAATAATGATGTTAATATATACCTATGGATACAAATATATAGAGCTAGCAAGAAATACAAGTGGATGTATATATGCCCTTGATACCCATGAGCCTTTTTTAGGTAAATTAAATGAAAATGCAAAAGAAGAAAAAGTTGAGAATAAAATTAAAACAATAAAAGGATTAATGTTTACTTTAGAAAAATATTTTGAAAAAAGTGAACTAGATGTGATTTGGTCTGAAAGTGCAATATTTATTATTGGTTTTGAAGAGGGGCTTAAAAAGTGGAAACCATTTCTTAAGAAAGAAGGGCATATGGTTGTTAGTGAGATTTCTTGGATTAAAGAAAATATACCTAAGGAGATAAAAGAGTTTTGGGAAGCAGATTATTCAAGTATGAATAACATAGAAGATAATTTGAAAATAGTTGAACAGTGTGGATATAAACTAATAGATTACTTCATAATTCCAGAATCAAGTTGGTGGAATAATTATTATGATCATTTAGAAAGGAGAATTTCTATTCTTAGAAAGGTCCATAGTAATAGTGAAGAATGAGTAAGTCGTCTCAATAACACACAGAAAGAAATTGAAATGTATAGAAAATATAGTGAGTACTATGGATATGTTTTCTATGTGATGCAAGCAGAGAACTAAATTATTAAAATAAGAAAATATACACATGGAATTAAGGACATGAGAATGAAAATTTTCAAGTCCTTAATTAAACAAATCGGCCTTAAGTGCTAATTATAAACCGCACAAAATATCACTCATCATCGTTGGATGGTACATTATAATTATATTAATACAGAGAAGGAATATAAGAAGTAATATAGTATTTAATTGATGATTGGAGTGAGGCTTGTAATGAAAGATACCCTTAAACTTTATCGAGAGCATGATATTATGACAGAAATTAAAACAATGAAGCACATGGTTACAGATATACCAAAGGATATCAAAACTATTATTACCTATGTACAAAATATCTTATTACATCAGCATTGGAGTGAATCTTATGGATTGGAACTCAGCGATGAAAGAAAGAAGGAACCATTCATACGGAACTTTGAAGATAAACTTATTTTCTTAAATAAGCTAGGTTTCACTCACGTATCTGAGCAAAGGACAAATGAAAATAAGATGATATCAATATGCCGTGACTTTTCAGTAGTTGCTGCAGCTCTTTGCCGTGAAGCCGGTATACCTGCTAGAGCAAGATGTGGCTTTGCAAGCTACCTTGTAAAAGACAAATATATAGACCACTGGGTAGTTGAATACTGGAATGAAGAAAAGAAAAAGTGGGTAATGGTGGATGCACAACTGGATGCTCTCCAGCAAAGAGCACTTCAACTGCCTTTTGATCCTTTGGATGTAAGTGAGAACTATTTTGTAACAGGGCCAAGAGCCTGGCTGTTGTGTAGAGAATGAAGGTTTAATCCTGAGTTGTTCGGCATTTTCAAATGGTGGGGATATGATTATTTAAGATGTAATCTAATCCTTGATGCTAATTCATTACTAAATGTGCCCATGCAACCCTGGGATATGTGGGAAGGCTATAAGAACCTTCCCATAGAAGAATGGACAGAAAAAGATAATAAGGCTATGGATGACCTATCCATACTTGATTTAAATGTAGATAATAATTTTGAGGCCTTATACAAATATGTTCAAACTAATGATAAAATAAAAGTACCTGAGGATCTAAGTGAAATTATAAATAGTCTAGAATAAGGTGATGATTAAATATGTCTTATATATATTCTCTAGAAAAAGCAATAAACTATATAGAAAGTCACCTATGTGATGACATTGATTTATCTTCTATCGCAAAGGAAGCGGGATACTCTCTTTATCATTTCCATCGTATTTTTAAAAGTGCAGTAGGAGATTCACTCAAAGACTATATCAGGAAAAGAAGAATAACGGAAGCGGCAAAGGACTTGGTAAATACCAACATGCCTATTATGGACATAGGTATAAAATATGGTTATGAATCAAGGGAGGCCTTCAGCAGAGCCTTTGAAAAAGTTTATGGAAGAAATCCCTCTGAAGTACGAAACAGTAAATTGCTCTATTCTATAAGAGAACCAATGAATTTTAATTATATGCTGTTTAAATATAAATTAATGAAAGAAGGATTAATTCCTTTATATAAGATGCTTCCGGAAAGATATGTAGTAGGTAAAAGGACAAAAGTGAAGGCTGATGGGAGCAATCTCCAGGATATACCGTTACTATGGCATAAGTGGAATAGTGAAAAGGAAGGCGAAAAAATAATAGAGCGGAAGTATGCAGATGAATGTATGGGCATTTGCATATTTTCCGATGGAGATGATTTTGAGTATATGATAGGTCATGAAGTTAATTTTACGAATTATGTACCTGAAGATATGGAAATATATAGATTGGAATCTTTGCTTTATGCAATTTTTAGAACTCTTGGGCCTATAACTGAAAGTGTACAAAAAACCTGGGATTATATATATTCGGTATGGTTAATTGAATCGGAATATGAGCATGCTGGCATTCATGATATTGAATATTATTATTTTAATCAGGGAGAACTCACTGCAGATCTTTATGTGCCGGTAGTTCTAAAAATATAAAATAAATTTTCATATCTCGTTATAATCTAATCTTTAGGGATTTATGCGACTTATAAATGATGTAAACAACTTAAAAGTATGAATTTGAGGTGAAATGCTATGGACAAATATACAAAAGAAGAATTGGTAGAAACATTACGAGTTGTAACTTCAACTATCAGTAAATGCGAAAAAATACAGCCAAAATTTGAGAAAGGTACCTCTCAACACATATTGCTCAAGAATAGGATAAAAGCCATGTATATTTCAAAATCACTAATAATAGATGAGAATGTTCTGGATAAATATACAAAAGAAGAGTTGATAGAGGCACTGCGCCCCGTATCTTCAATTATTAGCAAATGTGAAAAAGCACAGCTAAAATTTGCGGATGGGACCTCCCACCATACTCGCTTCAAGAACTTAATAAAAGCGATGTATATTTCAAAATCGTTAATAACAGATGAAATTAGTAAAAGAGGCTAAACTTTTTTAGATTTAGTTAAGACGTATCATTTATATTTTGTTCATCTAGCATATTGTAAACAGGCTAAAGATTCAAAGGAAAGTTAAATGAAATAAATTATGCACTTTATCACAACAAACAAATTTAAAATATCAAAAGCACTGAGATATAAAAATCTTGGTGCTTTTGTTTTATATAAATTAAATATATAAATTAAAAGAACAAAGTATTCAGTCAACTTATAATCTATAGACTTCATTTTTTTATCAAAAGATACTTGACTCCAACCTAAGGTAAGAGTTTATACTTAATTGTGAGGTGATGTTAAGTGGCATATACAGGTAGATTCCTTAAAAAAATGGTGTAAGTGTCAATGAAAAAAGTGTATTAGCTGCAATTGAAAAGCATATTTAGTACATACAAAAATATATGAATATTGATTCAGAAGGTTTCACAGCTCAAACTCGATTTTTAATGACTGAGGATTTTCATAGACAAATGCTTGAAGGACAACAGACAGGTTTAAGCTATTATATTTGTTTTGCAGCAGAAAACTATGCAAAACAATAAAGAACCCCTATATAGAATGAAACCTGTTGTAAGAGTTACGATGATTTTATAAAAAATAAAATAAGTGATAGATTCTATTGACAAAGCTTTGTTGTCATGATACTCTATGACTATAAATACAAATATAGTCATAGAGTATGGAGGTGAATTATGGCAACTGCATTTAGTGATAATGAAAAAGAATTGATAAGAAAAAAGTTAAATGAGGTAGCACAAGTATGTCTATGGAAGTATGGGGTAAGGAAAACTACCGTTGACCAGATTGTTCAAATGGCTGGTATATCAAAGGGGTCCTTTTATAACTTTTATGCTTCAAAGGAAATTTTATTTTTCACAGTATTAGAGGAGTATCAAAAGTCTATTATTGATGAATTAGCTGGTAAACTTCAAGAAGAATATATAGGAATTGATAAATTCGCAGAGTTGATTTATGAACTCTATCAAAATGTAAGGCAATCTTTTATTATGAATATAATTCAAAATCAAGAATTTGAATATCTTATTAGGAAATTACCTAAGGAACTTATTATTAATCACCATTCATTGGATGATACACTCACAAAAAAGATTTTTTCCCATATAAAGATTAAAGATAATATAAATATAGACGTTGTCACTGCTTCATTAAGAGCAATTTTCATGAGTATGATATATATTGAAGAAATTGGGGAGAAAGATTTTGATGAAGTACTGAGGCTTTTGATAAGAGGTCTTGCCCTGCAAATAATTGAGGAGGATTATAACAATGACCGAAATTATTAATACTACTAATTTAACAAAAACTTATGGAGAAATTCATGCTGTTGACAATTTGAACTTATCTGTTAAACAGGGAGAGATATTTGGATTCCTAGGGTTAAATGGTGCGGGGAAGACTACTACAATAAGAATGTTATTAGGCATGATTGCTCCCACATCAGGTCAATGTTATCTTCAAGGTAAAAAGGTAAGTGCAGGCAATATAAATACTTGGTATGATGTAGGCTACATCGTCGAAACACCATATTCATATCCTGAGTTAACAGTAAGAGAAAATTTAGAAATTGTTCGTAAATTAAGAGGTATTAAGGATAAAAGTTGTGTTAATTGGATTATAAAGAAGCTAAAATTAGAAGAATATGCATCGAAGAAAGCTAAGTATCTTTCTCTAGGGAATGCACAAAGGCTTGGTATAGCAAAGGCAATTATCCATAAACCTAAGATTTTAATACTTGATGAGCCTACAAACGGATTAGATCCTGCTGGTATTGTTGAAGTTCGTCAGCTGCTAATGGATTTAGCAAAAAACTCAGATGTAACAGTACTTGTCTCTAGTCATAAATTAGATGAAATATCAAGGATTGCTACAAATATAGCTATAATACATGATGGAAAACTAATTAAGGAGATAAATGGAGAACAACTTGAAAATCAGTTAAAGAAATCATTAATATTAGACGGAAGAGATAGAATTGCTATGAAATTAATTCTTTCTAAAGCTGGATACAAAGTATATGCTCAAGATAGAGGTTTAACTGAGGAAATTCTTGCTTTACAAATTCATGATGAAAATGCTGTAAACAACCCTGAGGAAGTTGCTACATTACTTGTAAATGCAGGACTCCCTCCAACACTACTAAAAGTTGAGAAGGAAGATTTAGAAATGTATTTCCTAAGAACTATCAAAGAAATTGGAGGGATTTAAAGTGAATGAAATAAAAACTTGCGTTTCAATAGAAGGAAAAAAACTTTTTTATTCTAAAGTTCCTTTAATAACCATGCTTGTACTTATGATAGTACCATTCATCGGAGGATTTTTTATGTTTGTTTTAAAAGATCCTGGCTTAGCGCAAAAATTGGGTTTTATTTCTGCAAAGGCACATATTATGGGTACTGCTGATTGGCCTTCTTACTTTGGCCTTCTTGCACAAGCAATTGCTATTGGTGGGTTAGTAGTATTCGGGTTTGTTACAAGTTGGGTTTTTGGTAGAGAATATTCAGATAGAACTATAAAGGACTTATTAGCGTTGCCAATATCTCGAAATATAATTGTGTTTTCTAAATTCATTGTGACAGTTTTATGGTGTTTAATACTTTCTATATTTGTATTAGTTTTAGGTTTCATTGTTGGAAAAGTGGTTGATATACCTGGTTGGTCATCTGACATAATTATACAGGGTACTTTGATTTTTATTGTTTGTTCTATACTTACCATACTACTATCTACACCAGTGGCTTTTTTAGCTAGTGTTGGGCGTGGGTATCTATCACCACTTGGATTTATGGTGTTTACTATTGTGTTAGCACAAATCATTGCTGTAGCAGGTTATGGACAATTTTTCCCATGGTCTATTCCTGCACTTATAAGTGGTGCTGCTGGAAGCGATAGTTCTATGATTGAATGTATTAGCATTATTATTGTACTTTTAACAAGTATATTGGGGCTAGTGGGCACTATGTTATGGTGGAGATATGCTGATCAAAGTTAGAAAGATAGAATAAACTTAAATTAGCAATTATTATATACGTAAATTCTAATTTATAATTAAAATTATAGAACATATATTTATATCAATATAAACAAAAACATTGAGAAAAACATTAAATACTTTATATATGCTACATCATTAAAAATAATAGAGAAAAATAATTGCAAGTGTTGATAGTTGGATTTAAAATGAAAGAAGGGATTTAAATGTAATAAATAAAAGTAGTTATAAAATTCTTGATAAATCATGCTATAATAATATTAGGTAATGAATATAAGTAGAATAATGTGTAATAAATAAAACTTATATTGATGGAGTGTTATTATGGATGTAGTAATAACTATTTGTATATTTATATTGGGCATTGGTATGCTTATTAAAGGGATAACAGAAATTAAGAAGAATACTAAAAGATAGAGTGAATGTTTAAATTAGTGATTTCCATATTTGAAAGTGGGGATAGTAAATGGAAAATCAAATAGTAATATGTTTTTTATTGTTATTATGTTTTGTTTCTGGTAGTGCCTATAATTTTAGAATACGCAAACAATGTATTTATCGAGTAAGATTGACAAGGCTAAGGATTATTACTTTAATAATTGCATCTTTAATATTTTGCGGTATAGCCTATATTGGTGGTAACTCATGGGATAACTATCTAATTGCATTTTCAGCAATTGTATTTATTATATCTGGAGTTGTAGCAGAGGGAATTCATGAAAGAGGGATTTATTACCAGAATGGTAGAGGTCTTTTAGTACGATT
The DNA here is from genome assembly GCF_030931715.1 of Tissierella sp. MB52-C2. Classification (NCBI taxonomy): domain Bacteria; kingdom Bacillati; phylum Bacillota; class Tissierellia; order Tissierellales; family Tissierellaceae; genus Tissierella; species Tissierella sp. MB52-C2. The sequence continues at coordinate 1,200,932 of NZ_CP133261.1, forward strand.
GGGAAAGTGGGAAGACATAAAAGATGTAAAATTTGATATAAATAAAGATAAACTGAAAAGTTTTAAAATCAATACCCTGACAATATTTGCAAATCAGTATTATAGTTCAGAAGATATTGATAAAATTAATAAATACATAGAAAAATAGTTGCATTTTTCCCTACCGAAATAAACAAGAATATAAGACGATATATAAGTCATTAAAACAAATTTATCTAAAAAAGGGGTAAGAAAAATATTAATTAAAAGAACAATATTAATTGTAGTCACTTTATTTATAACAATAATATTTCTAAAGCTATTTAATCTAGGACCAATCTTATCGTGGGTTCTTACAGTTATAGTAGTTAGTTTTGGATATATTATATATGCAAACATAAGACAAAGAAATAGATACAATCTTTTAGAACAGAATTTAGATCCAGAAGCTTTTATTAAAGCGACAGAAGATCAAATAAAAATAGTCGGTAAAAACAAACGAGCAAATGCAATGTTAAAGGCTGATTTAATTGTAGGATTATTGAGTATGAGGAAATATGAAGATGCTTGGGATATATTAAATGAGATTGATATAAAATATCTTCCGAAATGGGATGGGTCACTTTTGATTTACTATAATAATGAAATGAGTTTGTATTTTAACACTGGGGAAATAGATAAAGCTAAAGAAATATATGAAACTAAAATAAAAAGTTATCCAATTAAGATATTAAACGAAAGCTTAACCATGGATTTAATCCTAGCAAATAAAAGCTTTTATGAGAAAGAATATAATTCTAGTAAGGAGCTTTTTAGTAAAGTATTACAAAACAATAAAAGCAAAAGATTAAAACTTGAATTCTATTATATATTGGCAAATATAGCTGAACAAGAAGGAAATATAGAGGAAGCTATACAAAAATATAAGACAGTAGCAGAGAAAGGAAATAAACTCTATTCAGCTTATCTTGCAAGAGAAAAATTAAAGACATTATCAATAAGTTAATTAGAACGGAAGGAAATTTATAAGTTTGAAATTTGTAATACTTAATACAATCCGAAGTAAAGATTTAAGAATTATATTAAAGGTAAAAGGATAATGTTTGAATTAACATTTATTTATACAGAATAATAATAGAAAGAAGTATTTTAAAAATAGTGTAAATAGATTTAATATATATGTAATAAGGCCAAATTATGACTTATCTGAAAGAGAACTTTTACCAGAAGAGAAAAAATAGACATAAAGATAAATCTAAAAAATAAAACAAGGTGGTGAATTAACGGAAATATGGATAGAAATATAATAATACTAATTATATTAGGAGTATATATGTTGATAAATGGAAGTATAAGTAATTTGAATAGAAAAATAGATAAGTTAAATAAAAGACTAGATAAATTATTGGAACATAGTGATTTAGCTGTAGTAGAAACAGTGGATAAAGAACTTGAAGAAAAATTAATTCAACTTTTAAAAGAAGGCAAAAAAGTAAAAGCCGTAAAAACTTTAAGAGATGAAATAGATATGGATCTAATTGATGCAAAAGAATATATAGATGGATTAGATGAAACTTTAAAGAAAATCTTTCCATAGATTGTTAGAAGATGAATGTTTTTTTGCTTAAAGCTAAAAGACATAGGTATTTAGCTGAAACCAAGGTGGTATTTTGGCAGAGGCCTAGCCTTTACCCTTGATGAGGATAGATATTTATGTCTAATAAAGGGAGGGAGAAACATTAAAATATAGATAATCTAAGAAAAGAGAATATTCGTGAGTTTCTGTCCAATATTAAGGAGTCAATCCCCATAGTTTCTAATTTTCATCATCTATGTTTTCTATTGGTATGTATATATTTATTATAAAGCTATTCTCATTATATTTAATGTTTAATTCTCCATTGTATTTTTTTATTGAAGATTTTATACTTTCTATTCCAAGCCCATGAAAAAACTTGTCCTTTTTAGATGTAAAAAACTTGTTATCACTTTCTAATACTTTATTTCTCTTACTATTTTCACATTTAAGTACATAGTAACCATTTACAATGGTACTCTTTAGCGATATATATTTTCTTATACTATCATCAACTTTGTCACAAGCCTCTATTGCATTATCTATAATATTTACAAATATACTACTTATATCAATCATCTCTATAAAATCACATTTTCTAAAATCTATTCCAACAATAAACTCTATACTATTTTTAAAACAGTATTCGCCTTTTTCACGTAATATTATATCCAAAAGTACATTTCCAGTATTATAAATATTTATATTGCTTCTTACTTCATCTTCTATACTTTCAATATATTTATTTACATCTCCACTATTGTCCTTTAAAGATTTAATATTTTCTATATGGCCATTCATATCATGATATATTTGCTTCATTTTATCCTGGGAATTTTTTATCATCAAATAATACTTATATTGCATATTTAATTTTTCATTTATAAAACTCATTTTTGCCTTCTCTTTTTCAGACTTTATTACCTTTATAAGTAGTGATATCAAAATTATTGTTATAGTGAATAATATGTATGGAAATATCCATTCCATATATAATGAAAATCGTAATGTATCAACACTATATTCATATTCTAAATTGTTTGCTGTAATTATTTTATATAAATCAAACATTTTTGTGGTTGCTATATTTAAGAATATAAATACAATTACATTAATCATCAATATTAACAATATATAGATATAATATCTTTTCTTATTGTATTTATCTTTTAATATATCAAAGTAATGTATAAAAAAGCACATAATGAAAAAGTTTACTAACAAATTTAACTCAAGTATATAATTATGTAAAACCTTTAGAGAAAATTCTAAAATCCAATAAACAGTAGAACCCATAAGAATATAGGATAAACTATATGTTATAGAGTAAATTATTGATTTTTTAAGATAGATATTATATCCTATTCTGCAAATAGAGAATAACCCTAGGTTTATAATAAATAATACATATGGAATTATATTTCCAAAAGGTAATCCAATTACAATTAATATAACAGATACTATAAAAATAAATATCATTCTTATATCAAATTTCATATTGTTTTTATAACCATTTTTCTTTAACAATAATAAAAAACTGATTATAAGAATACCTGCATTTATCATTAATAATATCTTATAATAATCTAACATAATTTATCTCCAATCAAATCAAAAAACTTTTCTTTTGTTTCTTTAAATCTATATCTACTTATAGGAATTTCTTCTTTGTTTTCCAAAATAGCTATATATTGTTTTATAGTTCTTATATATTCTAAATTTACTAAATAGCTTTTGTGGCATCTAAAAAACCTTGGGCTATTTATCTCTTTTTCAATCCCATTCATCGTTCCTTTTATATTATAAGCTTTATCTAGTTTATGTATGGTTAAATCTTCCTTTTGAATTTCTATATATGTGATTTCGCTTGTATCTATTTTTATTTTCTGTCCTTGCTCATTTATAATAATATATTTATTTCTTAAATTAATTTCTTCTATACACTTTGACACATTTATCTTTAGATCTTCATATTTTATTGGCTTTAACAAATATCTATAAGCTCTTACTTCATAGCCTTCCAATACATATTCTACTAAAGATGTTATAAAGATTATTTCTACTTTTTCATCTATTTCTCTTATTTTTCTTGCTGTATCCATTCCATTTAACCCTTCCATTTGTATATCCAATAAAATCAAATCCATACTATCCGAATAATTCTCTAATAATTCTTCTCCAGATGAAAACACTTCTACACTAAACAATATATCCATATCTTTAAATATATTATTTAAATATTCTAGTAGTAATTCTTGTTCAGTTTTTTCATCTTCACAGATACATATATTTATCAAAATCTCACCCCAAACCATATATTGTTTTTTATCAGCATTGTATATATTTTTAGATTAGCTATCAATCTATTCATATATCTAATTGTGGATAGCAGATTAACCCCTTAATATTGGACAAAACTCACGAATACTTTCTTTTTCTTAGATTACCTATACTTTTGGTCTTACTAGATGATTTTGATTCACTAACCAATCTTGTAACTGCGCCTGAAACAATATCATATTTTCTCACTATTAAAGATACAGATTATATTTTACTACAATCGTGTGGGATTGTCCAAAACGGTTAGGGGGCTAAATAGTATGCTAGTTGTCGGTTTAAAACTACTAGTTGTCCAGTTTATATTGAAAATAGAAATTTAAAATGCTATCTTTGAGTCAAACAAGATAGTTTTTTATTGGAAAAATTGATATGAAAGAGGTAGGTAGACTTTGGTTATATTTAAACTGGCAATATCTTATATGAAAAAGCAGAAAAGAAAAACACTAGCATTATTATCAAGTATTATACTTTCTGTAATGCTTATTTTTTCTATGATAGTAATTAGAGATTCGGGATATGATTCTCAAATACAAGAGGCAAAAAATCTATATGGAGACTATCAAATATGGTTTGAAGGTATAGATATAAATAAAGCTAAGGCGTTAGAGGGAGATAAGGATGTAATAAAGATAGGTAAAGTTAAATATTTTTGTGAAATAGTAAATAAGGATACTGGTGTAAAACTAGATTTAAACTCTTATGATAAAGATTTTATAACGTCTTTAAATTATAAATTAGTAGGCAGAGAACCAATAAAAGATGGAGAGATAGTAATTGAAAAAGAAGCATTAAATCAAATGGGGATAAATGATTATACAAATAAAGACATAGATATGATGTTATTAAATAAATATTCTGATACAGAAGATATTAACTATATAGAAAGTTTCAATAAAAAATTTAAAATTGTTGGTGTATTAGAAAAACCAAAAGAGTATTATAATTCGTTATCTAATTCCATAGGTGGTATAACTAGTCAAGGGTTTGTACATGAGAACTCAGATTTTCCAATAAAGACAGAAGACACATATAAGGGAACTATTCTTTTAAAATCAGAGGACAACACAAATAAGTTTCTCCAAAAAATGGAGAAAAAGTTAAATCTTAGTTGGGATTATTTACACGAAAATACAGAGGTTAGTACAGCAAAACTTTTAAAAGAAATGTCTATTATGAATTTGGAAAACATACAAAATACTATTATATTTATATTTATATCTTGTCTTGTAATATACAATATTTTTAATATTATTCTACAAGATATGATAACACAAATAGGTCTTATGAGGGCTATAGGAATGTCTAGAAAAAAGGTTAAATTAATGTTTATACAACTAGGATTTATATATATATTATTTGGAACAATATTAGGTATTATATTTGGGACGATATTATCATATTTTGGAGTTAGGTTGGTATATGGTTATAGTACAAAATTAACTATAAATTATATGAGTATAGTTTGTTCTTTTGGAGTTTCAACTTTATCAGTATCTATAAGTACCATCATGCTTATTAGAAAAGCTATGAAGCTATCAATAGTAGACTCTATAAAAAATAGTGAAAAATACAGAAAAAAATTAAGGAGAAAAAGAGTTAAGTTAAGTAACAATATAATAAGAACAATATCAATTAGAAATATTTGGAGAAATAAATCAAGAACTATTATAACTATGTTATCAATTACAATAGTTGGGATTATGTTTATTCTTAATTTTGGTATAAAGGCCCATGTGAAAACTAATATAGAAGAGGGTATAACAGGTGGAATGTTTGGAATGTCATATGGCACTGTGGATAAAACAGTAAGTGGAAGTTTTAATGGTACAGATAGTTTGTTTTATAAACTTGATGAAATTATTATAGAAAAAATAAATAATATAAAAGAAGTTAGTAAAATAGAGCCTAATTTTTTTAATTCTGAGGGTCATATATTGATTTCTAAAGACAAAATATCCAAAGCTTATGAAGATGAGTTGGATAGGAAGAATAAACTGTACCAAGAAAGTTATAACAATGAATATCCACTTCTTATAAGAGGATATAGTGACGAAATTTTAGAGAGTAGAGAATCCTTTATAGAAGAAGGACAAAATTTAATAAACAATGCAGAGGGAAGATATAAAAAAGTTCTACTTGTAAATAATACTTATTCTATGATAACAAATTCATTTGAATCTAGAGTTATAGATAAGGTTAAAGTAGGGGATATAATAACTATAAAAATTCCAGTATATAAAAATGGTTTGGAAAAGTATGAAACCATCAAGGTTCAATTAGCAGGTATAATGGATAAAATCTATGCAGCATCACAGGATGGAAATGTAGGAGTGTCAGGGGCACAGGTAATATTTAGAGAAGAGGACTATAGAGAATTAACTGGTCAAAAATATTATAATAAAATCTATGTAATGGCTGAAAAAGGCAAGTTAAACCGTGTAGAAGAAGAACTAGAAAAACTAACAAACAAGTATGCTTTCAGTACAATAGGTGGCAAGGGAGAGGATCAAAAAGTAGTAGGAGCACAACAGACATCAGAAGAAAAACTTTCCTTAATATATCAATGTCTAATATTATTAATTCTTTCGGTAAATAGTATTTTTATTATGAGAAGTAATATTATTTCTAGAAAAAAAGAAATAGGAGTATTAAGAGCCATAGGAATGAGCTTAAAAGATATAAATAAGACATTAATAATAGAGGGTGAGTACTATGGGGTAGTAGCCTCTTTTATAGGGTCTATAATTGCAATAATAAACTATAATATGGGAATTGCAAGAGCCAATAAAAGCTTAATAAAAGGAGGATTTGCAAGAACGATAAAACATAATATTCCTTGGACTCAAGTATTAATATTATTTTTAATATTTATATTCATAGGTTTTTTATCGGTATATTTATCTAGAGATAGAATAGATGGAGTATCAATTTCAGATGGAATTAGGAATATTGATTAGTGTATTATAACGTGAGGAGAATATGATTATGAAAAAATTAATGGTTAAAGGTATAGAGAAGGTGTATGGAAGTGATGACAATAAAGTTTGTGCTTTAAGAGGTATAGATCTAGAAATAGAACCAGGTAAATTTACAGCAATAGTAGGTCAAAGCGGTTCTGGCAAAAGTACTTTACTTCATTGTATGGCAGGGCTAGATAAACCTAGTTCGGGAAGTGTTTTTGTAGATGATTTAGATTTATATACTTTAAATGATAATAGATTATCTAAAATAAGAAGAGAGGTATTTGGATTTGTATTTCAAAGTTTCAACCTAATACCAGTTATAAATGTTTATGATAATATAACTCTTCCTATATTATTAAATAAAGGTAGTATAGATAAAAGTTATTTAGATGAATTGATATTTAAATTAGGAATAGAAACTCAGATGAACAAATTTCCAAATGAATTATCTGGAGGGCAACAACAAAGAGTAGCAATAGCTAGAGCATTAGGGAGCAAACCATCAATAATATTTGCAGATGAACCTACTGGAAATTTAGATAGCGATACTACTAATGAAGTAATGAACTTATTAAAGTTTTGTGTAGATAAATATAATCAAACATTGGTTATGATAACTCATAATAATGAAATTGCAAATAGTGCTGATACAATAATAAATATAAGTGATGGAAGAATTATTTGAAACAATATATAGATAAACGAGTTCAAAAATTAATCTATTTGAGAATGTAAATAACTTTGTGCTTTAGATAAGAAACAAGCTGAGAGCTACAAACTTATCAAGATAGTTCTTGTCTAGATGCAGCAATCAATATAAGTATTAGATATAGCAATCTTGAAAAAACTCGTGGAAGAAGCGATAGAAATTCAGAATTGTATCTTTCACCAAGGAGGTATCTGATGCTTAGGACATTATTATTGTCACCTTAGGGCATATAAAGTATGTTGTGGAGATAGAGAAGAAATAGATTTTCTTGATTCTCTCTTTATTGACTTTTTATATGTATAATAGTATAATGATAAAAAAATGAAATTTGAGGTGAAAAAATGATTAATTTTTCTTGCTAAATTTTAAAGTACATTTAATACAAAGGTAAACAGGTGTGTTCTGTTTGTTTTGTTGTACTTATGCAAGAAAGTTATTCTTTTTTCTCTTAATATATACACTTGTGTTATGCTATAATCATTAGCTTAATTATGTATATCTATGAGCTGTAAGAATAATTAATTCTTGCAGCTCTTATTTTTTTATAAATAATTCGAATAAGGAGGATAAATAATATTATGATAAATAAAGACACTTTGATAACACATGATAATCTCCATATAGAGTCGGATGCTGCAGGCGACACTTATATGGAGTAATAACGAGGTCGCCTATTGTTCCGACTTTGTTATTTATACTATTAAATACAGAGGAGGACAAAAATATGTCTTTAATAAATGTTACAAGCCTAACCTTCGCTTATGAAGGTAGTTATGATAATATTTTTGAAAATGTAAGTTTTCAAATTGATACCGATTGGAAATTAGGCTTTACTGGAAGAAATGGAAGAGGAAAGACTACTTTTCTAAATCTCTTGCTTGGGAAATACGAATATAAAGGAAATATTTCAGCGGATATGACTTTTGAATATTTTCCTTATGAAGTGCAGGAGCAAAGCAATTTCACCATAGATATCATAAGGGAGATCAGTCCAAATTCAATGGATTGGGAAATAGTAAAAGAATTATCTTTGTTAGATATGGACTATGATGCTTTATATAGACAGTTTGATACACTATCTAAAGGAGAGCAGACCAAAGCATTGTTAGGTGCTATGTTTTTGAAGGAGAACTCCTTCTTACTTATTGATGAGCCTACTAATCATTTGGATGCTGAAGCTAGGGAAAAACTATGTGATTACTTGAAAAAAAAGAAAGGATTTATTCTGATTTCACATGATAGGTCTTTTTTGGATAATTGTGTTGACCATATCTTGTCTATCAATAAAACTAATATTGAAATACAAAAAGGAAATTTTTCTTCATGGTGGAGGAACAAAGAATTGCAAGATGGTTTTGAGCTAGCAGAAAACGAAAAATTGAAAAAGGATATTAACAGACTTTCAAACTCGGCGAAACGTACATCTACGTGGTCAGATAGTGTTGAAAGCAGCAAGTATGGAACTACTAATTCCGGGAGTAAATTAGATAAAGGATATGTTGGACATAAAGCTGCAAAAATGATGAAGCGTGCCAAAAATATAGAAGCTAGACAACAAAACATGATTGAGGAAAAATCAAAGCTTCTTAAAAATATTGAATCTAATGAAAGTTTAAAAATAGTACCACTTACTTTCCATGATAAAAAGCTTGTAGAACTTACAGATGTTGCAATTGAATATGATGATAAAATTGTCTGTGAAGGAGTAAACTTCACTATAGAGCAAGGTGAAAGAATTGCTATTCAAGGAAAGAATGGCAGCGGAAAATCAAGTATATTGAAATTAATTTATGGAGAAGACATCCTTCATAGTGGAATTGTAAGAAAGAATAATAAGTTGATTATTTCGTATGTTTCACAAGATACTTCAGATTTATATGGTAACCTATCTGAGTATGCAGATAAACACTCTATTGATGAGAGTTTATTTAAATCGATGCTTAGAAAACTTGATTTTTCAAGAGAACAGTTTGAAAAGAATATCGAGGATTTTAGTGGAGGACAGAAGAAAAAAGTATTGCTTGCCAAAAGTTTGTGTGAACGGGCACATTTGTATATTTGGGATGAACCATTGAATTTTATTGATGTCATTTCTCGTATGCAGATTGAGAAATTGCTAATTGAACATGAACTTACAATTTTGTTTGTTGAGCATGATAGTGCATTTTGTGAAAATGTTGCAACAAAAATAATAAAATTGTAAATGTAGAAATGGGAATTAACATGTTTAATGGGAACATAAAAATAACACACAATAGGCTCCATGCAAAGTCAGGTGTTTTGGGCGACGCTTGCATGGAGTAGTATAAGTCGCTAATTATACTGGCTTTGCTTCCTAACTATTAATAGTGGGGAGGAAGCCTAGATGAAACGGACAAAAACGAAATATGAAAAAATGAAACAAATAATATCAAATCTAAAATTACCTGATTATAGATACGAGCAGGTTACAAAAGCTATTTTTCATCAAAGGATAGATAATTTTGATGATATGCATATGCTGACAAAAGCGTTAAGGATAGCTTTAGTAAATGAGTTTGGAAATAATGTATCTAGTGTAATACCTGTTTTTTCACAAGATTCCAAACAAGCTCAAAAATTGTTATTCGAATTGACTGATGGAGAAAGAATAGAAGCTGTTGGACTAAAGTATAAACAGGGGTGGGAATCGTTTTGTATTTCTTCCCAATGTGGCTGTGGTTTTGGATGTCGTTTTTGTGCAACGGGAAGTGCGGGATTTAAACGCAATCTTACTGCTGATGAGATAACTGACCAATTACTTTATTTCTATTTCAATGACCATAGATTGAATAGTATTTCATTTATGGGAATGGGTGAGGCTTTTGCAAATCCGGAGTTATTTGCTGCAGTAAAAATTTTAAGTGATCAAAATTTATTCGGGTTAAGTCAACGAAGAATTACTATTTCAACAATTGGCATTATACCGGGAATTCAAAGATTGACCAAAGAATTTCCACAAGTGAATCTGGCTTTTTCACTTCATTCACCATTTGAAAGTCAACGAAGTGACTTAATGCCTATAAATAAAAGATTTCCATTGAATGAGGTAATGAAGACATTAGATGAGCATATCATTCATACGGGGCGACGAGTGTTTATTGCTTATATTATGCTTGAAGGAATTAATAATTCGAAAGAGCATGCAGAGGCAGTTATAGGTTTATTGAAAAATCGTGGTTCATGGAAGCATTTATATCACATTAACTTGATACCTTATAATGCTACAGACAAAACAACTTTTAAATTTCAATCTTCAAGTGCTATCAAACAATTTTACAATACACTAAAGAAAGCTGGTATTAGTGCAACTGTTAGAACACAATTTGGTTCTGAAATTAGTGCTGCTTGCGGACAGTTGTGTTATGAAAATGAATTATGATGTTAGCTCAAAAATATCCATTTGAGTAAAGAAATAGTCTCATTTTAAAGATCTTGAAAATTTTTAATTAAATATTGAAGAGTGTTGTAAGTCCCTCAGATTTTAGATTTGAGGGACTTTTTGGTTAAGATAGATAAACTTTTATACAAGACTAAAGATTAACGTTTATTTTGCTTTATTAATTTTTGCAGTTATAATAAAACTAAATGTGTAAATACAAGAGATTTTGAGGATGGAGGAGGAAAATTACATGGCAAATAATATACACCTTAAAAGTGCACCAAATCAAGCCCTTCAGGTATTGGAAGTAATCGAAGAGCTATTTGAGAATCAGTTGATAGGAATTTATCTATATGGTTCAGCGATACTTGGAGGTCTGCATATTAACAGTGATGTGGACATTTTAGTGATTATTAATCAAGATTTGACAGAAGCAACAAGAAACGAGTTGACTAAGCGCTTAATGTTTATATCCGGAAAAATTGGATGTAAAAACTTAAAAAGACCCCTTGAAGTGACTGTAATAAATCAAAATGATATTTCTCCTTGGCAGTTCCCACCTAAATGTGAATTTATGTATGGAGAGTGGCTAAGGGAGCAAATGGAGGCAGGGGATATTCCCCAAGCATATTATGACCCTGACGTGGCAATACTCTTGTGGCAGGCAAGAAGCCATAGTTTATCTTTGAAAGGACCGGAAGCGATTAAAGTAATAGAGCACATACCAATGAAAGACATCCAAAAAGCAATTAGATGTTCTTTACCAGAATTGATTGCTGGTGTAAAAGGTGATGAACGGAATGTGCTTTTGACATTAGCCAGAATGTGGTTTACAATATCCACTGGTGAAATTTGTTCAAAAGATATGGCAGCAGAATGGGCAACTCCCAGACTTCCACAAAATCTTGCTGTACTACTTGAAATAGCTCGAAAAGCTTATCTGGGTGAATGTGATGATTGCTGGAGCGATTTAGAAGCTGAGATAACTTCACTTGTTACCTTTATGAACAAGTCCATTGAAAGTTTGCTTGATAACATAGATAATTCCGATTTAACGAAGTAATTTTTAAAAGGATGAAAACTCTTTGGAGAGTAATAGTAAATTAAAGGTAATTTTAAATAAGACAATAAAAAACCACGACAATTTGTAATTGTCGTGGTTTAACTGTACTTTTAAAACGGTAAATAGACAAGATTTAGAACTTTAAGTAGTTCTTTACTTGATTTGACTTAACCACGAAATTCGATATGTTCGTCGTCTGGGCCTTTAAAGACTACTCTTTTCCAACCTTTTTCTCGAGGAGTTCTGGGCCTGGTGATATGCGGCTTGGTCACAACAGGCACACCCGCTTTTATGAGTCTATCGTAATCTGCATCGAAGTCATCGCTAATAAGGCAAAAGTGGTATCCGGAATTCACTTTTTTATTTGTCCAATTCTCAAGTTCTAATACAGTCTCACCTAGCTGAAGATAGACAACTTTTTCAATCTCGGGTATACCAGGAACATCATGTTCAAAATATTTTTTAAATCCAAAGTTTTTTTCATAAAATTCAATAGACTTTTTTCTGTCTTTTACAGAAATTGCAATATGATCAATGTGTGTAAACATTTATCTAGCCGGCCTTCTTTGAATATTTCTTTACGGGCACTTTTCAGTTCAATACTAACCAAATAGTAAGTATTAAATAAATATAATTGGAGGAAGCACAATGTCGTGTGATAAATCATGTCCGATTGAACATACTGTAAATTTGATAGGGCATAAATGGAAAGTCTTAATAATAAGAAATCTGGTTAATAACGGAACTCAAAGATTCTCTGAACTAAGTAAAGGAATTAGTGGAATAAGCCAGAAGATGCTAACACAGCAACTGAGACAGTTGGAGTCAGACGGAATAGTTCATAGAAAGGTTTATCCAGAAGTACCACCGAGGGTAGAATACTCACTAACTGAACTTGGACACTCATTGAAACCAATCTTGGATTCTATGAACACATGGGGTGTTGAACACATTAAGCAAATCAGTATTAAACAATAAAAATCAATCCTAGTAATTTTTAAAAATGTCACCTTCTAAGGAGCTATTATATTTTTAAACATACCTATCTAGAAAGATATCCTACAACCTACTGGGGATATCTTTATTTTCATCAAATTATACTATTAATAATAACCTATGTAACGCCTGGAATTTGAGACACCTTGAGGATATATCAAGTTCTTGATTCATCAATCTTAAATAACTTAGCTTAATTTGGCACTACATTTTTACACTTGAGTAATAATGTTAATCTAGGCGAAGGCTTATGGAAGGTCTCTAGTTATCTTTAAGGTCTATTGTAAAGTTTGCTGTTGAAAGTATAAATATAAGAGTCTAGAGATTCATTTGCATCCTCGATGTTATGAATATCATGAAACCTGTTGAATAGTTTTTAAACTAATTAAAATGGTAATAACGTGAGCATTAGCTCCTGTAGGTGAATTAAAACTGAACTATAAGAAATCTTCGCAAGATGGATTTGGGGATTTAAACTATAGTATAACTGGAAAACCTTCGCAAAAGAACTTATGGGAAGATATACTCCAAATCAAATGACTTTAAAACAGGGAGATTAGTATTGAATAGCGATCAACCGAACTTGGTACTGTATTAATCGCTCTGACTATGTCCATATAGTTGATGAATTTTGGGTTGATTAAAAAAAGGAGAATATTATGATTAATATAATAACCAATCCACGTTGAAATAGGACAGATAAACCACTATATGTAGTGTTTTTTTAGAGCAAAAAATAAGCAAAAAAATGAGCTAAAAAAGTGTATTTTTCGGCTCGTTTTTTTGCCCAATTTATAGATGATATCGAGTTTTTGATCAAAAAACAATAATCCCTCGCTTTCTAGTTCCTTTAATTGCATGCTTAGGTAACTTGCTTAAACGAAACCATATTAAAATTATAACTTGACTTAGATATTACTGCTGCTTATAATTAAAATAGACATGGATATCTATTTTGGAAGGAGGGAGATTAAATGTCACCTAGGGTCGGAGATATGTATAAACAAAATAGAAAAGAAGAAATACTTGAAGCAGCAAAACGTGTTTTTATTATGTTCGGATATAATAAAGCTACAATGCAAGATGTAATTGAAGAAGCTAAAATGTCAAGGGGAGGTGTCTACGCTTACTTTGATAATATTGAACATGTATTTGTAGAAGTTCTGAAGCTTGATGATAAGAAGGATTCCAAAGTTTTTATAGAACCAGTTAAAGGGATATCATTATGGACTCAGCTGGATGAATTTTTACAATTACAGCAAACAGAAGTCGAAAATGTTAAAGATTCGCTTGTACGTGCGAAATCAGAGTTTTTTTTACGGTTAGACTCTATTAAGAACAAAGAATCCGTGCATTATATCACAAAAAGATATATCAAATTGAAAAATGCGATTGAGAAGTTTATTAATATGGGGATAGTACAAAATGAATTCAATCCTGTTCTTCCACCTGAAAGTATAGCTCTATATATGATTTCATTTATTGACGGGTTGACACTCAATTCGCTTAATATTGGTAAAAAAGAAACCAGAATCGACGATCAGCTAGCTGCATTCAAGCACTCTCTAAGATCAATACTTAGGCCTGAAACAGTAAAAGAATAAAAATAAATCAATGAAAGGAATGTTCATATGCTATTTGAATCAGATAGAATCATTTTACGTAAGATGACATCAGAAGACACAGAATTATATCATCAATGGAGAAATGATATAGAGGTTATGCAGTCTACTGCACCGCTTTTAGATGTTTACAATATTAAAGAAACAGAAGAATTTGTTACTCATGTGATATTAGGGTCACATTTTTCCAAGAGCTATATTATAGTCGAGAAAAAATCTAAGAAACCAATTGGAGTTACTTCTTTGATCAATATTGATTATAAGAATCGCAATGCCGAATGTATTATTGATATTGGAGATAAAGAAGCATGGGGTAAGGGTTATGGAGCGGAGGCTATGAAATTACTTCTTGATTTCAGCTTTTTAGAAATGAATTTACACAGAATATTCTTAAGAGTTTTTTCTTTTAATGATAGAGCTATAAAACTATACGAGAAATTAGGCTTTCAACAGGAAGGAAAATTACGGGAAACCATTTTTCGTGGTGGGCAATGGCACGATATTCTCCATATGTCAATTTTGGAAAATGAATACGCAGAAAAAAGGAAAAGTCAGTAAAAAAAATGCAAAGAAATACATATTGTATATGTGAGAATATAAGAAGATTGTCACTGAATGTGTCAATTATCAAAGAGCCAGACGTTAAGACGCAGAGTTGATAACCATTGAGAAAACTCATGGTCATCGGCTCTTTCATATGTCCGCCAAATAAAAAAACGTATCCAATGATCATCTCATTTTTAAATGTAGTCATGGATATTTCCCAGACATAACTCATTCTTTAAGCATTTGTCTAAACCTCCAAAGATGCAAATCTACTTTAACTTGACACTATGTAGATATAAAGAGTCTTTTAGGTCTTTGATTAAAATTTAAATTGGTTATTGTTATGGATAAATATCAAATCCAATTTAAATAAATATCTTTCTCAATTTCAGACATAAAACAATATTATTGGGAAAGCCATTCAGCTTTTGCATAAGAGGTGCTAAAAAATATGACATCAGGGTTATTATTTAACTCGTCTGTTTTAAAAACCAAGCTATTACGGTAAAATTTGGTTGAAGTAATAATGATAATGGGATAAGATTATACAATAAAAAGGAATTTGAAATTGTAATTTAAAAAGAATTAAGATTACAAAGCATAAGTTTTATTTCATGATAAAATGCTGTAGTCAAGATTTTCAAATTAGCCCAGTGATAGTTTGGGATTGAAGGAGTGATAGGATTATGGATATTTGGGAAGAAATGTATAAGAAAGCTAGAATAGTTCAGAATGGAAGAGAGATTTCTCCATTCATAGAAGCCGGCGGCGTTGCTGCTGCAATTTTAACTAAAGAAGATAATATTTATGTTGGTGTTTGTATTGACACTGCCAGTACTCTAGGAATGTGTGCGGAGAGAAATGCCATTGCTAACATGATTACAAATGGAGAAAGTCAAATAGTTAAAGTCGTAGCGGTCATGCCCGGCGGTAAAGTTGGTTCCCCCTGTGGTGCTTGCAGAGAATATATGATGCAGTTAGACCGTGAAAGCGGCGAGATTGAAATTTTGCTTGATCTTGAAACTAAAAAAACGGTTAAATTAAAAGAGCTCATTCCAGATTGGTGGGGATATGACAGATTTAATTCATAAACGTTGATAAACAAATTCCAGTAAATTAAGCAGACTAACTGGTGTAAAAATAGGAATTTGAAGGAAAGGTTTATATAATAGGAGGCAGTTTATGGAGCTAAGATATACAACGAAGTTCCCAGCAAAAGAAGACTTATATGCCCTTTATGGGAATCTGGGATGGAATGACTTTTTAAAGTTGTCTCCGGAACAGTTATTAATTGCAATGAAGCAAAGCTGGTATTCTATTTATGTATACAGTGGAAATAAACTTGTTGCAACAGGCAGGATTGTTTCAGACGGGATTATTAATGCCTATTTATGTGGACTAGGCGTTGATTCTCATTTTAGAGACCGGGGAATCGGAACAGAAATAAGTAAAAGATTGATGACTCATTGTCTTAAAAATAATTTACATATACAACTTTTCCGCGAAGAGAACTTAGTCCCGTATTATAAGAAAGTGGGGCTCGAAAAATTTGCAATAGGTATGCAGGTGAAATAAAGAAATAGCTGGACAAAATTAGCAAATCTTGAAGTAATCATCTATAAAACTTGGGCATATAAACGGAAATAAACAGGAATTGGAAGGATTAAAACATCGCTTATAAAGCCAATTTACATTAGTTTGGGAGGTTTAAATGATTAAATATTTAGATACTTGTAAGGAAACTAATCGCCTACAAATACGACCATTAAATATTGAAGATAGTAGATAGTTTATAGTTATATATTAAGTGCATTTATGTGGAGGAGATATTATTATGAAACATGATAATTTAGAAGAATATAGAGACCCTATAAATTATGATTTAGAATTTGGAGGGGAAACTGATAAATATAACTTTTATCTTGAACTTGCTAAATCAAATCCAGGAGAAGTTTTGGAACTGGCTTGTGGTACTGGGCTTACAGGAATACATTTGGCACAATCAGGCATAGAGGTTTTAGGGGTAGATATAACTAAGGATATGATAGAGTATGGAAGAATTAAGGGAGAAGGTTTACCTATAACTTTTATAGAGGGAGATGCTAGAACATTTCAAACAGAAAAGCGTTTTTCTATGGTATTTTTAACGGGAAATGCATTTCAAGCATTTTTAAATGAAGAGGATCAAAATAGATTACTTCAAACAGTATACAAACATTTGAATACAAATGGAATATTTGCATTTGAAACTAGAAACCCTTTGGGAACAGATTTATCTGAAGAAGATGAAGATATTTGGGGAGAATTTACAGATAAAGATGGAGTAGTAGTGAAAGTATCTGGAACGCAGTCTTATGATGATAAAAATAATATAATGCACTGGACTACTTTTCGCGACTGGGGATTTAAAAAGACTACATCTAGAATAGCTTGCAAATTTACAGATAATGAAACTTTAAAATCCTTATTAGAAAGAAATGGATTCGTCATAGAAAATCAATATTCAGATTGGAACAAAACAGAATTTTCACCTTTAGATTCTAGTATTATTAGTATTTGTAGAAAAATTTAGTTGAAATAAAAAAGTAGAGAAATTTAAACTTCTCTACTTTTTTATTTATTAAAATCTTCTGCTATGGTGTGTTCTGTTAATTCAGATATGTTCATTATCTTTTTATTTATCATATTATGAAAACAATTAGGCAAATGGTCTTCATGTGCCCTATGTATTGCAACACATTCAATACATTTACCATGAAATTTACAGGCTTTTGTACAAGAGCAATGGTCCTGTGTTTTCATAGCATTTCTTAAATCTTCAACAAATTCATCTTGAATTTTCAATCCTTCTGCTCTATTTCCCTTATGAAACTCTTCCATAGCTTTTTTCTCTTTTGGATTTCCATCAATAATCATATAATCCCTCCTAGATTTTAAAACATTGATTATTATATTTACTGATATATAATAATATCATCTTAAAATATTTTTAAATAGGCAAATATCAGCAAAATAATATAATAATATTATCAAAAATAGGTGATAGAAATGAAAGAAAATATTATACATTCAACAAATCCATTGGAAAGCACATCATTTCCATTTTTAACTTTAGAGATTAAAAATGAAAACTGCTTCCCAAGTAACTTAGGTTTTAGAAAAATTCACTGGCATGAAGAATTACAGTTTATATATGTTTTAGAGGGAATAATAAAAATTAAAACAATAAATGAATCAATTGAATTGAAAAAGGGAGAGGCAATATTTATAAATAAAGGGGTTTTACATGAAACTACTGAAAAGTCAGATTGTCATTATAGGAGTTTTATATTTCATGAAAAGTTTTTAACCTTTTATTCAGGAAGCTTTATGGAGAAAAACAATGTTTTACCTATTACTAATAATTTTGCCATTCATTCTATAGTATTTAAACCCACAAAACAATGGAAAGTGGAAGTCTTAAAAATACTAGAAGAGTTAAATAAGTTAGAAAAGAATAAACTAAATGAAGAAAATTATGAGTATAAAGTTTCTATGAAATTAATAAATATTTGGTTTTTTATTATATCTAATATAGATATAGAAGAAGTGAAATCATCTACAACTAATAATGTTAAATATAATAGAGTTAGAAAATTTTTGTCTTATATAAGTTTAAACTATGAAAATAATATTTCATTAAAAGATATTGCAGAAAGTGGTAATGTAAGTGAATCAGAGTGTATTCGTTGTTTTAAGAGTATCATTTACACAACTCCATATAAATATTTATTGGAATATAGATTGAATAAAAGTATAGATTTATTAAAGAATACAGATTATTCTATAACGGAAATAGGAGCTATGGTTGGATTTAATCATAGCAGTCATTATATTAAATATTTTAAAGAACATTTAAATATGACTCCATTAGAATTTAGAAATATAAATAAAAAATCAATATAAAAACAGTCATTATATATTGGCTACTTGGCATGAGTTAGTTCAGTTTGAATCTATTTCTGTTATTTTTTAAGTTTTCTTATAATTAGATAATAATAGATTGAATTCAGTTTTTGATGTATTAGAAAAAACTTTCCAGAATTTTTGTATCCAATATAAGATCCCTATAAATAGTAAAATAAGAAACAATTATATTGTATAATAAACTATATAGATAGTAAATCTTGTTATAAATATATAAAATTAAAAGGAGGCCAATATGTCTAAATTTTATGATGAAATATCAAAATATTATGATGATATATTTCCAACCGGAAAATATCAAGTAGATTTATTAAGAGAAGTTTTAGGAGAAGAAAGCAAAGATATATTAGATATAGCTTGTGGTAATGGAGGATATTCAAAGGTACTAAGTGATTTAGGACATAAAGTGACGGCAGTAGATTTAAATGAAAGTATGATAGAAATATTAAATAAAAACTATGAAAATATTAATGGAAAAGTCTTAAATATGTTAGATATAGATAAATTAGGTGAAAAATATGATTTAGCTTACTGTATAGGAAATTCACTAGTTCATTTAGATAATGATGAAGAAATATTAGATTTTTTAATTAAGTCTAAAGAAATATTAAAAGAAGATGGAAATTTAGTATTACAAATAATAAACTATAATAGAATATTAGATAAAAAAGTTGATAGTCTACCAGCTATAGAAAATGAAAAGTTAAAGTTTTATAGATTCTATGAATATGTAGAAGATGAGAATAAAATTGATTTTAAAACAATATTAGAAGTTGATGATAATAAATTTGAAAATAGTGAACTTCTGTATCCAATAAGGTCAGAAAAATTAAAGGAATTATTAAATAAAGCAGGATATAATGATGTTAAAATCTATGGAAGTTTTAAAAAAGATGAGTATGATGAAGTAGAATCTTATGCTACTGTAGTTGTGGCAAAGTAATAGAGAATCCCCTTGTTCTAATTTTATTATAGAGCAGGGGATTAAAAATTAATTATAATTTAACCAATCAATGGAATACTAAATTATTAAAGGTACACCTTTACAAAATAAATCTTCACCTATATCAAACTTTGGGTTATGATGTGGGTATTTCCTCTATCTATTTCTTTTATACTACTTAAATAATTATAGCATATTTTATGTATAATATTTTATTTTTAATTTATACTTTAACTAAGTTTTTACTTATATTCTAAACTATTATATAATGATTAATAATACATAATAAAATTAAAACTTAAGAGGAAAGGTGAAAATTATGAGAGAATTATCGGGAAAAACAATAAGACCAAAATGTAAATATTATAGTGAATGTGGTGGGTGCCAGTTGCAATACCTTTCCTATGAAGACCAACTGGTTTTAA
This sequence comes from Tissierella sp. MB52-C2, assembly GCF_030931715.1. NCBI lineage: Bacteria > Bacillati > Bacillota > Tissierellia > Tissierellales > Tissierellaceae > Tissierella > Tissierella sp. MB52-C2. The sequence continues at coordinate 1,221,460 of NZ_CP133261.1, forward strand.
AAGAAAATCAAGTAAAAAAATTAATGGGAAATCTTTGTGATGTAAATGAAATCATTGGAACAGAAAGTCCATATAGATATAGAAATAAATCTCATTATACTTTTGGAAAGAATAGGAAAAATACGATTATATCAGGAATGTACGCTAAAAATTCCCATAGTGTTATAGATATAGATACTTGTATAATCCAAAATGAAAACTCAGATAAAATAGTGCAAACTATTAAATCTATGATGAAATCTTTTAAAATGGAACCATATAATGAAGATAGTAGAACTGGATTTTTAAGACATATACTTATAAAAAATGGAGTGAATACTGGAGAGTATTTAGTAGTATTAGTTGTTGGAGATAAAGTTTTTCCAGGTAAGAAAAACTTTATAAAAGCATTATTAAAAAAACATCCAGAAATAACTTCAGTAGTATTAAATGTAAATAATAGAAGAACATCAGTAGTTCTTGGAGATTATGAGACTACAATATATGGAAAGGGATTTATAGAAGATATATTATGTGGAAAGAGGTTTAGAATATCCTCAAAATCTTTTTACCAAATAAATCCTATTCAAACGGAAAAATTATATAAAAAAGCAATAGAAATGGCTAATATAAATAAAGATGAAATAGTAATAGATGCTTATTCAGGCATAGGAACAATTTCAATTGTGGCAGCTGATTATGCTAAAGAAGTTATAGGAGTAGAGTTGAATAGAGATTCTGTTAGAAATGCAATATCAAATGCCAAGATAAATAAAGTTGATAATGTATATTTTATAAATCAAGATGCAGGAGAATATATGGTGAAAAAATCATTAAAAGGTGAAAACGTAGATTTAGTAATAATGGATCCACCTAGAGAAGGTAGTGATGAAAACTTTTTATCATCTGTTGTAAAATTATCCCCTAAAAAAGTGGTCTATATTTCATGTAATCCTGAAACTCAAGAAAGGGATGTAAAGTATTTAATAAAACATGACTATAAGATAAAAGAAATTCAACCAGTAGATATGTTTCCACAGACAGATCATGTTGAAGTCGTAACACTGCTTGTGAAAGAGTAAAACGACTGAAGAAGCAGATGTACGTCTCATGTCAGGAATGTCCAAGAACATGAGCAGAGCGAAGTGTGATTGGGAACATTCTACGACGGAGAGTATAATTCTGATGACGTATTGTGGTTCAGAGGAGAAATAATAAGACTTGAGCACAACATATAGTGGTTGTAGGCTGAAAAAAGGGTCAAAAATCGGCTAAAATATAGATGACATTGGATAATTAGAGTTATGATAGATGGTAATTGGGAAAATTAGGTTGATAAATGGATGGATGACTTATATACTATAGATGAACGTAAGTAAATTATTGTCTATAAGGAGATTTTAAAATGGAGTTATTTGCTAAACTTGGGGTAGCTGGAATAATAGAGAAAAATGTTGATGGAATAGATTACATATTAATTCAAGATAGGTGCAAGGATGAAGCTATATTGGAGTATGGACTATTACAAATTCCTGCTGGAAAAATAAGAGAATTTGAGAATGTTTTCGATTGTTTGAGAAGAGAGATTTGGGAAGAAACTGGATTAAAGGTTACAAATATTAAAGGTGAGAATGAAGTAATAGTTTTTGAATCTAATGGATATAAAGTGCTAAACTATACTCCGTTTTCTTGTAGCCAAAATATTCAAGGAAAATATCCAATAATGGTGCAAACATTTATATGTAGGGCTGATGGAGAATTATTAAACAAGAGTAATGAAACGAAAAATATTAGATGGATATCATTAATAGAACTAAAGGAATTATTAGAAGGTGATAAGAGTTTATTTTATCCAATGCACGTTTCTACTTTAGAAAAATATTTAAAAATGAAATTAAAATATTAATAGTTCACGTAATTTATATATTGCGATCTAAGTATTATTTATAATCAAATATATAAATAGGAAGTTGTAGGGAAGATTATTTATATAACCTCTATTATAGCTGTCTGCATTTGTGGACAGCTATTTTCAAAAGCCAAATAAAAATATTTGAAAAGTTTTGTAAGATTTCTATATATGCGAAGTCTTATAAGTGAAAGGAGGTGGTAGAGTAATGGAGTTTGAACAGATATACAATACTTACTTTAACCATGTATACTTATATATCAGAAAGTTATCAGGTAATGAACATATCGCCGAGGAGATAACAAGCGAAACATTCTTTAAAGCAATGCAATCCATTGATAGCTTTAGAGGAGATTGCGATTTACGTGTGTGGTTGTGCCAAATAGCAAAAAATTGTTATTATTCCCATCTAAAAAAGCAAAAAAATATTAGCAAAATTGAAGGCGTGGAAGTAGAAGATTTAGTAGACCTCAATTCATTGATTGATGAAAAAATCATTACCCACGAACAAACAGTACAAATTCAAAAGGTATTGCATACTATCCCAGAACCTTATAAAGAAGTATTTATGTGGAGAGTTTTTGCAGACTTGAGTTTCAAGCAAATTGGTCAAATATTCAATAAGACCGATAATTGGGCTTGCGTTACCTACCACAGAGCTAAAAATCAAATATTAAAACGAATGGAGGAACAAAACAATGAAAAATCGTGAGTGTAGTATTGTTCGTGATATATTACCTTTGTATGTTGAAAATGTTATCAGTGACGATACAAAACAATTTGTAGATGAGCATTTAAGTCATTGTGCTGAGTGCAAAAATGAATTGGAACTATCACAAACAGATATACCTGTTAAAAAAATTTGTTCGGAAAAGGATAGCGGTGTTGAAGTGATAAAAAAAATAGGATTTGATATAAAGAAAAAACGAGTATTTACAGGTATTCTTTCAGCAGTTATTTCAGCCATCGTTGTAATATTATCATTTGCATATTTAACAGCACCTGAATATCTACCTTATGATGAATCATTTGATATTATTTCTATAAAGGATAATAATGGCTGTGTAACGCTTTCTTTTACAGGTGAATATGAGATTTATCAAAGTGAGCAAGGTGTATATGATATTAGTATCTATAATACAATCTGGAACAAACTCTTTAATATCGAGAAAAAGCAAGATATAACGGTAAATCCAAACGGAGAAACAGTTAATACTATTTATTATGTGTCTAATGGTGGGCAAGAAAATAAAGTAATCTATGGAAGAAATCCAATTAATAATGGAGGAGTTATGACCTTACCTCGATTGTTTTTGAATTATTATTTTGTCACTGCCATTTTGTTTGCACTTGTTTTGGCAATACTTGTTGTAATATTCAGAAAGAAAGAAAAAGTTAAAGCCATAATAGTAAAAATACTATTTATTCCCATTTCTTATATTGTAAGTCATATTATGATTAAAGGATGGAATGCCACTTCATATTCAGCAACTCGTGATTTTTATTTGATTTTGCTTTTAGTAATACCTATTTATTCTCTATTTTATATTTTGTATAAAAAGAAACATTCGAAATTTAGGCACTAACTATTATGAGCATAACACGTATTTCACAAATTCTAATTTGTAGCCGCAAATAATTACTTAAAAAATGTAACTATAAATGCACTAAGATGTAAAAATCTGGTGCTTTTATTTTATATAATCCAAAACTAAATAAAGAAACCCAAAGAGGCGAAGTCTTCGGTTGATATGCTCCCCTTATGGTAGACAGATTTAAAAAATAAAAATTGGACGTGGTATAGTAAAGTAGAGTTTACAAAAGAGGGCACAAAAAGCGAGGAATAAATTTATTTTACATAGTATGATTTTTACAAGGAGGTGAAGAAATGGAGTGGCTAAAGAAACTAAGCAGCGCTATTGACTATATCGAAAAGAACTTGGAGAATGAGATTTTATGTGAGGAAGTAGCAAAAATAGCATGTTGCTCGCCTTATTATTTTGGACGTATGTTTACCTATGTAGCCGGTATTCCGTTGTCTGAATATATTCGCCGCCGGAGAATGACACAGGCCGCCTTTGAACTGCAATCCACAGATATAAAAGTATTGGATGTTGCACTGAAATACGGATACAATTCCCCGACATCTTTTAACCGGGCGTTTCAGGGCGTTCATGGAATTTCTCCCTCTGTTGCCAAATCTCAAGGGAGTGTGCTTCATGCGTATCCCCCCATTAAGTTTTCGGTTAAAGTTACAGGAGGTGATGCTATGCCATATTGTATGGAAGAAAAAGAGTCTATGAGGATTGTAGGTATCCGTATTCCACTAACAGAGGACATGGAGGAAAACCAAAAATTGGTTCCGCCTTTTTGGAACAGAGCATTACAGGATAACAGATTCGCAGAAGTCTGCGAACTATCGAATCAAATTCCAGGTGTAGTGCTGGGGATTACTGTTTATCAAAATCCAGATGATATTTACTATTATATTGCAGCTGCAACGGACCAGCCTGTTACTGCAGGAATGTTTGAGTATGAAATTCCGGCAGCAACATGGGTGATATTTGAAAGTGACGGACATTTCAAAGAATCCATTCAGAATATTTTCAGACGTTTTCTTACAGAGTGGCTTCCATTCTCAGGTTATACTTATGCAGAATTGCCAGACATAGAAGTATATCCTATTAGTCAAGAAAAACCGCAAGAGGGGCATTCCGAAGTATGGATTGCTATAAAAAAGGAAAAGGAGAATTAAAAAATGGAATACCAAATTGAAATCAGAGATATTGAACCAATTCGAGTTGCTTTTCTGAGATACAAGGGAATTGCAACCGAGGCCAACAAGGTTTTTCCTAGCGTTTTTCAGTCTATTAAGGGAAAGACAAGTGGCGCACCGTTCTTTTGCTATTATGTGATGAACCCGAAAACAAAAATAGGTGAAATGGACTTGTGCGTACCCACTGAGGAAACACCCATCAAAAATGGAATTGAAATAAAAGAACTTCCACGTATCAGAGCAATCAGCGTTACACATATTGGCTCTTATGAAACCTTGCATAATGCTTATACAGCAATTGACCGATATGCTGCTGAATATAATCTGCAGCTTAGGCCGCCGTTTAGAGAGGTTTTCATCAAAGGCCCTGGAATGTTCTTGAAAGGGGATCCTGCTCAATATGTTACGGAAGTTCTGTTCCCTATTAAGGAGGAATAATATGACCGCTATTCGAACCGAAAATTTAATAAAAAAGTATAAGAACGGCGTACAGGCATTAAATGGCCTAAATTTAGCAGTAAAGGAGGGAGAAATTTTCTCCCTCTTAGGACAAAATGGTGCCGGGAAATCAACGCTTATTCATATACTGACCACTTATCTAGCTCCTACCTCTGGTCTTGTTACCATGTTAGGAAAAGACATTTACTGGGAAGCGTCTGAAATTCGCACACAAATATCCTGCGTAGCACAGCAGACATCTATTGATACACACTTGTCTCTCACGGAAAATATGATGTTTCAGAGCAAGCTCTATAAGGTGCCTAAACTGGAAGCACAAAAACGCATGAAAACATTAATTTCCTGCTTTGGGTTAGAGCGATACTTGAAATATCCTGTTTCATCCTATTCCGGCGGGGTAAAGAGGCGGCTTGATATTGCACTCAATATGATGTCAAATCCAAAAGTACTATTCTTGGACGAGCCAACTGTGGGTATGGACATCCAATCCCGCATGGCGATGTGGGACATGATGAAAAAAATCAGAAATGATTTTGGAACCACGATTTTTTTGACAACCCATTATTTAGAGGAAGCTGACCAGTTAAGCGATACCATATGTATTATGAAGAATGGGAAAGAGATACTTCAAGGTACGCCTCATGCTCTCAGAGAATACTTGCGACAGGATATGCTGAAAATCAGCTTTGTATCAAAAGAACAAGCCCAAAATTGTTTTGAGCCGTTAAAAAGTGTTGTTGGTCTGAAGGAATCTGACCTGCGCCGTGATAAAATTATTGCCTGTTTGAAAAACGGACATAACGATTTAGAAAAAGTGAATTGGTGGCTGCTGGAGCATGGTATTCCTTTCTTGGGAATAGAAATTATGCAACCTACCTTAGAAGATGTTTTTATCAGGCTAACTAGCGAAGATGATAAGGAGGTCAGCTAATGGGTGTTTTTATTTTACTTCAGCGCAATATAAAGTGGCGCTTTCACAACGCTTTCACTATTGTAATGACAGTTCTACAACCTATACTTTGGCTGGTTTTATATAGCGCCGTTGCCGGACAGTCCATGCAGGGTATTGGAGTTGAAAACTATACGGCCTTTATTCTTCCCGGACTTGTTGTACTTGTAAGTTTTGGAGCTTGCAGCAGCAGTGGAATTATGAATTATCTGATGAAAACCGATGGGAGTTTTTACAGGGTGTTGATTGCCCCGGTTCAAAGAAGTTCAATTGTACTCGGCCAAGTATTAGAAGCAGTATTATGTACTTTTATTGAAGTTGCTATTATGTGCATTGTCAGCCTGTTCTTTTCTGTTAAATTTGCTTCCGGGTTTATAGGAGTGCTCCTAATTGCTTTGATAATATTTATGACAGCATTTTTTATGGCAGGACTTACTTATGCGATTAGCCTTTGCCTTCCCAATGAGGTCATTTACGAAACCGTGATGAACGCAATTGTTCTGCCAATCTTCTTTCTAAGCACGGCATTATTTCCGGCAGACAGATTATCTGGGGGATTGGCAATTGCAGTTAATCTAAACCCGTTTACTCATGTAATTAACGCCTTACGAGCTTTGACTTTACAGGAGAATATTGCTGCCCGTGATGTTACACTTGTCTTTTTTTTACTAGCGGTTATGTGCTTTATCAGTTTTTCTTGGGCATTACACAGATTAAAAAAGGAAACAAGCTTATAACCATCGAACTTTTACTCAGTTTAGAATTGGATAAACCCGCCAAACTCACGTTTTTTGTTGGGCGGGTGCCCATTCTATGTTTACTGTTGACTAATTTTTTAATATAAGTCTCAACGCATTACTAGACTTTATGAATCTAAAGAAGATATTTTAAATGAATACGTAAGATCACTATATCTACACTATTTTGAATTATTTAAAAATCAAGATGATCTTTCACTTGCAAATGTAGCAAAAATATTTTTCTCATTTTGGAAAGATTATAAAGACTTTTTGTTAATGCTACATCAACAAAATCTAATTCATGTTATGCTTTTTTCAATTTAATGAATTGCTTCCCAATGTATATGTTAACTTCAAAGCTCATTTATCACAGACAAAGAATAAAAAAAGCATAGAATATATAGTGTTTTATAATGCAGGTGGATTTTGGAATTTATTGATTAAATGGCTGGAGGATGGTCGTACAAAGACTCTGGAAGAGATGTCTGCTATAGTAAATGAAGTATTGAATTTGAAACAATAAATCTATTGGTAACTGTCGATAAAATAATTTAGGAAAGTCTTAATAGAATGAAGGCTTTACTTAAATTTTGGGAATGATACTTTGCCACCAAGGGGCCACCAGGTTCAAGCGGCATCTTTTTTGTCTCCTCAAGGCACGTTGAGACGTGCGTTTTATTAACTCGAAAAAATGTTGAGGATTACAATGTCGAGATTAGAATAGACATGTAAGCTAATCCTAAGTCTGTGATAATTTTGATAATTACCCGTAATAATTCGGCTGAAAAAATACCTTGCAGATACTTATGTAAATTGCAAGGTGTTTTTTTGTGATTTATGGTAAAATGCATTGAGGTGATAATTATGGAATGGATAAATCAATTAAATAAAGCGATAGGATATATTGAATTGCACTTAAAGGAAAAACTGTCTTATGAAGAAGCTGCGAAAGCTTGTTGCTGTTCTCTGTCAAAATTTCAACAGATTTTTATGTTATCAACTGGTGTAACATTATCCGAGTATGTACGCTATAGGCGAATGACCATAGCCGCACATGAATTGATTAACACTGATGTAAAAATTATTGATTTGGCTCTCATGCTGGATTATGATTCTCCTGAGGCGTTTACAAGAGCATATCAGGCTTTCCATGGATTACCTCCATCAATTACACGAAAAACAAATATGTATGAAGAATTTGACCGCATTATTTTTCAGATGCAAGTATATGGAGGAAAATCAAAAATGGGAACAAACAAAATATTACGTATCGAAACCGAAAAGTTGATTATCCGAAAGTTTGTAATGGAGGATTGGAAAGACTTATTGGAAATCGCAGTATCTAATGAAAAGTCACCATTTGCTGATTGCGATTATGCTTGGCCGACTGATGAAGTATCGATAACTAAAGTGGTTGAGTATTTTTCGAAAGAGAATCAGTTTTGGGCGGTGGAAGTAAAGGAGTTGCATAAAGTTGTTTGCTTTATCAATTTCAATTTCATGGATGATGAGCAGACTTTGGATATAGGACATGTTATTAATGCTGATTATCTGGATAAAGGATATGAATATGAGGCTCTTAAAGCATTGTATAACTACGGATTTATACAGCTTGGGGCAGAAAGAATTCAGGCAGACTGGGCATTACATGATAAGGATAAATTGACCCCACTTTTAAAATTAGGTATGAAAATAGCGGAAACAAGAATGGCTGATAAGTTTAGACGAGACTCGGATGGAAATATATCGAAATTTGAGGGGTGTAAGTTAATAATTACAAAGGCAGATTGGCTTACCAACCCCGCAAAATAGAAAAGTAAATCAAATATTTTATGTAATGGATATCTTTTGAGAATGAGGGAATTTTCGGTTTGAAAGTAAGGAGATGAAAAATTGAAATAAAGGAAATCATGAGTGGTTTTTGATGAAAAGGGGCTTACGAAAAGGAATCACTAGGCCTTGCCGTCATCATTATTGCCACCTTAAGACGCATTGGGAGTATAATTCTGATGACGTATTGTGGTTTAGATAAGGAATAATTGGACTTGACCCCAATATATAGTGGTTTTGAGATGGAATTGGGGTCAAAAATCGGTTGAAAAACATTGTTTTTTGACCTCTAAAAATAGTGTATTTGACAGATGACATTGTATACTTGGAGACATTTGAAGGGTAAAAGGTTGAATTTGGTTGATGTAATCATAGGTTATTTATATACTATAGATGAATATCACTAGTATTAAACGACGCATGTTTGTTGTTTGTATTACACTTATATAAAGGTTTATATTATAGGGTGAGGATAAGGTGAAAATTGGGCTAGTGAGACATTTTGAAGTGATTCATTCTTATAGTAAATTTATGACATCTAAAGGGTTTGAAGAATGGGTAAACATATACGATACAGCACCAGTTAGGCAGGATTATCCAGATGAAAGTCAAATTAAATGGGAAAGATGTTTGTCAAGTGATTTACCAAGGGCATTAAGTACTGCTAGACATATATATAAGGGGGAAATAATTGGGACTAAAGAATTAAGGGAAGTACATATTTCACCTGTCTTTAAGACAAATATAAAACTCCCTTTTGCATTATGGACTGTTTTAGGGAGAATGGAATGGCTATGTTCACATGGGTCTCAAAACGAAAAAAAGGCTGAAACTGAAGAAAGAATACGAAACTTCATATCTTATGTTATCTCCTCTCAGGAGAATAATACTTTGCTAGTAACACATGGATTTTCAATGAAGTATACTCAAGAAGACCTTTTAAAACAAGGATTTAAGGGTGAGAAGTTTATAAAGGCACAAAATGGTAAAATGTATATCTTTAAAAAATAGCTGGATATTAGTTGTATATTATTTATACATAAGTCACTAACAAGTGAAAAAAATTAAATGTTATATGAAAAATTAAAATAATAAAATCATAAATGCATTAAGATTCATATAAAATCTTAATGCATTTATTTTTTAATAAAAGCTAAATGGTGAATTAAAATGGCAAAGTTAAGGTTGATATGCTCCCCTTATGGTAGACAGATTAAATAAAAAAATCTGATACCAAAGGGGAGTTTTTTATGTCTAAAAGAAGTAAGTATACTAAAGAACAGAAATATGCCATCTTAAAAGGAATAGAATTTGGTGAGTTGTCTATAGAAGATTATTGTAAAAAATTTAATATTTCTGAATCAACTTATTCAAATTGGAAGTTTTTATACGAAACATACGGAATTGAATCTCTGGAAGAAAGTAAAACCTGGAAAAAATATCCCAAAGAATTAAAAGAGAAAGCAGTTTTAGAATACTTAAATGGTTGGGATTCACAAGTAAATATTTGTAGAAAGTATGCAATATCATCACATTCAACGTTACAGAGATGGATTAAAAGGTATAATAGTCATAACGAATTAAATACTACAAAAGGTAGGGTTGATGCTGTTATGACTAAAGGTAGAAAGACTAGTCTAGAAGAAAGAATAGAGATCGCTAAATACTGTATAAATCAAAATAAAAATTATCAAGAGACCTCGGAAACTTATGAAGTTTCATATCAACAAGTCTATCAGTGGGTTAGAAAGTTTGAAGAACTAGGAGAGGATGGACTTATTGATTGTAGGGGTAAGGCTAAAGTAGAATTAAGTTTAGAAGATAAAGAAAAAAATGAATTAAGGAAATTAAAAAAAGAAAATGAAAGATTAAGAATGGAAAATGATTTTCTAAAAAAGTTGCAGGAGCTAGAAAGGAGGGGGTATTAGGCTCATATTTATCCAAGCTTAAATATGAAGCCATAGAACTCCTGAATAAAGAGAATAATTATTCCATAACTTCCTTATGTCAGATAGCAGATATTTCAAGATCATCCTATTATAAATGGCTTAATACAACGGAAACAAAAAATGAGAAAATTAATGACGGTTTGATTAAAGAAATTATCTCTTTATATGAAGAAGTAGATGGGATCTATGGTTATAGAAGAATTACCATGAATATCAATCGTAAATTAAATAGTAAATATAATCATAAAAGAATATATCGACTTATGAAAATATTGGGATTAAAATCAGTAATTAGAGTCAAAAAGAAAAGATATATAAAAGTGTCCGCTGAAGAAATTGCAAAAAACAAATTAAATAGAGAATTCTCAGCATCTAAATTTAATGAAAAATGGTTATCCGATGTTACAGGATTTAAGTATGGTGTTGGCAAGAAGGCCTATTTAAGTGCCATTTTAGACCTTTATGATAATAGCATTGTTGCTTATGAAATCGGACATAGAAACAATAATTCATTAGTATTTAGAACATTTGATAAAGCCATTGAATCCAATCCTGGTGCAAGACCTTTATTTCATAGTGATAGAGGCTACCAATATACCTCATATGGGTTTAGAAAAAGACTGGAGATAAATGGTATGGAGCAAAGTATGTCAAGAGCTGGTAAATGCATTGATAACGGTCCTATGGAGAATTTTTGGGGGATATTAAAATCAGAAAGATATTATCTTAAAGGGAAATATGATACCTATGAAGAATTGAAAAATGATATTAAAGGCTACATAAAATTTTATAACAACAAAAGGTTACAAGAAAGATTAAACAGCATGAGTCCACTTGAATACAGAGCTCATGCTGCTTAGAATATTTTATTTATTTAAATTGTCTACTTGACAGGGTGCAGTTCAGGTTAACCAAGAACCAAATAAACTTCGCCATTTTTTTATGCCTAAAGACAGAAAGAAAGGATTAAGAATAATCTCAAAATTATTTATGTAGAGTACATCATTGGTGGGAATAGAACAACTAATGGTTATGGTTACAAACTTTCAGCTAGGGAGAAGCAGCATAGTCATTAACAATTATTTTAACTATGGATAATTGGAGATATTTCAAGAGAAAATGGGTAAGTTTGATTGATAAATGAATGGTTGAATAATATAATATAGATGAACATTAGTAGTTTTATATTTCATAAAGATACTATTTGCGTGAAGGTAAAATTATGAAACAAAGCAAGTATATTTATGCAATTTTTGAATTTCTTATATTAGCATTAGTCCTCTTAATATCATTTACTGTTTTAAATTCAGAATATCTATTTGGTTGGGCTGCACATAACTGGAAGTTTTATTTAATTTTAAGTTCAGTTGCTCTACTGTTTCTTATTTTGAAAAAAAGACTTGTTTCTGTATTTATGACTATAGGAATCACCACTGGCATTTTTGTTGGTAACTATCTTGGAGCACTGATAAAGAGTTATAATGAAAGCAAGATTCTTGATGGTATGAAGGCAGAAGAAATATATGGACTTAGACATCATCCTGGATTCGAAATTTGGATTAGTATAATTATTTTGTTTATAGTAATTGGAGTTATCATGCAAATTACTGTAAAAAAGAAAAGGTTCAATATATAAATTATACTACAAGAAAATTCATTATTAATTGACACAAGTTCTTAATGCCACACATTATTTACATTTCACGACATATCTGTAGAAAAAAAGTCGTATTCTTTGTAGTATGTATAATAGTGATTAACCAATATTGAGAACGAAGAGGTGTATTAAATGACGGATACTGCAAAACAGAAAAGATTAAACTTAAGTATATTAATATCATTTTATACCATTCTGTATAATATCCTTTAATATTGAACTTGTAAAATCTGCTTTCAGGGTATTTAGTGTATCAATATCTTTTATATCAAATTTATTTATTAATATTTCAGTATTAGGATAGATATGGATCCTTCACTCTAATTAGAATCCTTAGCTCTATATTTTTTATCTAATACTTTTCTGATATCATCTGTGGTAATTATACAAACAGTGACTTTTGCTATGAAGGGTAATCAAATTAACTTACATATCTATAATTATTTGTATAGATCTATTAATAATGGTATTGGCAACTAGAAGTATGTAGTATGGACTAAAATGATAGCCCTATGGGGGTAAATGTGAACTTATGACATCTTTATTGACTTTATGTCCCAGGCTGAGGTGGCCCTTAAGTTAAAAAAATGATAGAATTTAGTATGATGCAATAATTTATAATTTGTCATAAGAAAGTAGACAAGTATCATAAGTAGATTATTGGTAAATTCATAGAATCTTTGAGACAGATTGGGAAACTAAAAAGGAGGAAAATAATGAAATTTATTTCATGGAATATTGATTCATTAAATGCAGCTTTAACAGCTGATTCAGCGCGTGCTATATTATCTAGAGATGTACTAAATACAATTATAAAATGTAATCCAGAAATTATAGCATTACAAGAGACAAAGTTACCAAATAATGGTCCCACTAAAAAGCATTTAGGAATTTTGGGGGATATGTTTCCAGATTATGAAATTGCTTGGAACAGTTCGGTAGAACCTGCTCGCAAGGGTTATGCAGGTACAATGTTTTTACATAAAAAGGATTTAAAACCATCCGTTTCCTTTCCAGTGATAGGTGCACCAAGTACTATGGATGCTGAGGGTAGAATTATCACGCTAGAGTTTGATCATTTTTACCTAACGCAAGTTTATACACCTAATGCAGGAGATGACTTGAACCGTTTAGAGGATCGTCAGATATGGGATATAAAATATGCAGATTATTTAGTAAATCTAGATAAAGAGAAATATGTTATCGCAACAGGTGATTTTAATGTAGCACATAAAGAAATAGACTTGGCTCACCCTAACAATAATCGGCGTTCAGCTGGCTTTACCGATGAGGAACGTCAAGGATTTGCAAATCCTTTAGAAAAAGGGTTTATAGATACCTTCCGCTATGTTCACGGTGATGCAACAGGTATGTATACTTGGTGGGCTCAGCGTGCTAAAACAAGTAAAATTAATAATTCAGGCTGGAGAATTGATTATTGGCTAGTCAGTGACCGAATTGCAGATAAAGTTATAAAATCTGAAATGATTGATTCAGGTCCGAGACAAGACCATACACCAATATTACTAGAAATTAATTTATAGTTTGTAAACAATGAATAAATAATGTTTGAAAGATTCCTAGTAAGGATATCTAAATCTAATTTTAAAGAATGGAATATTATAACTTTACAAGAAGTATTATATTTATTAGTGATGATAAAAGCTAATTAATTAGCTTCTTTTTATAGTTTTGAAATTAAGAAATACATCCTTCCACCAAGGGTATAATATCAGATTACAACATCATTATTGTCACCTCAAGGCATATAGAGTGCATGGTAAGACTATTGACAAGCAGTAATTTGACGCTATCTATAAGTTGTTCTAAGTTGCATTAATATTGTAAAAGTAACTATATATTATTATAAATAATTAGCAATTGGAAAGGATTTTCAAAATGAAAAAATTATTAAGGATGTATTCATATTTGATACAGCCAACTATATATAAGATTACATCAAGGGCATTTTTAGGAATTACTTTTTCATTACTTTGGAATTATTTTATAAATGAGAATGGAACGTATATAATGGTTGAAAAAACATTCTTTTTTGTGGGAATTGTTCTATTAACTATGGCATGGTTTAACTATCTAAAGTTAGATGGAATTAGTATCGGTATGAGAGGAAAGGATAACAAGAGAAAAGATAAGTCTGGACATCAATCAAAGAATATAATTGATTTTTTAGAAGAAGACGTTACAAGTGACGAGCTTGAAGAAGATGATGAAATACTATCAGCAATAATAGCTAATATTTTTACAGGGATTTGTTTTTTAATTCCTTCAATAATCGCTATATATTTATAAATAATTGTTGGTTTTTAAAAATATACTATAAAAAAATAAATAGACCAGGTCTATTTATTTTTTTATAGTATAAGAATATTATATAAGGTTTATCAATTAAAATATAAATTATCAAAAATGAAATTAAATATACATCTGAACTAATAAAATTAAATACAAATATTTGTGAATAACTTAAATTAGTAAGTATTAGACCTTGAAGGAATTATGTAATTTATTGGTATTTATGAGAGTGTTAAGCTATTTAAAATCTGATTGACAACGTAGATTGTTTTTGGTAAACTATTTTTAAAAGTATAATCAATGTTCAGAATATTACCAATAGGCTTTATCTTTGGAATAGTAAATTTCTATATCGAAATTATGATAAAATGAACGATTATATTTTGTTACTTTTTTTATCAAAAAAAGGGGGAAATGTTATGAAAAAGTCAAAACTTAAATTATTATCATTAATTTTAGTATTAGTCTTAATACTTAGTGCTTGTGGCAGTGGAAATTCAAAGACTACTGATAGTAGTAACGATGGTATTAACAATGAAGAACAAACAACAGCTGATTCTATTAAGGATTTAGTTATATCCAAGGTACAAACTAGAGAATTAGAAACATTCAATGTTTTATATAGCCAAAGGGCTGAGGACTCTGAAAACTTAACTAATTTACTTGATCCGTTATTAGAGGTAGACACATATGGTGAATTAGTTCCAGGAATAGCAGAGGAATGGGGTACAGAAGATGGCGGATTAACTTGGACATTTAAAATTCGTGATGGCGTAAAATGGGTAGATATGAATGGTAAAGAAAAGGCAGACCTTACAGCAGAAGATTTTGCAACAGGACTTGAGTGGGTTCTAAACTTCCACAAAAACGACTCATCAAATACATCAATGCCAATCGAAATGATAAAAGGCGCTGAGGAGTATTATGAGTGGACAAAAACCCTTTCAGAAGGAGAAGCTAAAGCTCTAACAGCAGAAGCTGGTTCAAAATTCCGTGAAATGGTTGGTATAGAAGTAGACGGTAACAAATTAGTTTATAAATGTATAACAGAAAAACCATATTTTGATACAGTAGCAACTTATAACTGTCTATATCCATTATCACAAAAAATGGTTGATGAACTAGGTGGAGCAGACAATGTTAGATCCATGAACAATGAAAATATGTGGTACAGTGGTGCTTATACAATGACACAATATATCCAAGGTAATGAAAAAGTATTTACTAAAAATCCATTATACTGGGATAAAGAAGCAAGTTTATTTGACACAATAACTACAAAAATGGTTGAGTCTCTAGACGTAGCATATCAATTATACCAATCAGGAGAAATTGACTATGTTCAGTTAACAGAGAGTCAAGTAAATACAATAAGTAAGGATCCAAACCACCAATTCCATAACTATTTAGTATCAGACGTATTATCTAAATACTCATATCAAATCCACTTCAACTTTAACAAAAACAAAGAAGATGGAACACCTGATACAAATTGGAATACAGCAATTGCAAATAAGGCATTTAGACAGGCTTGGTACCATGGATTAAATTTAGAAAATTATTATAAGAGACAAAATGCATTAGATCCATATATAGGAGAAAATAATGCCTATACTATGAAAGGCTTAGTATATACTTCAGATGGTACAGAATATACAGAATTAGTTAGACAAGAATTAGGCTTACCTGAACCTAATGGTAAGAAAATGGTAAGATTAGATGAAACAAAAGCAGCAGAGTTAAAGAAACAAGCTATGGAAGAATTAACAGCATTAGGTGTTACTTTCCCAGTGGAAATTGACCATTATGTTGCATCAGGTAACCAAACTGTATTAGATACAGCTAACGTATTAAAACAAATATTCTCAGAAGGCTTAGGAGATGATTTTGTTAAATTCAATATAAAAACTTATGTATCATCAATAAGAAAAGAAGTTGTAGATCCACATCTTCACTCAATAGCAATTAATGGATGGGGCGCAGACTATGGTGATCCACAAAACTATCTAGGACAAGAAACATATGGTAATGACAATGCTTATTATTCAGCAAACTATTCATATATAAATGATATAACAGAAGAGACAGAAGCAAACAAAGAATTACTTGCAGCTTATAAAGAATTTACTAAATTGGTAGAAGAGGCAGATGCTATAACTACTGACTTAGATGCTCGTTATAAGGCGTACGCAAAAGCAGAAGCATATATGCTAGATAACGCACTTGTTATACCAGCTATGTACCAACAAATGGTTGCGCTGGCTAAGTATGATAATACTAGTAGAATGAATGCAATGTTTGGTATACAAAATGAGAAGTTTAAAAACATAAGGACAAATTCCAAGGGATATACTACAGAGGAAGCCGAAGCCCTTCAGGAATCACATAATTCAGGTAAGAAATAGGATGGTGACTATATATGTTTAAATATAGTGTAAAAAGACTGTTACAATCTCTTGTAACAGTCTTACTAATAGCAACAATAGTATTTTTGCTTATGAGAATGCTTCCAACTGATTACTATTTTACTGAAGAACAGTTGATGAAATTTACAGAAACGCAAAAAAATGAGCAGTTATTAGCTGCAGGATTACTAGATCCTATGCCGAAGCAATTATTAAACTTTTATGGAAAATTAGCTCGTTTTGATTTTGGGGAATCCCGAAGAATTCAAAATGGAGTACCAGTAGTTAAAATCATATCAGATAGATTTGCCATATCTATGAAATTAGGAATTACAGCACTAGGTATTTCATTAGTTACTGGAGTTACAATGGGTATGATGCAATCAAGGTTTAAAGATAAATTGGGAGATCATATTGGTACAGCCTATACTATTTTTGCCAATGCGGTACCGCCTTTGGTATCATATTCATTAGTCTTAATATTTGGTACAAGACTATTAAAATTACCATCTATGTATTCCACAAGAAATCCAGGGCCATCAAGTATATTACCAGTTATATGTTTATGTATAAGTAGTATTGCATGGTGGGCACTATGGACTAGAAGATATATGGTAGATGAAATAAATAAAGATTATATAAAACTAGCAAGAATAAAAGGAATGTCTACTAAAAAGATAATGGGCAAACATGTACTTAGAAATGCATTTGTACCATTAGCTCAGTATTTACCAATGTCATTCCTAACAACTATAACTGGTTCAATTCTTGTAGAACGTTTTTTCTCTGTTCCTGGAATGGGTCCTTTACTAGTTGACTCAATAAACAGATACGATTTAAATGTTGTTCAAACAGTAACAGTTTTATATGCGGCACTAGGTATACTAGGTGTATTCTTTGGAGATATACTTATGATGTTAATCGACCCAAGAATTACACTTACTAGTGAAGGAGGTTCTAGATAATGACTGCTCATAATAAAACATTAGATGAAAACATAATAAACGAGGACGAACTTTTTTACTTTGTAGAGTACTCTCCAGAAGCCGCAGAAAAGATTGGCTACTCAGACTATTCTTATTGGAAGTCTGTATTTCAAAACTTTTTAAAGAAAAAATCAGCAGTAGTATTAAGTTTTATATTCTTTGCACTGGTAATATTCTCATTCATAGCCTTAAAAATAGGCAAATATGATTATGCAACCTTAGTTCCAGATACTACAAAAGGATTTATTAGTCCAAACTCTGAGTATTGGTTTGGAACAGATAACTTAGGTCGTGACTATTGGTCTCAAGTTTGGTACGCTTCTCAGATATCTATTAAACTAGCTTTAATAGTTGGTATAGGAGAATGTATATTAGGGGTTATTATAGGATGCTTATGGGGCTATGTTAAAAAGCTAGATAGGTTTTTTACAGAGTTATATAATTTAATATATAATGTGCCGAGTATAATATATTTAACCTTAATTGCACTTACAATAGGTCAAAGTTTTCGAATCATGGCAACATCCCTTATTGCCTTTGGCTGGTTAGTAATGGCAAGAAACGTAAGGAACTTAGTTATGATTCATAGAGATAGAGAGTATAACCTTGCATCTAGATCATTAGGTACACCTACTTGGAGAATTTTATTAAAAAATATTTTACCACAATTAATAAGTGTTATTATATTAAGATTAGCACTTTCAATACCGCAAACAATTGCCACAGAATCAATGTTATCATACTTGGGACTAGGCCTTGATATAAATACACCTTCATTAGGTATATTACTTAGAAATTCAAGAACATTCTTCTTGGATTATCCATATTTATTGGCATTCCCAGCGGTTATTGTATCTATTATTTCTATAACATTCTATCTTTTAGGAAATGCATTTTCTGATGCATCAGATCCTAGGAATCATGTATAAATTTAAGAACAGGAGGAAGAAACAATGGCAAAAAAACCAATTTTATCCGTAAAAGATATGGAAATTCAATTTAGCCTACGTGGACAAAAATTAAAGGCAATCCGTAACTGTTCTCTAGATTTATATGAGGGTGAAACATTAGCAATTGTAGGAGAATCAGGTTCGGGAAAATCCGTATTTACAAAATCCTTTGTAGGTATGTTAGATGCCAATGGTAGTGTTACTAATGGGTCTATTATGTATAAAGGAAAAGATATTTCAAAATATAAGACAGAAAAAGAATGGCTTAGTATTAGAGGTAAACAAATAGCTATGGTAATGCAAGACCCTATGACTTCCCTTAATCCATTAAAGGTTGTAGGAAAGCAGATTCAGGAAAGTATAGAGTTGCATCAAGGTTTAAAGGGAGAAGATGCTAAAAAAATTGCAATTAATATGCTGGACAAAGTAGGAATTGATGATCCAGAGCGTCGTTATAATCAGTATCCACATGAATTTTCAGGTGGTATGAGACAGCGTGTAGTTATTGCTATAGCAGTAGCTTGTCTTCCCCAAATATTAATTTGTGATGAGCCAACAACGGCTTTAGACGTTACAATTCAAGCGCAAATATTAGATTTGATTCGTAGTTTACAAAGAGAATTCAATATGACAGTTATATATATAACTCATGACTTAGGCGTTGTAGCCAACGTGGCTGAACGTGTAGCAGTTATGTATGCTGGCCAAATAGTAGAATATGGACTTATAAATGAAATATTTTATAATGCATGGCATCCATATACTTGGGCATTATTGTCTTCACTTCCCCAGTTAACTGTGAAAGGAGAAGCACTTCCATCTATAGAGGGTACCCCACCAAATTTATTCCATGAAATAAAAGGTGATGCATTTGCTCCTCGTAATAAAAGAGCATTAGCAATAGATTTTGTAAAAGAACCACCATTCTTTAGTATATCCGAAACTCACAAGGCGAAAACTTGGTATCTAGATCCAAGATCTCCAAGGATAGAACAGCCAGATACTATTAAAAGATTACGTGCTCATAGTCATAATGTAGGGAGGAGTTAAAGGATGACTGAAAAAGAAAAACTAATTGAATTAAAAGATTTGCAGATAACATTTGGAAAAGGTAAAAAGAAATTTGTAGCTGTGGATGATGTTAATTTTCATATTTATAAAGGTGAAACTTTTTCTTTAGTAGGGGAATCAGGCTCAGGAAAAACTACTATAGGTCGTGCTATAGTAAGATTAAATCCAACATCATCAGGTGATATTTATTTTAAAGGACAAAAGATAAATGGTAAAATTTCTAAACAATTGGATGAAGAAGTTATTAGAAAATGTCAGATGATATTTCAAGATCCTATGGCTTCTCTAAATGAAAGAGCAAAAGTTGAATATATAATATCAGAAGGATTATTAAATTTTCATCTATATAAGGATGATAAAGACCGGGCGGAAAAGGTTCAAAAAGCATTACTTGAAGTAGGTCTTTTGCCAGAGTTTGCTTCTCGATTTCCACATGAATTTTCAGGTGGTCAAAGGCAACGTATTGGTATAGCAAGGGCATTAGTTATGGAACCAGAGTTTATAGTAGCAGATGAACCGATATCAGCATTAGATGTTTCTATTCGTGCACAGGTTCTTAATTTACTAAATGAACTTAAAAAAGATAAAGAATTAACATATTTATTTATTTCCCATGATTTATCTGTAGTACGTTTTATATCTGATAGAATTGCAGTTATAAGTAAAGGTAGAATAGTTGAGTTAGCAGAATCAGAAGAATTATTTAGACATCCTTTACATCCATATACAAGATCTTTACTATCAGCAGTACCACAGCCAGATCCAGAAAGAGAAAAGAAGAAAAAACTAATTGTTTATGATCCCTCAGTTCATGATTACTCTGTGGATAAACCAGTTTGGGAAGAAATTATTGAAGGACATTTTATCTACGGAAATCAACGTGAACTTGAACAATATAGAAGAGAAATTGCTGTAATGGATGCAATTAATATGGAATAATATTAATGATTTTAAATACACCTTAGGAAGATAGATTTCTTTACTAAGGTGTATTTTTGTGTATTCATTTAAGGAGAATAAAAAGATGGACAAGACAGTGCGACCATATATAGTTGGCTTTCTGATAACAATAATCCTTAGATTAATCTATAAATTCTTTATAAAAAAATATTAGATTTAATACTTGGTGTTTGTTATAATGTAAACATCTAGTAATAAAGCAGTTTAAATAGGTGTATCACTTGCTTAGGTTGAGATTTTTCTATGGTCAGATATTAAAGGAATTGCCTGAAGTTTTTATTGCGTGCAATTAACCACTAAATTAGTAAATGAAGCACGACAAAGATAGAAATCTAGATAATGAAGATATGATTTCCAAATTAATTTTAGGAATGAAAACTTTGAAAAAATGTTTCAAAATAGGTATTAAAGACATATAACTTTCCACCAAGCTACGATTGAGAGTATAATTCTGATCACGTATTTGTGGTTCGGAGAACAAATAATAGGGTTTGACAACAACATATAGTGGTTTAAGGGTGAAATTTGGGTCAAAAATCAGTGAAAAAACACTAAATTTTGGCCCTGAAAAATAGGCTGAAATATAGATGACATAGAATAATTTGAATGTTGAAGGAAAGAAATAGAAAAAGCTGAGGAGATATATGGAGTAATAATTTGATTGGCTGACAGAGAGAGTATACAATGAATATAAGTAGAAAAAGGCGAAGTAAATACTATTTATATTTTGGGAGGGCATTAATTATGAAATTAGAGAGGCAAAGAGTATTTGATTATTTATCTGATATGAATATAACTTATGATATTATTGAGCATCCTGCTGTTTATACAATAGAGGAAATGGACAATCTGTGTATTGATACCAATAACCAAGTAGTTAAAAACTTATTTGTGCGGGATGATAAAAAGAAAAGATATTTTCTCATATCTGTGCAAAAAGATAAACGAGTTGATTTAAAGGAATTAAAGACAAAACTAAATAGTAGACCTCTAAGCTTTGCATCTGAGAGTGCATTATATGAAATTTTAGGATTGGACAAAGGTTCTGTCACACCACTTGGTGTATTAAATGATACAAGTTGCAAAGTTGAAGTTGTATTAGACAGCGATGTTCGGTATTTTCATCATATCGGTATTCATCCTAACGACAATACAGCAACAGTTTGGATAAAGCCTGAAGATTTGGAAGCAGTAATAAAAAAGCATGGGAATGCATTTTCCTATGTAGAAATCTAAGAGTATTTGATAGACTATGAGTAACACATCTTTGTAAAATGAGCATTTTCTTTGATAAATTAGCTATAAGGTTAAGGCACAATGATAAAAAAGGATGAATTAAGAAAGTGGGTATGTTAAATATACTAAATAAGCTAGAACTTATGGAGATGCAGGCTAAGACTCTCTTTACACATGATAATAATAATTTTATTAGAAATATAAATGATTTAGACGGTGCCCCTGCACCACGTTTCTTCTTTGGTCGTACACCTGATGGCAATGTGCTGCGCTTTCGTTACGATTTACCACAAGTCATAATAAGAAAACTTACAAGATTGGTCACTGAAGAGCCCATAAATAATAATTTATCAAGAAACACAGTTATTTTAGAAAAAATAAAAGGGATCCTTCAAGAACACAAGGAGGCTCAGAAAATTTACGAAGGTCCTGCATATAAAATACCGAGAGGAATAACTTTTCCAAGTGATGTAATAAAAATAACTAATGATAATGTACACCTTTTAAAGAATAGCTTTGGCTATATGATATCTGAATTACAATTTTGGGAACCATGCTTTGTAAAGTTTGTTAATGAAAATGTTGCGTCTATATGCTTCAGTTCACGTATTGCTGATGCGTCTCACGAGGCTGGCGTTGAAACTATTTCTGACTTTCGTGGAAAAGGATTTGCTGCTGATGTGGTTGCAGCCTGGGCAGCAGATATTTATAAAATAAATCGAATCCCTACTTATAGTACCTCATGGGATAATGCTGCATCACAATCTGTAGCAAACAAGCTAAAATGTGAATTATACGGTATCGACCTTTCTATCTATTAGATAGTTCATCATTTTTATAAAAGATACATAATGCATTCAATTACCCATTTTGTATATAATACCAAGCAACTAAATTCCAACTTATAGAGCAGTTTGAAATTAAGGTTATTTATATAATTGGCAAGTTAAGTACAAGGAGATAAAATGAACGGATTTCTTTTGTTAATCCCATTTATACTGATAAAATACGGACTTTTAAGCATATTAAACAAGGAAGGGTTAAAGCGTGCGGCTTTCTTCGCTCCTCTGATTGGAAGAGAAAAAGCAGCGTATTGGTTTCTGTTAAAAAACTGCGACGCCAAGGGGGTACCAGGCTCGATGGTCATCAGAATTGCAGCAACAAGGCATGTAGAAACTGTTATGTTAATAGAGAAAAAATAGGTTAAAATCAAAGAGTTTTAACATTTCATAATTAAATATTGCTGTGTTTTTTATTCTCTTAAACGAAAGTTTAAGGGAATTTTTCATTTACGGGAAATTTTGATAAAGCTTTATTAGTTTCTTGTTTGCCATCAGATAGCAGTGTTTCTACAATTGCTATGGCTTCTTCAGCATTTCTTTGTTAATTTTTAATTTGTTGCAAATAGCTCTTAGTAAATCCTAAATTATCTTTAACTAGAAATGAAACTGCTGATTACTTACAAATCTCAATGGATACTCTACGAAATTGGGAAATGAATGGTTTGCTGACAGTCAAGCAAAAACAAAATGGCTATCCTATGATACAGATGAAGATATCAAGCTATTAAAAATTATTCGCTCTCTCCGTTGTGGTAATTACTCCCTTGCTACTATATTAAGGATGCTCAATGCACTTTCAGAGAATCCTGAAGCAAATATTTATCAGGTTATTGATACACCAAAAGAAAATGATGATATCATATCTGTTTGTGATAAGTTACTTACATCATTATAATATGCTGAGCAAAATGCTAAAAATATGATTACTCACCTTGAAAAAATGAAAAAAAGGTTTACAACTAACTCTAAAGAATTTGGTGTAAACCATCCATTGTAACACCAGACTTTGAATTTATTGTATACTGGTCTTATTATAGTGTAATATCAAGTATGAGGAGTGATTAAATAAATGAATATTATTATAAAAGGTGCACGAGAAAACAATTTGAAAAACGTAAATTTAGAACTGCCAAAAAATAAACTAATTGTTTTTACAGGACTGTCTGGAAGTGGTAAATCGACATTGGCACTTGAAACCTTACAGCGTGAATGTCAACGGCAGTATATGGAGTCAATGGGAATGACAATGGAGGTTGGGACGAAACCCATGGTAGATTCTATTGCAGGCCTATCTCCTGCAATTTCTATCAATCAATCCAATGCAAACCGCAATCCACGTTCTAATGTAGGCACAGTTACCGAAATTGCACCATATCTAAGAGTGATTTTTTCCAAACTAGGTCAGCGTCATTGCCCTCACTGTGAAAAATTAGTTATACAAAATTATTCTGAGGAATCACAAACTGTCTTTGCTGAATTACCTGACCAATCAGAAGAAATCTCAGAACTATTTGAAGAGATGATTCCATGTCCTCATTGTGGCAAAAATATTATTGAACTTACTTCAAGTCATTTTTCTTTTAATAAACCATCGGGTGCTTGCTCAACCTGTAAAGGGATTGGTATTGTCAGTCTGCCTGATATTGACCTCTTAGTTGATAAGAATAAGACTATAAAAGAGTTTGCAGTCCAGGGTTGGGATCAGGCATATGTGGATAGATATGGTGCTTCCCTTGTAAATGCAGCAAAGCACTATGGATTTGATATCAATATTGATGCACCAGTATCAGAATATGGAGTTGTTCAAATGGATCTGTTACTTTATGGTGTACTAAGTGAGAAGTTTTCAAAGCACTTTCCTGATGTTAAGCCGCCAAAAACCGTGCCCAACGGGCGTTTTGAAGGAGTAGTTGTCAACTTAATGCGACGATATGAAGAAAAGAACTCCTATAGTTCTAAGCAAAAGCTAGAAAAATTCTTGATTCAGCAAGAATGTCCTGATTGTCATGGAGTACGTTTTCGTAGAGAAACCTTGGAGGTAACAGTCGGTGGAAAAAACATCATGGATATTCTGGCAATGCCCCTTACGGAGGTTGTAAACTGGTTAGGAGAACTTACTTCCAAATTATCTACAGAAGCCATGATAGTAGTACACCAAGTACTAGAAGATTTAACAAAACGAATTAATCGTATTATAGATGTGGGTGGAGGATATTTATGTTTAAATCAACCAAGTTCATCTCTTTCACCTGGTGAGATCCAGAGGATTAAACTTGCTTCAATTTTGGGAAGCAATTTAACAGGGGTACTCTATATCTTAGATGAGCCATCTACTGGATTACATGGGCGAGATACCCAAAAGGTTATAGACTCTCTTTACAAGCTACGGGAAATGGGCAACACAGTCATTGTAATTGAACATGATTTGGAGATAATACAAGCAGCAGATCATATCGTTGATTTTGGTCCAGGAGCAGGAAGAAATGGTGGACAAATTGTTGCTACGGGAACTGTGTCGGAGATAGTATCCTGTACAGATTCTATTACAGGTCAATATTTAAAGGGAAATATGTATGCTCCAAAACGCAGAAAGACTTCTGGAAATGGGAAGATACTTACTATAAAAGGTGCTAATACCAACAACCTAAAGGATTTAAATTTTGAAATTCCATTGGGTCAATTTGTTACCATAACAGGTGTTTCTGGTGCTGGAAAATCAAGTCTTGTTTTTGGTGAGATTGGCAATGCTGCAACAGTTTATTTTAACCAGCCAAATAATAATTCTCAAGGACATATATCAGGATTTGAGACTTTAGATAATGTTATTACTATAGATCAATCTCCAATAGGTCGTTCTTCACGTTCTAATGCTGCAACCTATACAGACATATTTACAGGCATTAGAAATTTGTTTGCAAAACTTGCTGTTAAGCAAAAGAGTAATTTGCAAGCACGTCATTTTTCCTATAACGTACCTGGAGGACGCTGCGAGAAGTGTCAAGGATCAGGGAAAATATCTATTTCTATGAATTTTCTTCCTGATGTAGAGGTTACTTGCCCTGTCTGCCGTGGCAAGAGATATCAAAAGCCTGTCTTAGCCATAAAGTACAAAGACCACACCATAGCAGATGTGCTGGATTTAAGTATAGATGAAGCTACTATACTCTTTGAAGTGGAAAAAGAACTTTACCAAAAGCTTACTATTTTGCAGAATGTAGGTCTTGGATATCTGGGTTTGGGTCAGGCTGCATCTACCCTATCTGGCGGTGAAGCACAACGACTCAAACTTGCGAAAGAACTATCTAAGCAAAGTAGCAACAAAACACTATATTTGTTTGATGAACCTACCAGTGGGCTTCATCCCTACGATGCAAACCGATTGATTAATGTGTTTGATAGTTTGGTAACACAGGGCAACAGTGTTATTATGATTGAGCATAATTCTGAAGTTATTTTGGCATCTGATTGGGTAATTGACTTGGGTCCCGAAGGAGGAAAACATGGTGGGGAGATTATAGCACAAGGAACACCAAAAGAAATTGCACAAATTAAAGGCTCTGCAACAGGAGAACTTCTTTCTAAAAGACTAGAGGAAGTGAATGAACAATAAATTATTTCCTATTCATTTATTAATTACTTTTATAATTGATTATTTATATAAACTCCCTTAAAATACATAACTATAATTATTAATAATGTATTTTATTCATTAGATAATAAAATAATATAAGGTAATTGATTAGTCAGAATGAATACAAAAACATTGCTGTAAAAATCCTTGACAAAATTACCTAATGGTATTAGTATATTAACTATATTAGGCTTATTCTTGAAAGTAGGTGAGACAATGGATTATAAAGAGCTTGCAAAACAATTTCTTCATAACTCGTACCAGTTTAGAAGTCGTGGTCATCAAAAGAGAATTGATGAAAATATGCAGGGTGAGACTTTTGCTATATCATATATTTTAAGACAAGGCGGGGTTGTTTTGCCCAGTGAAATCAGTAATGAAATGAATATCAGTTCTGCTCGTGTTGCAGCTATACTAAACAATCTTGAGAGCAAAGGATTTGTAACACGTGAAGTGAATAAAAGTGACCGAAGAAAAATTTTAGTTGGTCTTACTCAAGAAGGAAAAGAATTTGCAGAAAAGCATAATAAAATGGTTGTTAACTCTACAGCAAGAATGCTAGAAATGTTAGGTGAAGATGATGCCAAAGAACTAGTGAGAATCATAGGAAAGCTAGGGGAACTAGGGCCTCAAATTATAAATAACAAATAATGCAGTCGTTAATTGTGACTGCAAAAAAATCGCAATTAGCTAATAGTGTTAGAATATAGCTGTATTAGCATATACTGTTATTATAAAAGGAAGGAAGAACTTCCTTTGTTATAGTACATAGACTTTCTACAATAAAAAATGCAGATATAATCCTTGTGATGAAAGATGGGGACATTATAGAAAGTAGTAACCATAATAAACTACTTGATAAAGGTGGGTTCTATGTAGAACTTTATAATAGTCAATTTGAAACGGTAGCTTAAACTTTTCATTTAAAACACGATTAAATAGAGTCATTCATATTAAGTTCATATAGGTTAGTTATTATATATTTGTATTAAGGGAAATACAAATATTTGTTTTGAGGGGGTGAAGTTGTGACTAATATCCTTATAGTTGATGATAATAAAAAAATAAGAAAATTAATAGAAATTTACTTAGCAAGGGAAGGGTTTAAAGTTTTTCAAGCAGATGATGGTGAAGTGGCTTTAGATATTCTTGATGAGGTAAAGATAGATTTAATTATAGCGGATATAATGATGCCAAATATGGATGGATATGAATTGGTTGAGGAACTTAGAGGGGCTAAATATAATTTACCTATACTTATGGTGACGGCAAAAAATACATATCCGGACAAAAAGATGGGATTTGAACTAGGTGCAGATGATTATATGACTAAACCCATAGATATGGATGAACTGATTCTTAGAGTTAAAGCCTTACTTCGTCGTTCTAAGATTTCTATAGATAAACATATAAGCATAGGTGATATTATAATTGACTATGAGGCCTTAGAAGTAAGAACAACGACAGATACTATACTACTTCCAATGAAGGAATTTTATTTACTCTATAAGTTGCTATCCTATCCTAATAAAATATTTACTCGACAACAGTTAATGGATGATATATGGGGATTTGATAGTGAGGCAGATGAAAGAACTGTAGATGTCCACATAAAGAGGATTAGAGAAAAGTTTAAAGATATTGATGAATTCCAGATAGTAACTGTAAGGGGATTAGGTTATAAAGGAGTACACAAATAATGAGAAGAACAATCTACAGTAAGTTAGTGCTAGGCTTTATATGTGTATTTATCATAAGCAATATATTTGCTTCGCTATTTACTTTTCTTAATACTGAGATAAGTACCTTGGAACAATTAGGGAAACAATTAACTGAAAGTGTGGATATAGTTAAAGATGAATATGAAAAAGGAAATGTTTCTAAAGAAGGTATCCAAAGACTTTTTAAGGATAACTATATTAACATAAGTTTTATAGATGATATAGAAGGATATGGAATTGAGGAAGAGGCAGTTTCATTATTAAAAATGGGAAAAACTCTAACACTAAGAACAAATGAATATGGAAATACCTCTATTACTACTCCCGTAGCCATAGGGAGGATAAAAGATTATTATATAGTAGCTAAGCCTGAATTTGAAAATTTGGGGTTTAGTGCTAGGAGTATAATAATGTCTATAAATACAATGGCTATTATTAGTGGGAGTATATTATTCTTGTTTGTAGGAAGGTTAATGGTAATTCCTATAAAGAAATTAATTAAAGCTACAGAGAAAGTTGCCCAAGGAGATTTTGATGCAAGATTAGAAAACAAGAGAGTAGATGAAATGGGAATGCTTATATCTAGTTTTAACACTATGGCTGAAGAATTGAAATCTATAGAAATTTTTAGAAATAATTTTATATCTGATATTTCTCATGAATTTAGAACACCTTTAACCTCAATAGAAGGATATACAAAGCTATTAATAGATTGTAATGAAGAGGAACGGAGAGAATATGCAGATATAATTATAGAAGAAACTAAAAGATTATCTATATTAACTACAAATATTCTTACATTGAATAAAATAGATAATCAAAACATACCTACCCTTATGGAAGATTTTACTTTAGACGAACAAATAAGAAAGTCAATTCTTTTGTTAGAAAAAAAATGGATTGATAAAGATATTGAATTAGAAATAGATTTAGAAAAGATTCTATATAGAGGTAATTCAAGTTTAATGTATCAAGTCTGGATAAACCTAATTGATAACGCTATCAAGTTTTCTCCAAAAGGTCGTAAAATTGAAATAAAGTTATATGAAGAATATGGAAATACTATTTTTTCAATTAAAGATAATGGTGTTGGAATATCTAAAGAAGATCAGAAAAAGATGTTTGAAAAGTTCTATAAAGGTGACAAATCAAGAAATACAGATGGTAATGGGCTGGGGCTTTCTATTGTCAAAAGAATCGTTGAGATTCATAATGGAAAAATGTTAGTAGAATCTAGTATAGGTGTAGGAACAAATATAATAGTAAAATTATATAAGTAAATACTATAAAATTTTAAAAGGAGAATTATTATGCAAGCGATTATTGAAACTTTGTTTGACATTGTATATCTTTCTACTGTAATTCTAATGGGAATTACGATGATAAGAAATAGCAATGGTAATAAACAATATAAACTATTTGGAATTATGGCTGTATCTTTAGGATTAGGTGATGCTTTTCATTTAGTACCTAGAGCATGGGCTCTTAACACAACAGGACTTGAAAACTTTACTGCTGCATTAGGCATTGGGAAATTTATTACCTCAATTACAATGACTATATTTTATATAATATTGTATTATGTTTGGCGTTTGCGTTACGATATAAAAGGGAAACATAACTTGACTATTTCGGTGTATGCTTTGGCAATTGCTCGAATTGTAATTAGTCTTTTCCCACAAAATGCATGGACTAGTGCTACTCCTCCATTATCTTGGGCTATTTATCGTAATATTCCTTTTGCGGCAATGGGTATTTTGGTAATTGTATTATTTTATCAAAGTACTAAGAAAGCAAATGATATAGCCTTTAAGAATATGTGGTTGACAATTGTATTGAGCTTTGCATTTTATATACCAGTAGTTTTATGGGGAGATGTAAGCCCTCTTATTGGAATGCTTATGATACCTAAAACTTGTGCCTATGTATGGACCGTTTTAATTGGATATAATGAGATGAAGGGATTAAAAAAACATAAAGAAGCTTATTAATGAATCTGTATTATTTTGTACGGGAGAGCAAATAAGTTTATGGTTTAAGGAGGATACTAATACGCAAAGCCATCTATTACTGCATATTAGTATCTTTTTCTAATGCCAAAGCATATTGAGATGATTTGCTTTATAGAGAAGAAATGGGGTGGAATAGCCGCCTAGCATCTTTAGCCTATGCGGGAGCGTGAACTACTTTCCACACTCCCGTATTTTTTTGTTTTATACCTCAGCTTGTATATTTCCGTCAAAGGAAATATAATAAAATTATGGAGGTGTTATGCGTGGATTATATAACGACAAAGGAAGCAGCGAAAAATTGGGGAATCACAGACAGAATGGTAGTGTACTATTGCTCTGCTGGACGGATTAAGGGAGCTAAAAAAATGGGAAATACATGGCTTGTCCCTGCTGACGCTGAAAAGCCGACTGATGGACGATATAGGAGCAGTAAAGTAAAGGATGGTGAAAATAAATGAAACGGATATTTTTGGTTGAGGACGATAAGGCAATCGCTAAAAATCTTATGCTTTTGCTCCGCTCCGAGGGATTTACAGTCACCCACGCTCCTACGCGAGGTGAAGCCATTGCCGCGCTTGCCGGGAATAAATTTGACTTAGCGCTGATTGATATTTCCTTGCCTGACGGAAATGGCTTTACGGTTTGCACGGCAATCAAAGAAGCACAAGATATTCCTGTTATCTTTTTGACGGCTTCCGGCGATGAAGCGAGTGTTGTTACCGGGCTGAATATGGGGGCGGACGACTATATCACAAAGCCTTTTCGTCCACGTGAATTGATAGCACGAATCGGAACTGCCCTACGAAAATTCGGACGTTCTCCATCGGCTTTTGAAATTTGTGGGCTTCATGTCGATACGGCAAGCGGTGTTGTGAAAAAAAACGGCAGCGAGGTTTTTCTTTCAGCTTTAGAATACCGCTTGTTGTTAGTGTTTATTAGTAACCCCAAAAGTATTATCACGAGGGATAGGCTGCTTGGCGAATTATGGGACGCAGCGGGCGAATTTGTCAATAACAACACATTGACAGTGTATATCAAACGCTTGCGGGAGAAGGTAGAGAATGACCCCGCAAACCCGCAAATCATTCTGACCGTTCGTGGGACAGGATATAGATTGGGGGGCGGGTATGTTTCGGAATAGAGAGTTTCAGCAGTTTGCTATTTTGTTCTCCTTAATTACCGTTGCCGCTGTAACGCTGGGATTTGCAATCAATAGGTTGGCTGGAATCCTTTCCATTGCTTCTGCCGTCGCCTTTGGAACAGCGTTTTTTGCGTTTACCAAAGCCCGATATAAAAGCATTGCGCAGATTTCAGATCAAATCGATCTTGTGCTTCATAATGCTGACCATCTGTATATTGGTGAATCGGACGAGGGTGAACTTTCCATTTTGCAAAGCGAGATAACAAAAATGACGCTGCGTATTCGGGAGCAAAACCATGCACTGAAAAAAGAAAAAGAACATCTTGCTGATTCGCTGGCTGACATAGCCCACCAACTTCGCACCCCTCTCACATCTGTGAACCTTATTCTGTCATTGTTAGAGAATAACCCTGACGAAAATGAACGGAAAGCATTGATACGGGAAACAAAGGAATTGTTTGTACAGATGGATTGGTTGCTTACTTCACTATTGAAATTATCCCGCTTGGACGCGGGCATTGTGGTGTTCCAAAGCGAGCAGATAGACGTGAACAACTTGATATGCACCGGGCTTCGCCCGTTCCTAATCCTAATGGAACTGCACGATATTGATTTGCAAATAGACGTGCCGAAAGGGATAATCATTCAGGGCGATTCGGGTTGGCTTTCGGAAGCAATTCAAAACATTCTCAAAAATTGCATGGAAAGCGCAGGCGAGAAGGGAAAGATTGAGATTGTCTGCACAGACAACCCACTGTTCACCGAGATTGCCATCCACGACAGCGGGGCAGGCTTTGAAAAAGAAGATTTACCCTGCCTGTTTGACAGGTTCCATCGTGGGAAAAACGCAGGTGCTACAGGATACGGGATTGGATTGGCTCTCTGCAAGATGATTATAACACGGCAGGGAGGGACGATTACCGCAAAAAATCACACGCAGGGCGGTGCGATTTTTGCTATCCGTTTTCCAAAGTGACTAATCTCTCACCGAAAAGTCACCGAGATGTAAGTTGAAAGTTCTATTATATAGGTAAACCATGAGAAAGGAGACTCACATAATGGAATTTTTAAAAATTGAAAATTTATGCAAGGTCTACGGCAAGGGCGAGAACCAAGTTAACGCCATTGACCATGTTTCGCTTACAATTGAAAAGGGAGAGTTTACCGCAATCATCGGCTCCTCCGGCTCCGGCAAATCCACATTGCTTCACATCATCGGCGGCGTGGATGTGCCCACAAGCGGAAAGGTGTATTTGGAGGGGCAGGATGTATATGGCCAAAGCAATGAAAAGCTCGCCATTTTCCGCAGGCGGCAAGTTGGACTGATTTACCAGTTTCACAACCTCATTCCCACTCTGAATGTGGTGGAAAACATCACCCTGCCTATACTGATGGACAAGCGCAAGGTCAACGAGGAGCGGTTGAATGACCTGCTCGAAATGCTTGGGTTGCAAGACCGCAAAACGCATTTACCCAATCAGCTTTCGGGCGGTCAGCAGCAGCGCGTTTCCATAGGACGCGCTTTGATGAACGCCCCGGCGGTCATGCTTGCCGACGAACCCACAGGCAGCTTGGATAGCCGAAATGGACATGAAATCATCAAACTGCTGAAAGAAAGCAATAAAAAATATGGGCAGACCCTGATTCTCGTCACCCATGACGAAAATATTGCCCTGCAAGCAGACCGCATTATCGGCATATCAGACGGCAAAGTAGCGAGAGACGAGAGGGTGCGACCATGAATATTTTTAACAAAGTCACCCTGCAAAGCTTGAAAAAAAGCCGTACCCGAACGATTGTAACGGTGATCGGAGTGGCTCTGTCCGCTGCCATGATTACGGCAGTCGCTACCTTTGCCGTGTCCCTGCAAAGCTATATGATAAACGGTGCTGCTGTCAAATATGGTGATTGGCATATTGAAATCCCCGACGCGGATTCCTCCATTATGCAGGAACAGGCAGAGGAGAGCCCAGTGGCAAATGTGGTAGCGCTACAGAACATCGGCTATGCCACACTGGAAGGCGGACAAAATCCAGACAAGCCATATCTTTTTGTTACCGGATGGAACGAGGAAGCCTTGGATGCTCTGCCCATCAAGCTGCTTTCCGGCAGACTGCCGGAGAACAGCAGCGAGGTCGTGATACCAGCTCATATTGCGGCAAACGGCGGAGTGAAAATTTCAGTGGGCGACACGCTCACACTCTCGGTCGGCAACCGCATGAGCGTCGATCAGAAGCTCAGCCAGCACGATTCTTATTGTGCCGGGGAAGAAACGCTTACACCTACGACAGATAAAACATATACGGTTGTGGGCATCTGCCAACGACCGGCAATCGAGGAGTATGCTGCACCCGGGTACACTTTAATCACAGCAGAGGATACAGCCGCAGCGGATAGTCTTACCGTATTTATCACGCTTAAGAACCCATATCAGGTCCATTCTTATGCAGACAGCATATCAGACAATAACAGTTACGTTTTGAACGATGATGTACTGCGTTTTATGGGACTTTCAGGGGAAAAGATACTTACAGTTCTCCTGTATTCCATTGGTGGTATTTTGATTGCCCTGGTTATGCTCGGCTCGGTGTTCCTGATTTATAATTCATTCAACATCTCATTGAATGAACGCACACATCAGTTTGGAATTCTCATGTCGGTAGGTGCCACGGAAAAACAGCTGCGCAATTCTGTGCTGTTTGAGGGACTTTGCATCGGTACAATCGGCATTCCGATCGGCATTTTGGTCGGGATACCAAGCATCAAGCTTGTGCTTTCTCTTGTGGCAAAGAATTTCGCAAATGTTATGTATGACAATGTACCGTTGACTTTGGTGGTATCTGTTCCTGCTATTGTTGCTGCGGCGGTTATCAGTATGATTACCATTCTGATTTCGGCCTATATTCCGGCAAAGAAGGCCGCCAGTACGCCTGTGATGGAGTGTATCCGCCAGACAAACGAGGTCAAGGTGGAAGCCAAAGCGATAAGAACCTCAAAGCTCGTGGAACGCCTTTACGGTTTAGAGGAAACATTTGCGTTAAAAAACTTTAAGAGAAACAAGCGGCGTTACCGCAGCATTATCCTGTCACTTACGTTAAGCGTCGTATTGTTTGTGTCGGCAAGTTCTTTCGGAACCTATCTGAATCAGATCGCGGAGAATTCATCTGTGGTAGTTGAAGAATATGATATCTGTTTCTATACGCGAGACATGGAAGAAAGCGAGCTGTTCCAGCTTTATGATGAGCTGAAAACTGCCAACGGCGTTACCGAAAGCTCTTATCAGGCACTTTCGACCTATTCCTGCGTGCTCAATACAAGTGATTTGTCAAGTCGTTTTTTTGACGAGTATGGTAAGCCCATCGGTTATGATGGAACAAGTGAAACAGTGGAAGTGCTGTTGGATATTCAGTTTGTTGAGGACAGTGTCTATCAGAACCTGCTCGAAGGTCTTGACCTGTCCGCGGAGGAATACACTGGACAGGACAAAAAAATGATCATGGCAGGAATTCTGCCCGAGCGTTGGTATACGCAGGAACAGCCTATGGAATTTACGCTCCGCTCCAAGACCGGGGAGCAGACGAAAACCATCCGTGCAACCTTTGTAAAAGACTACCCGGATCTGCTGCCCACGGAGCCGGGTGAGTGGCCCGGATACACGCTTATGGTGATGGCTCCCTACGAGGTAAAGCCGCAGTTTGACGCACTAGGTGCGACTGTAAAGCCTACAAAGCTGGGCATGACCTTCAAGTCGGAAAATCCCGGTCAGTCTACAGCTGAGATGCAGACGATGATTGATGGAGCCAGCATTACCGCCGACTATAATCTGTACAATGTCTATGAGATACTGGAGCAAAACCGCAATATCACATTCATTGTCAATCTGTTCTCGGTTGTTTTTATCACGATGATTTCGCTGATCGCGGTTGCGAACGTCTTCAACACAATTTCCACCAATATCAAGCTGCGCAGACGGGAATTTGCCATGCTCCGTTCTGTAGGGATGTCTGACCAGGATTTCAATAAGATGATGCGCTTTGAATGCTCTCTTTATGGAGCGCGGACGATGCTTTGGGGTCTGCCCCTCTCAGGAATCCTTTCCTGTCTGATTTATAAGGGCATGATCATCGGCGGCGGAAATGTTGATTTTGTATTCCCGTGGGGCAGTATGGCAATTAGCGTATTCAGCGTGCTCTTTATCGTATTCATTACAATGTTGTATGCCATTAACAAGATAAAAAGAGAAAATATCATTGATGCACTTCGGGATGATATAATTTGATTTAAAAACAATATTGACTTGATATAAAATTAAAAAAACATCTGCGTGATGGGGTTCGAGTGATTCGCAATTGTCTCGAAAGGCAATTTAGACATTGAAAATACAGAATTCATCCTACAGAAGTAATGTAAATTGCAAAGGAATGTTACCCTGCGGTAATAAAAAACCGCAGTTTTCCTTTTTCAAAATTGGAAATGCACACACACATCATTATATAATTGTTAATAAATAATTTGTGCCCGATTGTGTTATGCAATCGGGCATTTCTGTATTTTTTTCTAAATTTTTTTGTCCCAAATGCAACTGGTATCCCTTTCGTATCGGAACTTAGTGCGAAAGAGGACAAAGGTTGAACACTCACTCTCTTTCATGACAAGGAAGAAACGAGAAAAATTGAGGAGACGGATGGAGTAATAGCTTGATAGGTTAGTAGAGAGACTATATAATGTATATAAGTAAATAATGCGTAGTAGTGTTTAAAGTTACTTACATATGAAGGAGAAGAAAAATGAAAAGAATTAAACCTGTTCCATTATCAATCATATGGACAATAGTGATTTTGATATTTCCAGTGCTGTCAGGTGTAATTGCTACTGTATTTA
Source organism: Tissierella sp. MB52-C2 (assembly GCF_030931715.1). Classification (NCBI taxonomy): domain Bacteria; kingdom Bacillati; phylum Bacillota; class Tissierellia; order Tissierellales; family Tissierellaceae; genus Tissierella; species Tissierella sp. MB52-C2. Next base: position 1,257,857 of record NZ_CP133261.1, read on the forward strand.
AAATGAACCAGATTGAGATATTTCTGATACAGGGATGTTTTATGTTACTTTCCATAATTATTCCAGTCATATATGTATGCAAAAAGAAAGTTTATGCTGAAGAAATTGGATTGAGAAAAGCTGAACCAGTAAGTATCAGGAAAACCCTGTTTTTTTATACCCCTATTACTTTCTGAATTACCTCTTATAATGGTTGGTGTTGATTTTAAAAGTTTTACATATGCTAGTGTACTTGCTTTTTTTACCTTAATGGTAGGAATCTCGTAAGAACTCTATTTTAGAGGTATTATATTAAAGTTGCTGCAAGACAACTTCTCTGTTAAGCAAACGGTTGTAATTTCTGCTTTGGTATTTGGAATCGGACATAGTGCTAGCAAAAGCATTGTGCAGGTATCACTACAAATTATTAATGCTATTGTGTTCGGAATCCTTGCTGCTGAAATTGTCATATTTACAAAGAGTTTATTTCCTGTGATAATATGGCACTTGTTGTTTAATTTTGTAAATTACATATCAGTAGCAAATAGTACAAGTGAGTATATAGCAATTGGACTTCAAGAAACAATTATGATTATTTATGCGTTATACTTATGGAATATAGTATCTCTAAAAAAAGTGTAGATAGATGAGAGATGTTAGCATGAGACTATTAGAGCAATCTTTAGTGTACATTCAGCATCTTCTTCACATAGCTCTAAGATATGTCGATTATAATCCACCAGAACAAAGAAATGCGGTACAGGAACCATAAAATTCCGGCGCTGGTAGCCCATCTTATTCTCTACATTGCCATGTTCATGACCTTCACCAGGGTTCATGAACATGGCATGGAATCCATAGTGCTCTTGGAAACGCTTGAATTAATAATTGTCTTTGTTGCAATATTAGGGCTGGCTATACATTCTGGTATTTTAAGAAAAAATTCAGAGTAATTATGTTTTTATATTATACAAATTTAAGTAACCTTCTGTTTTTTTGTATTTCCTTACCTCGTCCCAAATTTCACATTGATAGATTGGTTACTAATAGCGGATAAAAGTAATTTAAACTGGATGAGTTAAAGCAAGCAGGACATTTTCAGAGAAAATTGATATACCGAAATATGATTAATGCTTAACGTATTTAGGAATGCAAAGTAAGGTGATTACCAAAATACGTATTATTATTGCCTAGAATGATAGTTTATGTTAAGCTGAAATTAAATAGCGTTTTACTTCGATTAAGTGAAGAGCTCCAGCCGTAAGTTTTGCTGGAGTACGCAATATAACGTAAACTTATCATGGGGGAATAGAAATGAAAATATGTGAATTCAGGCCAATTGACATTGGTGATGTACCTGCAATGGTTGATCTGTTAATATGTAGGCAAAATCTTGAGAGTAAGACATTCCCATTCCTGAAAAACAGCTGCCTCAATACAAAACATATCACGGATTTGCTTAAAAAATTGTTCATTAATAGTAAAGTAATTGGGATAGGTGCATTTGTTAATGATGAACTGGTAGGTTATATAATAGGAAAGATGAAGATTGATAATGGAAGAGGCAAGCATATCTGGGTACCCTATGAGGGGATTGCAATAAGAAAGGACCAATCCTCAGAACTGATAAGGAATCTATATGCAAAGGTTTCCATTCTATGGCTCGAACAAGGTTGCTTTAGTCACTATACTTTAATACCTCTTGGAAATCAGGTGTACTATGAGGCCTTCCTGCAATTAAGCTTTTTTATCCAACAAGTACATGGGATAATGAACATTGAAGATTATAAGCCTTTTGAAAATGTATCTGATGCAGATATTAGACTTGCCAATAAAATGGATAGTGAAGCAATGGGTAGAATGTCTAGCATAATCTACTCATATCAAAATTCAGCACCTGTATTTGAACCTGTCTTACCTGAAGTTGTAGTGAAGATAAATGAGGGGTACAAAAGGATAGTAGAGGATGATGAAGCAACTATCATTATTGCGGAAAAAGATATGAAGGAATTAGGATTTCAAGTATATGAGCCTATTACTTCAGATTTGATGGCACCTGACGATGGAGTAGAGTTAAGTATTGCGGGCATTTATCCTTCTCAAATGAGAAGTGGTGTTGGTAAAAAATTAATGAATGAAGGCAGCAGAATTGTGAAAGAAAAAGGATATAATAACATAACAATAGATTGGAGAATAACCAACCTTGCCTCTTCAACATTTTGGCCCAAGTGCGGATTTAGGCCAATAGCTTATAGAATGGTTAGATGCATCGACAGCAATTTTGTATAGGAAAACTTTAACAACCCAAGTATTAAGAAGTTGTAGCGGCTGTGTGAACAAAACTCTGTAAATAGCCTTTTATGATAATCAAAATAGGAAGTCGTAAACATCAACTCACTGCTTCCTATTTTCATACCTTCTTGCACTGTTTTTCTTCGTCTATAAGTTCCCTCGGTATTATTTTGGACGATTATGGGTTTAAACTATATCAGACATAGCATAAAAGTGAACGGTAGGAATGTGATAAAAGTATATCTAATGAAAACCCCCAAAAATCATCCTGCCCCTAAGGTTTTACCAGCTTCAAGTGGCATCATTAGTGTGAAATTCTCATAATCTATACATTTATGATTCCTGGCACGTCATCTTTCTTATTACTATAATTGCTATAACAATCATCATGATTGCTGTTATGAATCCTGTCTCACCAACAAAATATGCCTGTTTATTTGCACTAGTTAATGGTCCATATATAATCTGATCAAAGAAATTATGACTGGCATGGAGTATAATAGCCGGCCATACACTTTTTGATTTTAATCTTAAACAAGCCATAATTGTTGTCATAGCAATAATTTCAATGGTGAACATTGGAAGCTGGTACCCAATATTTGTCCCTGATTGATACAAACCTGTTATCATAAGTGGGAAATGCCATACTGCCCATATTAGCCCACTTATCAAAATAGCAATCTTTATATTCCACATATTAACTAGTTTTGGTAGTAAGAATCCTCTCCATCCAATTTCTTCACCAGTAGCAGTAAAAAAAGAGGACAGGACTAATAATAGAAGATATCCAATGGAATTGGTATAAATTTCACCAGTGAATGATGAACGGTTAGCAATCCAGTAAATCCCATACGAAACTCCTAAATAGATTATTGGTACAAATATACCTATCAAAATATATTGTACATTACACCTATTCCATCCCAATACTTTTTCTTTGTGATAAAATATTCTATGTACAATAAATGCTGCTATTGCAGGACACCACATAAGTATAGATGTCATCCCTGCTGCTGCATCGCCACCTTTTATTCTTATGTAATAGCAAATACTGCTTAACACAAATGTAATGATTAAAAATATAACCACTGCTCTTTTATTTTTTGTCTCTTTTACCATATTATCCCTCCAATTATATAAATTCGCCTTATCAGCGTAACTTTCATCAACCACCGTTTCAAGAATATTTTACTCGGCGGGATACATGAAATTTTACCATCATTAAGCAAGTTCCTCAAGATTGGAATTATGAATATTTAGTAATAATTTCCACTTTACTGAAAATAGAGTATCTCCAAGACTGATTCCAAGGAAGGTAAAGGGACAGGTTGTATTTGTAGATAGCCATGAACACAATGAATATGGAAGCACGACAGTGCCATGAAGGAGCAACTGAGCAGGCCGAGACGCTACCTAAAAAAATGATCACCCTGCCTTGCAGAGTGATCAAAGCAGCTATACGCTACCCTGTTTATTTCACTTCCTTTAATATTCTTAAATAATGATTAGCTTCTCTTAGAACATGATCTCCTAAGAGTGGAATGATAATGGATCTGATTTTACATGCTAATAGACCTTCAGTTCCGGCTCTTTTAAAGTTCTTTATATTTTCTGTTGCCTTTAAGCTTTCATTTAAGATCTCCTTTTGATTACTTCTATTGCAATTTTCTTCTAATATCTTTTCAAAGGTTTCTGCTAATTCCTCCGCTGTTTCTTTTAATTCCTCTTCTGTAGGGTCAAGTAGACCATCAATAAACTCTGCATGCTCTTCCATTATCTGATTCCAGAAGTTCATGTCATCACATATGGTTCTATTCGGTAGTTTTCTATTTTGCAGAGACTTCAATGATTCCATATACAACTCAGCCTCTCGAAGAATATGCTCTATCAGTAGAGGATATAAGGTAGTAAATGTTTTACATTCTAACTGTGATTTAAGAAGTTCTTTCTTAAGTTCAATGACCTCTTCTAATAGATTCATGGATCTCATATTTATGTTGCAGATTTTTTCTTCTAACCACTCTGTATAATTGAAGTTTGGATCTGATCTTAAATCATATTCAGCTTCCGTGATTTCCATGTTTAGCGAAGCACCGGTTAACTCCGATGATATTTCTTCTGCTTTCAAAGTAAAAGGTGTTACGAGCTCATTTGATTCAAGAACTTCATTTCTTACCGCACAATTACCAAATATGACGGTTTCGGCTAATAGTGATTCAAAGGATTTTTTGAGTATATCAGCCTCATCAATTTTAGCTTCATTAACTGGTGGAAGACTAGTTTCTATAAAAAATAGATGCTCTTTCATAATCCTTTGAAAAAATAAATTTATCTCTAGTGATATTTGGATAAACTCTTTCCTTGATAACAGATAAATCCCCCCCTAATTATAATATTACTTAATATATAATATTATTAGAGAAATTTTATGTGATTAATTTACTCTAAAAATGAAGTATAATCTGTATTCGAAGTTAAGACATAAAAATCTTGATGCATTTATTTTATATGACTCCAAAACTAAATATTGAAAATAAAAGAGGCTAAGTTTTTAGGTCAGGTTAAAAGTTAGTCCCTTTTTTGTATCTAAAAACAGAAAGAGAGGAATGAGAACAATGTCAGGATTATTTATGTAAAGGAATAGAACAACTGATGATGCTGGCACCTAATTTTCAGCCAAGAAGAAGTGGAATAGTCATTAACACTTGTGGATATATTCATTTAAAATAGGTAGCCTCCTTTGGCCATGTAGTATAAAATAAAAACCTAGGGGAACACTGAAACAGTCTATCTGCCTAGGGAAAAAGCTTGATTTTATACTGGTTCTTGACTTTTTTTCTTGAAATGGATATGTGTTTTATCGAGATTTAAAATGCAAATCTATTCCAGGAGTGGGATGGGATTACATCAAAATATAAGAAAAAAGAGTTTTGCGAAAGTGTATGCTTTTACCAAGTTGTTTAATACTTCTTGGCAAAAGCATTTTGTGTTTATAGGCGATATACAGTGAAAGATATTCCACTTTAAAAGAACTTGCAATAACTTTTATATTAAGCTAAACTGCTAGTTACCTGTAGGAGGCAGTTTAAAGTGTGGTTGACTTTGACCTTAGGGCAAAGTTTATACTAGGTATAGCAGGTATTAGAAAGGAGAATTTGCATGCTATCAATTGGAGAGTTTTCAAATATATGTAAAGTATCTACAAAGACGCTTCGTTATTATGCTGAAATAGGGCTAATTTTGCCTGATGAAATCAACCCTGAAAATGGTTATAGATATTATTCTATCGAACAATTAGAAACAATGTTATTTATCAACCGCCTAAAATCATACAAATTTCCTTTAGAGGAAATAAAAACAATACTTGAATCAGAAGAATCACAGGATGAAAAACTTTACTTGGCACTTACAAGAAAGAAAAAAGAAATTGGAAAACAAGTACAAGAATTTGAAAAAACTTTAGACCAACTAAATAATGATATATCAAATTTGAAACAAGGCAAATCAATTATGTCATATTTGGAAAGCATTGATATTCAACTTGTAGAAGTATCAATGATGTATCTTCTATCTATCCGAAAAATGGTTCATGAATATGATTTTGCTGAAGAATATGGTAATTGTTTTAGTAAATTATTTAGGAAAATTGCAGATGACAAATTAACTATGATTGCTCCGCCAATGGTGCTTTTTCACAGTGCAGAATTTAGTCCACTTGGTTTAGATACTGAATTTGCTATTCCAGTAAAGGAGTATGTTACAGGTACAAGGGATTTTTACCCAGGACTATGCTTAAAAACAGTTCTATATGGTTCTTATTCTGACCTATCTTCTGTATACACCAAACAACGTGAATGGGCAGAAAAGGAAGGCTATGAATGTAACAATGCCCTTTATGAAGTATATGTAACTGACCCTTCTCAAGTTTCAAAAGAAAATGAGCTTATAACTGAAATTTATTATCCTATCAAAAAGAAAGTGTCAAATATTTAGACCAAGAAACCAAGACTACTTAATTTTCACAGTATGAGTTAACTTTATAAAAATAGGATAATCGTAAGATTGTAGAACTAAGAAAAGATGATTGAGCTAAAAAGACAATAAATCATAAAGGAGAAATTTATATGAATCAAGAAAAAATGATAGAGTTGGAAAAGAAAATAAACAATGATTACAGCAATATTGCAGGCATGGTTGTACTAAAAGACGGTAAAACACTATATGAAAATTACTTTAATGAATGCACTGCTACTAGCCGAATCCATATTTATTCAGTAACAAAAAGTATTATTTCCATATTAATTGGGATTGCCATAGACAAAGGGCACATCAAAAGTATCAATCAGAACATATTGGATTTTTTCCCAGATTACATAGTTAAAAGAAGAGAAAAAACAATACAGAATGTTACACTTAAGAATTTGCTAACAATGACAGCTCCATATAAATATAAGTTTGCACCCTACATAAAGTATTTCACCAGTGATGACTGGGTAAAATTTACCCTTGATTTATTAGGGGGTAGGGGGCAGATAGGGAAATTTAGATACACTCCCCTCATAGGACCAGATATTTTGTCGGGCATTCTTGTAAAAGCAACTGGGCAATCTGTGTTTGATTTTGCAAAAGAAAATTTATTCTCGCCATTGGGAATTACTGTTGAGAGTAATGTGATTTTTCATAGTAAAGAGGAACAACTCGCATTTAATAAAGCTAAAAATATCAGCGGCTGGGTTGCTGACTCAACTGGAGTAAATGCAGGAGGATGGGGTCTTACTCTCTCTCCTACGGATATGGCAAAGATAGGCCAATTATGCTTAGATGGCGGAATGTGGAATGGAAAACAAATTGTATCGACTCAATGGATAAATGAGAGTATAAAGGAACATAGTCGATGGGAAAAAATCAATCTTTCATATGGATATTTATGGTGGATTATTGATGGTAAAGAACATGCCTATGCAGCTATGGGAGATGGAGGAAATACCATTTATGTCAATACAAAGAAAAAGATGGTGGTTTCTATTGCTTCTCTTTTTGTGTCAAAGGTCAAGGATAGAATAGAACTTATTAGAGAGTATATTGAACCAATATTTGAGAATTGTGAGTAGTAAAGCAATAAACGATTCTTGACTGGTGTTGATAGCTTGTAAAAAGAAATGGAGTGTGGAAGATAGGAACACTGTAAAATAAAATGCTAACCTTAATCGGAGAAAATACAAAATTAGGAGCTTTGGCGGAAGCTTTTGATGAAGAATATAAGAGTATAATAAATATAGTATTGTCTTAGAACAATATAAAGTAGGATACTTGAGAGATCGACAGGTAACTTATAGAAGTCGTAATATTGCTTATAGGGCATAAATATATGAATCAGTCAAAGATTATCCAAGAAATCTGAAAAATTGGCTGGTGAATATTCAACTTATTGGAGTATAATGAATGATATCATATTGATAATATGGAGAATTGAGATATTGTTGAATTGTAGCTGGCATCATCGAAGAAACCTATGGAAAGTGGTATAATATAAGGAAGATCTTTATGATGGTGACATCAATACTTTTGGTATTGGACATATTATTATAATTTACTATAATAATAGATAAAATTCAATTTGAAGTTTAGATTATTGATGTAATCTGGGAGGATGGTATATATTGAAGAATCTTAAAGAAAGAGCTAACCAATTAAAAGTAGATATTCCGGCTGTTTTCATAGCGTTAAGAAAAAAAGAAACTCCAATCATAGCAAAAATATTTGCTGGATTGACAATTATATATGCTTTATCTCCAATTGATCTTATTCCAGATTTTATACCGGTGTTAGGTTATTTAGATGATATAATTATATTGCCGGGCCTTATTGCTCTGACAGTACGATTGATTCCGCCTAATATATTTGAAGAATGTCGCATTGATGCAGAAGAATTGTGGATAGAAGGTAAACCTAAGAATTGGTATTTTGCCTTACCAATTGTACTAATATGGTTTCTTGTGATTTTTATTGTTATAAAAGCAATATGGTCCTGATAATGAGCATAATTTAGAGTTGGTAAATTCTGATTTGGAGGTGTAATGATAGTGGCGAAGCATGAGTTTGGAATTATGTACAAGGAACCATCGATTAAAGAACGATTTGATACTTATGAACCCCAAAAATATAATTGCATTGCGATTCATGACGATTTCATTGAACCAATTATGATGGATTTGCAAGGCCTAGATTGTTATTGGCATACCTTGCAAAGAGAAGGGAAAGGTCTTGCATATTGTGGTATTACCCTAATACCGCCTAAATCAATGGGAGTATTTATCAGTACACTGTCATCTTACAATAAAGAGGAATATGCCTCTTTGATTGTTTTAGCTAAGCAAGCAAAAGAAAATGGAAAATATATAATTCATTATGGAATCTGAATCCCAAGCTGCCTTTGTAAAAGTATGATACTATCTTATTACTAATACAGAAATAAAAGCATTGAAAAATGATAAAATTGAGCTTTGAACAAGAGGAAAATGAAAATGGTCATTCCCAGACATTTATAAAATACACGGGAGGGAGAGCAATGTACGAATTAATACAAGTAGGAGAAAAGACATATTATATCAATTGCCCAGCCAAAATAGGGATATATAGAATAAATGAAAGTGATGTATGCCTAATTGATAGTGGTAACGATAAAGATGCAGGGAAGAAAGTACAAAAAATTCTTAAAGCACAGAATTGGAAATTATCAATGATTATCAATACACATTCACATGCTGATCATATTGGTGGAAATAGTTTATTACAACAGCGTTTAGAATGTCCTGCATATTCAGTAGGAATTGAGAATTCATTCATTCAAAATCCCGTTTTAGAACCTTCTTTTCTATACGGGGGATATCCCTGTAAGGAATTAAGAAATAAATTTTTAATGGCGCAAGCAAGTACAAATTCAGAACTGACAGAAGAAGTGTTACCAGTGGGGTTAGAGATGATTCGCTTAGATGGCCACAGTTTTTCTATGGTCGGATTAAAAACTGCTGATGATGTGTGGTTTCTCGCAGATTGTCTAACCAGTTCTAATATTATTGAAAAATATCATGTTTCTTTTTTATATGATGTAAGAGAATATTTAGAAACATTAGCTAAAGTAGAAAAGTTGCAAGGAAAATTATTTATCCCCGCACATTCGGAGCCGACAGAAAATATAAAGGATCTCGTGGACATTAATAGGAATAAAGTGTTTGAAATAATAGAATTGATTAAAAAAACATGTAAAGAACCCAAATGCTTTGAAGAAATATTAAAGAATATCTTTGATAGTTTTCAATTAACAATGGATTTTATCCAATATGCACTTGTAGGTAGTACTGTACGTTCTTATTTGTCATATTTACATGATAAAGGAGAATTGGCAGTTGAATTTGAGGATAATAGGTTGCTGTGGTTAGCAGGTAGCTAATCAGCCTACTCTTTATCATCCAAAAAAATCAATAAAGAAAATTTAAAGGCATCAAGATGAAAAATCTTAGTGCCTTCGTTTTCATATAAGCCAAAAAACAATTAAATAAATTTGCGGTTAGGCATATGACTTATAAGATATTTGAAAGCTTAGCAGGAAGATATGCATATCCAAGCAATTCTAGACATGATCGCACCTTTGGTCGCCAAATTCAACACTGGATTCTTATTTGTGGAAACACTTACCGATGCGTGTGGAACTCCATCCTACCTGTGATAGGTAATATATAGTTAAAAAGACTACAAGTTAATACTTGCACCTAAATTGACGGGTAATTACAAACCAAGTTTGCTATTATTTTCTTGAAGGGAGGTCATAGAAGTGAATACGTTTGCTCAACTAAATAAGGCTATGCAGTATATAGAAGAAAATCTTATGGGAGAAATTGATGGTCAGGAGTTGTCTCAGATTGCCTATTGCTCAGAGTATCACTTTAGGCGAATGTTTTCTTTTCTCGCTGGAATGTCTTTAAGCGAATATATTCGTCGCAGACGATTAGCTTTGGCTGTGACTATCTTAAAAAATAGTGAAGAAAAAATTATCGACATTGCATTACGGATGGGGTATAATTCGCCGGACGCTTTTGCTAAAGCATTTCAAAACATGCATGGTGTATCACCATCCCAGGCGAGAAAAAGTAATGTTATCTTGAAAGCATTTCCGCCAATGACCTTCTATATAACAATTCAAGGAGGGAACGAAATGAACTATCGAATTATAGAAAAAGAAGCCTTTTTCATCGCCGGGATAAAAAAGCGAATACCTTTGATTTACGAGGGCAAGAACCCGCATATGGATTCTATGTGGTCAAGTCTGACAATGGATGATTTTACAGAACTTAAGCAACTTTCCAATGTTGAGCCAATGGGAATTTTGTGTGTATCAGCGAACACGGAAAGGCTACCTGAACGTACTTCCTTGGTCGAAGGCGATTACCTTGACCAATATATTGGAGTTGCTACTACAAAGGTGGTGCCGGAACGATGGGAAATATTATCTGTTGATGCTTGTACCTGGGCAGTATTTACAATAGTAGGGGAATTTCCTAAAACCTTACAGGATACATGGGCAAGAATTTTTTCTGAATGGTTCCCTACATCTGGTTATGAGTCAACAGGGGGACCAGAAATATTGTGGAATGAAAGTCCAGACACATCAAAATCTGATTATAAAAGTGAACTTTGGATTCCAATAACTAAGGGCAGGATACCAAATTTAAGTGATTAGAACAACTCATCATGATTTTGTGAAAACTCAACTACCTAAGTGATAAAGAAAACATGCATATAAACAGAATAAGTTTCTGTGTATAATTACGGGACCAGTAGCTAAAGTTAATAATTATAGTTTGGATTCATTTTTATCTCAGAGGATAACAAATGCATCGATAGAGCCCCTATATACTTCCCTAAAAAAGAACATTCTATTTTACTTTCGACTTTAAGGACTGTTATTTATCAATAGTCCAGATTTTATTTGTCATATTAGGAATCATATACAACAAGGAGATATCTGTTAAAGAGTATTTGCTTTTTTGTTGTAGTAAACTTAGACGATAAAATTCCAGTTTATTGTGAATCTAATGTGTATAATAGAAACACAATAAATTCTAATTTATATAACTAAAAATAAGTTATGAACGACTTAAGCACAAGATATTTCTTGTGCTTGTATTTTTTAAAATTAATCGCACATTTATCTACTATTATACGTTATACATAGTGAAAGGAGGTTTCTTATGTCTGTAAGCTTACAAGACCAATATGATAAAGTATACCGATATTGTTATTTTAAAGTAAATAATAAAGAGATAGCAGAAGATTTGACGCAAGAAACTTTCTTGAAATATTTCAGTCAAACATCGTATATAAATAGAGGAAAACCTCTTGCTTATCTCTATACAATAGCCAAAAATCTATGTATTGATTTTTACAGAAATAATAAAAAAGAACAAGATCTTGATGAAGAAGTATTAGCTAATGATGATATTTCTACTTTTGAAACAAGCTTTGCTATAAGACAGGCAGTACACACATTGCCAAATGATTTGCAAGAGCTGCTTTTACTTCGTTTTGCAAGCCAGCTTGGCATAGGTGAAATAGCAAATATTATGGACATTTCTAGGTTTTCAGTTTATCGTAAGTTAAATAAAGCATTTGGCAAGTTAAAAACTGTTTTGAGAGAGGAGGATTTTTCATGAGAAATAATTTAAAAAGAAAATTAAAATCAGCCTTTGAAGCTCCAGCACCTATAAGAAAAAGTATTTTTTTAAGTCAATTTGATTATCCTAAGGCAAGTCGGTTTGATTTTATTAAATCACAGGCAGGATATATTAGGAAACGGGTTTGGGTTTTGTCCTTATTATTATTTATAGGTACACTTATTGGAATATATTATTATGAAGTATCTACTTCTATTGTCTGGGTTGTATCGTCTATTTTTCCCTTTATTTCTCTTGCAAGTATAGCTGAAATTCTTAGAAGTACCACATACAATATGGATGAACTTGAGATAAGTTGTAAGCACAACTTTTTAGAGGTTAGCCTTATTCGTTTGGGAATATTGGGAATAGCTAATTTTGCTGTTTTAATTAGTATTTTACTTTTATTCATGGGACAAACCGATTTTGGATTTTTTCGATTGGGGTTATATTTAATAACACCATATTTATTAAATTGCTACGGTTCACTATTTGCTATCAATCGTTTAAAAAGCAGGGAAATAACTTATATTTGTGGTATTGTTACAGCTTTCGTTAGTCTATTAAATGCTTTGTTTACAATACAAATCAATGATATTTATACAGAAAGATATTGGTCATTCTGGCTTATGTCATTTATTATTTTAACTGTATTGAGTTATAAAGAGGTTGTGAAACTAATTAAGAAAATGGAGGGATTACAGTGGAACTCATCATTGACCGTTTAACAAAGCAATATAAGAATAAAATTGCTATTGATCGGATTTCATTAACGCTGGAAAAAGGTGTTTATGGATTATTAGGGCCAAATGGCGCAGGAAAGACAACACTAATGCAAATGCTATGTGGAGTCTTAAAACCCACAAGTGGAGAAGTAAAATTCAATGGAATTGATGTAAGTGAAGAAGAATATAGAGATTCGTTAGGTTATTTGCCACAGGATTTTGGGTACTATCCAGAATTTACGGCCTATGATTTTTTGCTTTATATGGCAAGCTTAAAGGGGCTTACGAAGGAACGAGCGAAGGAAAAGGCAAATGAACTTTTAGAGCTTGTGGCTCTTTCCGATGTAGCAAAAAAGAAAATCAAAACATTTTCTGGTGGAATGAAACGACGTTTAGGTATTGCACAAGCAATGCTAAATAATCCTAAGATTTTGATTTTAGATGAGCCAACTGCAGGACTTGATCCAAAGGAGCGTGTACGTTTTCGAAATTTAATTTCTAGATTAGGTAAAGACAAAATTGTGTTACTGTCTACTCATATTGTTTCAGATGTTGAGTATATCGCCTCTACAATTCTAATGATAAAAGATGGGCAAATTATACGTGAGGGTAGCCTTGAAAAAATTATTAGTGTAATAGAAGGAAAAGTGTTTGAATGTTCAGTAGACAGTAAAACTGCTGCTAATCTAATAGCTAATTATCCGATAATAAATATACGGGAAGAATCAGATAAAACCTTTTTACGTCTAGTAGCAGAAAAAAACCCTTGTGAAACTGCAGTTGTTGTATCAGCCACATTGGAAGATTTATACTTGTATTATTTTAATGAGGGGGTAAACAAGAATGAATAGTATTTGTGAATTAGTTGGGTTTGAATACAGGAAAATTTTATGGAAACGTCGTACTATTATTACATTGTTGTTTGCTGTTTTCATCACAGTATTTAGCTGTATTGGTCCATTAATGGGAAATGATTACATAAAAGGTGAAATATCAGAAAGCACTTATGATGGTATGAAGAAAGACAGGGAATATATAAGAAGTATGTCAGGCAGAGTAATAGGCAGTGACATACTTTCAGAAACAATAGAAGCCTATACTCAAATTCCACCTACTGATGGTAAGTATACGGACACGCAAGAATATCAGCAGTATGCTCGACCATATTATGAAATTTACTATATGATTAGAAAAGCATATAATATAAATGACAGGAAAGAAATAGAATTACTTAGCGAAGAGAATGTTAATAATTTCTACAGTATACGACAAGATATGGTTGAAAGAAGCATAGAAGAAACAACAATGAGCTCCACAGAAAAACCAGCTTCTGTGAGGCTAAGTAAACAAGTAAAAACTCCGTTTATTTACTCATATACAGGAGGATATACAAGATTTTTTTCACAGATGTTTGTGACTGCTATTTTAATATGCTTTATCTGTTCCATTTGTATATCACCATTATTTGCAGGGGAGTATACTGATAAAATGGATAGCCTGATTTTGTCATCTAAATATGGTAAAAATAAAGTTATATATGCAAAACTATTTACAGGAATATCCTTTTCAATTTTATTGAGCATTGTACTTACAGTGGTATCTTATGTCACAACGATGGCATTTTTCGGATGGGAAGGTGGTAATTCTCCAATTCAATTTTTTTTACCACTATCAATACACCCATTTACAATGGGGCAGGTTGCATTATTATACTTTGTTTTAATTTTATTTGGAAATATATTATCTGTAACATTGACGATGCTATTATCCGCAAAGCTAAAGTCTCCATTTATGGTCATTGTGATTATGACAATAATCACTATCCTTCCTATGTTTGTGACCTTATCTGAAGACATACTGTGGATATATCATTTATTCAATCTTATTCCTGTAAATATGTTTTCTATTGGTAATATTTTAGATGTATTTTCTATAAATTTATTTGGATTAATGGTACAGCCTTATGAAATTATTCTTGCTTTTGCTATTATATCGAGCATAGTATTATTACCATTTGCATATCGAAGCTTCAGAAATCATAATTGAATATAAAGTTACCCTATACTCGGGTTAATACTTATCATACAATTCTCTATCAGGTAGAGGAGGGAAATTATGAACAAACAAAAAGCGTTCAAGTCTTATGAAAACAAATATAACAGAAGAGATGAGATTTCGTCAAAGAGTAGTTAAATATGCAATTAAATATGATAACAATGTAAATGTGGCTATAAGATATCATACTAGTCGCCAACAAGTGTGGCGTTGACGAAGAAAATATGATGGTAACCTTCAGTTACTTATCCAGGCAAATGAGTACAAATAGATAATGGATTAGACTTTATAAATGATCCTGATAAGACTAGCAATATTTGAATATAGAGAGTCATGGTATAACAGAGAAAGAATACATAGCTCACTAGGTTATCTTACTCCTCAAGAATGGGAAGATAAGTCTAAGAGGGTTGCATAAAATTGTTCGAGAAAATGTATCTACTATATTGAAATAGGTCCAATAATAGTTTAATAAAGTAAGAATAGTTAAATACAATTTTAGACATTTTTCATATTTCATATCATTGTATATATATAATAAAAATAATTTAATACTTAATTTAAGGAGAGATAAAAATGAAGAAACTGATGATTATAATTTTAACCGTTTTATTATGTGCTTTTACAGTGGTTCATGCCAGTGAAATTACAGAAAGGGAAAAAAATCTAGACTTTTTGTATGAAACATTAAAAGAAAGTCATCCAAATATATTTTATAGCACATCAGAAAAAGAATTTATAAAGAGAAAAGCTGAGATTAAAAAGAATATAAATGAGAAGTCAAATGTGGAGTATGCCCTTGATTTACAAAGCTTAGTGGCTATGGTTAATGATTCCCATACAAATGTGAATACAGGTCCTGCTTTGAAAGATGTAAATATTTATCCTTTTAGCATCAGACATATTGAAACATGGGTGCTTGATGTTATTGGAACAGAATATGAAGAATACCTTGGATGGGAAATTGTGGCTTTAAATGGATATGATATGAAAACTGTAAAAAATAAAATGGCATCTATTATCAGCCATGATAATGATGTGTGGCTTCAAAGACAATTAAGGCAAATTATTAATGTCAAAGAAATTCTTGATTATGTAGGTATTATAAAAGATGATGAATTAGAAATAACAGTAAAGAAAGAAAATCAGGAAAAAACAATTTCTCTTCATGCTGTAGAGACTTCAGCGGATACGGTAGATGTGGTATATTTAGCCGAAAAGCGTAGCCAACAACCAAAAACAACTAAGGATAAATCTAAAATTTATTTTTCTATGCCATTAGATGGAAATGTTTATTATATTCAATACAATGCTTGTAAAGAAGATAAAAACTTGCCCATGGAAACATTTAGTTTAAATGTTCAAAAAGATTTAGAAAGCAATGAATATGAAACCGTTGTTATTGATTTAAGAAATAATACAGGTGGATCTGATGGGGTGATTATGCCTTTATTATATGTATTAACTGAATATCAGAAAAATAATGATATACAAATAGTAGGTCTTATTGGTGAAAATACATTTTCTTCCGCTACAATAAATGTCATGATGATAAAAGAAATGGGTGGTATTTTAGTGGGAACGTATAGTGGTGGAAGTGTTGACCATTATGGTGCAGTGGATCAATTTGAATTGCCTCACTTAAACATACAAGTGGGTCACTCTACAAAATATATAGAAATTGATAGTTTGTTTGACAGTGGCATTCCTTATGGTATTGAGCCTATTAAACCTGATATTATAAAAGAACAAACTTATGATGACTATATAAAAGGTATAGATACAGCAGTTCATTACATTGAAAATAATACAGGCAAATTGCAAGCTAATGATGATAAAAGTTTATATATTTCACGAGGAAAATTGGCTCATTTATTATATACAATGTCTCTTGAAAACAATCAACCTTTAGAATATGCAAAAGAAACACCTAAAGATGTTTTTTTCTTCACTTATTATGAAGAGGCTAGTCGTTGGGCAGTAAAAAACAATATAATAGTAGGAAAATCATCCAATGTTTTTGCGCCCTCTGATTTATTAACAAGAGAAGAATTGGCTGTTGTACTGGATAGATTTGTGTCTTATTTAAACATGGAACCAGCAGAAAAACAACAACTTTCATATAGTGATGGAAAAGATATTAGTATATGGGCAAAAGATAGTGTACAAAAAATAGTAAATATGGGTTATTTAGAACTAGAAAATGAAAAATTTAATCCAAAAAGTCATATCACCATTGAGAAATTAGAAAATATATTAGAAAATATTAAATAAAATAAATGATACAAATAAAAACCATTAACTTACAAGTAACTGTAAGTTAATGGTTTTTATAGAGTTAAATATGTTTAAAGGGTTACTATGTACAGTAAAATGAGTATACTAGATAAATAACTTGTTGGACTTAGGTTGGATCTAGATAGGTTACACTAAATTAGGACTTTGTAATGTTACTTTCCCCATAAAACAAGGTGGGGAGATTGAAAAACTACAAAAAGAGATATTATGGTTTCCACTACAATAAAATAAAAATTATATTATATATGCTAGGTGGTGGAATTATGTTTGAAGTTGCATTTAGTAATAGTGAGAAAGGTTCTATGAAAGTAGCAAAAAACTATAATGAAAAAAATATGATTGATGGAGCTATCAGCTATATTGGATAAAAACCAACTAAGATTCAATTAGGAAAACATTTTGAAGGTCAAGCAGTTGGAGGAAGTTCTAAAGATGTGGTTAATATATGTTTTTTACTTGATGTTGGAGATTTGATTTTAATAATAATGAAAAAGAGCAGTTTTTCCTAAATCAACGTAAAGATAGAGAATACATTCTATCCCCTTGCAAAAAGTGGTATACCTATACGAATATGAAAAAGCAAGGCTCCTTATTCTACTTGTGGATTTTACTTTGTTTGCAATATATTAAGAAATATTGACTGCGATATAGGTTTTGTTTGTTTATCTAAATATAAGTAAAAGTCTAATTGTGATTATGACAATAATTACTATCCTTTGAAGATTTATTAACCAAAACTACATGGAATAATATCAGTATTAACAGTTTATAATCTCCATATTGAAAAATTAATTTACTTAGTGTATTATGGGAGAGATAAAGCATAATCTTTGGTTAATTTTTTGATAGCATTTAAACAATTTTGTATAAAAGGGTGATTATATATGAATAAAGATTCAGAATTTATATTATCGGAGGCAAATAGATGTCTATTATGCAAAAATGCAAAATGTCAAATGAAATGCCCCATAAATACTGAAATTCCCGAAGTAATTAAATTATATAGAGAAGGAGAAGTTCATAAGGCTGGTGAGATATTGTTCAAAAACAACCCATTATCTGCCATCTGTTCTATAATATGTCCACATGAAAATCAATGTAAAGGAAATTGTATAAAAGGAATAAAAGGTGAACCTATAGAATTTTATGAAATAGAAAATTATATATCTGAAGAATATCTTAAAAACTTAAGTTTTGAGCCTGAAAAAAAGTTAAAAGATAGAATAGCAATCGTTGGTTCAGGTCCGGCAGGTATTACTATAGCCTTTATTTTAGCTCAAAAAGGATATAAAGTAACAATATTTGAGAAAAATGAAAAAATAGGTGGGGTTTTAAGATATGGAATTCCCGAATTTAGATTGCCAAAGAATATCTTAGATCGGATTCAAGAGTTATTAATACAATTAGGAGTAAAAATAAGACCAAGTACACTAATTGGTCCAGTATTGACCATAGATAAATTATTTGAAGATGGTTATAAAGCTATTTTCATTGGAACCGGTGTATGGAACCCAAGAAAATTAAATATTAAAGGTGAAAGTTTTGGCAATGCACATTATGCCATAGATTACCTAAAATCACCTTCAGTATATAATTTAGGCAAGAAGGTTGTAGTTATTGGTGCTGGTAATACTGCAATGGACTCAGCACGTACAGCTAAAAGGCATGGGGCTGATGATGTAACAATTGTATACAGAAAGGGCTTTGAAGATATGGCTGCGACGAAACACGAGATAGAAGAAGCTAAGGAGGAAGGAATTAAGTTTGAATTATATAAAGCACCATTAGAAATTGTTGATGAAGGTTTAATTCTTAGAGAAACTGAAAAGGTAGTTAACGAAAAAGGAGAATCTAAGATTATTGATAAGGAAGGTTCAGAAGCTCTATATGAATGTGAATCCATTATAATTGCAATAAGTCAAGCTCCGAAAAATGTTATTGTTGTAAATAATGCTGGATTTATGACTGCTAACGGGTTATTAGTAACACATAAGGGTCAGACAACAAGGGAAGGTGTATTTGCATCAGGTGATGTAGTTACTGGTTCAAAGACAGTAGTTCAAGCCATAGCAGATGCAAAGATAGTTGCTGAAGCGATGGATGAATATTGTAATAAACTAAATTCAATTAATAATGATATATAGATCGAAATAAACAAAGATTATATTGTTAACAAAACCGTTGAACCACCAATTGGAAGACATACTCTCTTAATTGGTGGTTTTTGTTTTATATAATTCTGCTGTAAATTAAAAATAAAAAATAATTGACTAAAGATACCAAAGGACAAAGACCAATGGCTAACCTTGAAACTATCTAATATATTCTTAAATATGCATATTATGAATTAGTAAAATGTTAGTAATTCTAAACTGAAAGTATTATAAAGAATAAAAATATTCCTAAATTCCAATTTCGAATACTGGGCACTTAAATAAAGGAAATCTATTGCCGATTGCATTGCAAATCGTACAAGGAGAACTCTTCTTATCCAAGGGAATGTACTTTGATATCACAGGCGAAGAACAAGCAAATGATGTAGTGACCTATCAGATTCGACAGTCCTTTTAGTGAAAGAAAAAAGATATTTAGTTAGGCAATTGACGGAAAATTCCAGTAATGCTATAATTTACCTTGTTAAGTATTTGATATTTTTCTTATTAGGCGGCAAGTTAAAAGAAGAAAAAACTTAATTAGTATCGAATGATAAATTAATTTTTTGATTATGCTTATTTGATTATAGTTACGAGGGGGGTTATTAATGGAAATGAATGAAAAAACATATCTAAGTATAGAAGAAATTATTTCATTACCAGCCTTATCAGGTACAAACATAAGTGATGATGGCAGAAACGTAGCATTTGTCAAGAAGACAGCTAACTGGGAAGACAATAAATATAGAAATCATGTATGGATATATGAAAAAGATAAGGGGCAGTGTTACCCATTAACAACTAGGGATATAGATAGTACATACCCATTATGGTCTCCAAATTCTAGATATATCGCATATCTTAGCCCAGTTGGTGACGGGGATAATAAGAAAAATCAGATATTTGTTAAGTCAATAGATGGTTATAGTGGAGTTCAAATTACTGATGAGAAAGAAGGGGTCAGTAAATTCAAATGGGAGCCTACTGGCAAGGGTTTTTATTATGTTGCACAGTCAAAAGAATCTGAGATGATAAAGAAACGTAAGGAACTATATGGAGATTTCCATCATATAGGTAAGGAATACCAGAATAATTGTTTGTATTACATTGAAATAGAAAAAGTGATACAAAATGATAAATATGAACACGAAAATAGCGTTGTTTATCAACTAATTGATGATAAGGATTTTCATATCCATGAATTTGATATTTCAAATGATGGGGAAAGGGTCGTGTTTATAGCTACACCAAGCCCACATATAGACGATATTCTTCAGAATGGAGAGCTATACATACTAGATATTAAAGCTGGAGAATTACATAAGATTAATAGAAATAAGTTATTGCGGGGGAGTGTTTGCTTTTCTCCTGATGGTACCAAAATATGTTATACAGCAAGCATAGGGGAAAAGGATTACTATAAGACACATATAAAAGATCGTACACTAGAGATATATGATATTAATAGTAGAGAGCGAATTCAGCCTTTAACAGATTTTGATAGTACGGTTATTCCAATACGATGGACAGCTAAAGGAATTTTAATTAGATGGCAGGATAAAACAAATTATCTTATTGGGTTACTATCGGAGGACGGCAAGGTGGAGATGCTAGACGAAAAAATAGATTGCTGCATAATAGATGTGTCTATAACGGAGGATGGAAATCATATATCCTATAATAAGGCTACATCAAAAGAAACCTTTGAAGTCTACTTAGACGATAAAAAAATAACAAATGAGAATAGCATTTTTAAGGGAAAGCTTAAAAGTAATAGAGAAATAATCTCATGGAAAAGTAGTGATGGTCTTGAAATAGAGGGAGTTTTATCAACTCCAATAGGATTTGATTCAAATAAAAAATATCCTTTATTGGTAATCATCCATGGTGGTCCAGATGGGGCATCTTTCCCAATACCTTCAGTCTGTTTCGAAAAGTATCCTATTGAGCAGTTTATTGAGAAGGGTTTTATAGTTTTAGAACCAAACTACAGAGGAAGTACAGGATATGGTAATGAATTCTTCAAAGCAAACTATAGAAAACTAGGAATTGGTGACTACGATGATGTTATATCTGGCGTGGATATACTAGTTGACAAGGGGATTGCAGATAAAGATAGGGTAGGGGTTATGGGATGGAGTTACGGGGGATATATATCAGCATTCTGTTCTACATTTAGTAGTAGATTTAAAGCTATTTCAGTTGGAGGTGGAATTACTAATTGGATTACCAATTATGTGAATACAGATATGCATCATTTTATTAGGACGTATTTAGGAGATAATCCATGGAATGATCCAGAGATATATACTAAAACATCACCGATGACATATATTAAATCAGCCTGTACGCCTACATTGATCCAACATGGAGAAAAGGATGCAAGAGTTCCAACCCCAAATGCATATGAGCTATATCAAGGGCTAAGGGATATGGAAGTTGATACAGAATTAGTTATATTTAAAGGAATGGGACATAGTTCTGACCAGCCAGGAATTAATGTGTCTATTATGAAGCAGAATTTGATGTGGTTTTCACACTATATCCTTGGAGAAAAAATGAAAGATTTTAGGGCTATATGATTTCCATGTGAATTTCCACTGTATAATACTCTAGCAACTGTATTGACTTACAATTTTATAACAACCTTATGGCATTAGGATCCCTTTACCTTTATAAAGGTACGGAAATGATTCGTGTAAAAATTGAAATAGGATAAAAACGTGGCTTAGATATGGAAAATTACATATTTGCCACGTTTTTTATAAAAGATTAATATCAAAATTCATATTAAATTCAGTATCTTGATCAGATTAAAAACTACTATTTTTAGCATTTTTATTTAAATATAGAGTTATTGCTTAGATGTGATTTTAGTAAGTGCAAATGTTTTTAGGGTTTTTATTAAAAATCTTTGCAATATAAGTTATATGATTATATTTTTATATGAAAAGGATTTAAATTTATAAGATATTAATTTATTAAGCCTAGATGGAGGAGTAGATATAATATGGATATAATTAGAAAGTTTTGTGTTATAAATAGTTTCACATATAATGGACAAGGCGGAAATGCTGCAGCTGTCTTTATTAATAAAGGTGACTTAGATGATTATATTATGCAGAAAATTGCTCGTCAACTTAATTTAGTTGAAACAGTATATATTGATGAAAGTAAAGAACAAGGAATAGATTTTGATATTAGATATTTTACTCCAGAAAATGAAGTTTCAATTGCAGGTCATCCTACAGTTGCTGCATTTGTCGCACTTGTAAAAGAAGAGAAAATAAATCCTATAATGAAAGATAAATATTTAGTTAAGACAAAAGATGGAATAAAAGAAGTTACTGTTGAGAAGAATGGTAGAGATATTTTTGTTAAATTGAAACAACAAAAACCAAAGTTTGGGCTAATAATTGAGGAAAAGAATAAAATAGCTAAAGCTTTAGGAATTAGTGAAAATGACATAATGAGTAATTTACCAATACAATGTATTAACACTGGATTAGGCCACTTGGTTGTACCTATAAAATCTTTCAATGGATTAATGAAAGTTAAAAGGAATATAAATCAACTAAAAAGTCTATGTGAGTCTATTGGCGTAAGGGAAATACAAGCATTTTGTTTTGAAACTAAAGATGATACATTTGATATACATACAAGAAACATATGTCCAAGAGAAGGAATTGAGGATGCAGCATGTGGAATTGGAAATGCAGCATTAGGTGCGTATTTGTTAAGTAACCATTATATTGACAGAAAAAGTATATCAATAAATGCTGAGCAGGGATATATAATAAAAATTCCATGTGCGATTAATGTATATGCTTGTAGAGTTGGTGAAGATATTGAAATACAAATTGGGGGTACAGGTAAAGTAATAATTGAAGGTAATTTTATTGTAAGTAATATATAAGTACAAAATTTGCGAGTATGATTAATTACCAAAATTTCATCAAAGTTAATAGAATATTTTTGCATTTGTATATTTTTTTAGATGCAATTACTATTTAGCTCCCTAACCGTTTTGGACAATCGCATATGATTATAGTAAAATATAATCAATTCTCTAAAATATAGTATTGCTTTATGGGCATGGGTTGATTTTATTTCAGCCTCTTTTGGTAGTATTTTCAGAGCATCTGTATAGTATCTTCTTGCATGGGTGAAACAGCCTACTCTGTTAAGTACAATAGGTGAAATTTTATAATTTACCACAGAATTAATAATTCTTCTTGTAAATTTATTTATATATGCATATAATATGCTTAATAGCGATGATAAAAACTAAGGTTTATAAATCTCCCAGAGAGCCGGTGGTTGGTGCGAACCGGTGAGAGGCTAAACTATTCCATTTTTAGAGCTATCGGCGACGAGTCGAAGGGTGTGCCCTTTACAGCACTTTAGAGTGGTCAGTTTTATCTGACAATTTGGGTGGTACCGCGGATGCTTTCCGTCCCATATAATTTGTATGGGTTTGGAAGGCTTTTATTTTTCTAAACTCATACTGTTATCTCTATGAAAAGAAAATATATGAGGAGGAAAATAATGTTAGATATTAAGTTATTGCGTGAAAACACTGACATTGTAAAAGAAAATATCAGAAAAAAATTTCAGAATGAAAAAATCACACTTGTAGATGAAATTATTACTTTAGATACTCAAAATCGGGAAGCAAAATCAAGACGTGATTATCTCAGAAGTAGAAGAAATTCAATTAGTAAAGAAATTGGCGTATTAATGTCAAAAGGAAAAAAGGATGAAGCTGAATTAGCGAAAGCAGATATAACTGTTATGGCAGATGAACTCGCAGAATTGGAGAGGGAAATTGATGATCTTGAAGTTCAGATTCTCAGAAGGATGCTGGTTATCCCCAATATTATAGACCCCACTGTACCAATCGGTAAGGATGATAGCGAGAATGTTGAAATTGAACGATTTGGAGAGCCTGCTGTACCAGATTTTGAGATACCATATCATGTTGATATTATGGGAAAATTAAAGGGTATTGATCTGGACAGTGCAAGAAAGACAAGTGGAAGCGGTTTTTATTATCTTTGCGGTGATATAGCACGTTTGCATTCTGCAATCCTATCCTATGCACGGGACTTCATGATTGACAGAGGATTTACCTATTATATACCCCCATTTATGATCAGGGGTAATGTTGTAGACGGTGTTATGAGCTTCTCAGAAATGGAAAATATGATGTATAAGATAGAAGGCGAAGATTTATATCTTATAGGCACAAGCGAACATTCTATGATTGGTAAGTTTATTGATACAATTATTGATGAAGAAAAACTTCCTCAAACACTAACGAGTTATTCTCCTTGTTTTCGTAAAGAGGTTGGTGCTCATGGCATTGAAGAACGTGGTGTATACCGAATTCATCAATTTGAAAAGCAGGAAATGATTGTGGTATGCAAACCGGAAGATAGTGCAGAATGGTTCGAGAAACTATATAAATATACGGTTGAGTTTTTCCGCACTTTAGATATACCTGTACGTACTTTGGAGTGTTGTTCGGGTGATTTGGCAGATTTGAAAGTGAAAAGTATAGATATAGAAGCATGGTCGCCGAGACAGAAAAAATATTTTGAAGTTGGTAGCTGTTCTAACTTAGGAGATGCACAGGCAAGACGTCTTTCTATCCGGATAAAGGGAAAAAATAAAGAAAATTACGTCCCACATACTCTTAACAATACAGTCGTAGCACCTCCAAGAATGCTGATATCATTTTTAGAAAACAATTTGAAAGAAGATGGTATCATATCAATACCGAAACCATTGCAAATGTATATGGGTGGTAAAGAATTAATCAAATAATTGTTGTTTATTACCGTCACTTTTGTGGCGGTTTTTTTATACCCTAAAACAGAAAGAAAGGAATGAGAACAATGCCAAAATATTTCATGTATGGAACATCATTAGAAGGAATAGAACAGCTAATTATACTGCCGCCCAATTTTTTACCAAAGAGAAGCTGTATAGTCATTAATAATTATTTTAGTTGTGAGAGAGGTTTTAAAGATTGCAATTGTATTGTAAATGATGTTAGAGATAGATATAATCCTGATTATTGCCTTTGTTTCAAAGAAATATTAACTACTGATGAAATCGAATATAGAAATTTGATAAAAGATTATGCAATGGTAGTAAAGATCACGCGTGAAGATAATATTTTAAATTATAAAGAACAAATCCTTCAAATAAAATAAGTATTTGAGGGTTTTGCTGCTCATAATTTTGATAGTAAAGGTATTGAATGTATTGGTAAAAAGTAAGTATCAAATCATCAAGATAAATTCTGTCTAAATGTATCAATTTAGAAACATATTTTCCACCAAGGGAGTACTAGATACTTATGGCATCTTTTTCGTATCCTTAAGGAACATTGATATGGTGTGTTTACTTGAAAGTTTCAGGATATTTTATCAAAAAGGCTAGTAAGAATACATCCACTTCTATAAGTGGGTGATGAATTGCAATAATTGGCAATAAACACATTGAACAAACTTCTGTTCTGTGATAAAATATATTCATAGAATGGAGGTGAAAACAGTGTATTTAACAGTAAAGCAACAAGTTAAAAACCTTACCAAAGAAGAATATCTAATCTTAAGAGAACTATCTCATACTGCTAAAAATCTATATAATGTAGCCCTATACAATATTAGACAATATTTCTTTGAAACAGGTGAATATCTTAGTTATGGTAAGAATAATCTACTATGTAAAAATAATGAGAATTACAAAATACTAAATAGCAATATGAGTCAGCAAATACTAAAAGAAGTAGATGGAACATTTAAATCATTTTTTGAATTTCTCAAACTAAAGAAACTAGGTAAATATAATTCTAAAGTAAACATTCCTAAATATCTTAAAAAAGAAGAATTTTTCACACTAATAATTGGATTTGTTAGACTTAATAATAATAAACTAATACTTCCCTATTCCAATACATACAAAAGGAATCACAAGCCTGTCATAATAACAATACCACCAATATTAAAAGATAAAGCAATAAAAGAGATTAGAATAGTACCTAAACTATCTGGAAGGTACTTTGAAATTCAATATACCTATAAGGTAGAAGAAGAGCAAAGGGAATTAAATAAGCAAAATGCACTTTCAATAGATTTAGGAATAAATAATCTGGCAACCTGTGTAACCAATAAAGGCAAATCTTTCATAGTAGATGGAAATAAACTTAAATCCATAAACCAATGGTATAACAAACAAATGGCTAAATACCAGAGTATAAAGGATAAACAAAAAATAAAAGGAATAACAAAATATCAAGTAATAATTACTAAAAAGAGAAATAATCAAGTCAATGACTATATAAATAAAGCCTGTAGATATATAATTAATTACTGTATCAATAATGATATAGGTACAATAGTCTTAGGATATAACGAAAATATACAAAATAAAATAAATATAGGAAAAGTCAACAATCAAAACTTTGTAAATATCCCTATAGGAAATATAAAAGATAAGTTAGACTATCTATGCAAACTATACAATATAACCTATATAAAACAAGAAGAAAGCTATACATCTAAAGCAAGTTTCTTTGATAAAGATGAAATACCAACAATAGGAGATAAAACCTCAGAGGGTTTTAGTGGAAAAAGAATAAAAAGAGGATTATATAAAACAAGTACAGGTACTACATTAAATGCAGATGTAAATGCAGCACTAAATATATTAAAGAAAAGTAAAGTTGTGGATCTAAGAATCCTATACAATAGAGGCGAAGTGGATACGCCTAAAAGAATAAGGATAGCTTAGCTATCAAACTTCTTCGGAAGCTCCCACTTCTATAAGTGGTGAGTAGTTCACAGACTGGCAGCTTGATGAAGTATTTGACATTAATGGATGGGATTTAAAAAAAGCGCTAAAACAGTTTCACAAGGGAAATGCAACATTATTTGAATGGAGTAATTCTCCTATTCTATATAAGACATCAAATCAATGGAATTGGATATATGAAAGAGCTAAGAACTACTTTTCCGTGAAAGCTGCAGCCTATCATTATTATGGCACTGCTAATAGTACGTATAAACAGTTCTTACAAGAAAAATCGGTAAATTATAAAAAGTACTTTTATGCATTAAGATCGTTGTTTGCAGGAAAGTACATACAAAGATATCATTGTCCACCTCCTGTATTATTTGAAGAACTTATGAATAGTATAGATATGCCTTCAGATTTGCGTAATGGAATTGAAGAGTTGCTAGAGATCAAAAAAAGGAGTGATGAAAAAGAACAGGGGATGCGAATTCCGGTTATCCATGATTTCATTACAGATGAAATAGTCAGACAAAAAGCTTATATAGATAGTATTGTAGATGATAGAAATTGTGATTGGAAAGAATTAAATGATGTTTTTTTAAACAGTTTTATTATGGATGATATAAAGAAAAAGTATAAGGATGGTGAATATAATAAAAAGAATTTTATTAGTTGAGGATGATCGGTTATTGAATCAAACTCTAGCATTTCATTTAACAACAGAAGGGTATGAAATAATCTCTTCCTATAATATAGCATCTGCTAAAGATAACCTTTCAAAAAACACTTATGATTTGATTATATTAGATGTAAACCTTCCCGATGGAAATGGTTTTGATTTATGTAAAATGTATAGTAGCAAAACAACAACTCCTATTATATTCTTAACAGCAAATGATATGGAAAGTGATATGCTAAAGGGATATGAATTAGGGGGGAATGATTATATTACAAAGCCATTCCATGTTAGTGTATTTTTAAAAAAGATAGGAGTATTATTAAAGAATACTGGCAAAAAGAATATAGAACATATTTATGATGATGGAAATTTAGTTTTAAACTTTAGCAAACGAACAGCTATGTTACAAGGAGAAAATCTTGAGTTGACTACAGGGGAGTTCAATCTGTTATATTTATTTGTTGTCAATTACAAAATGGTACTGACAAGAAGTATATTATTGGGAAAACTATGGGATGAAAATGAAAAATATGTGGACGAAAATGCCCTAACTATGATGATTAGTCGTATTCGATCAAAAATTGAGACTGAGGATAAAAAATATATTAAGACAATTTATGGAATGGGTTATCAATGGATAGGAGATGCCTATGAAGAATAGAGATTTGTTTGGAATGTCGAGCTTAATAATCATAGGGGTTGTATATCATGTTTCTTTAGCCTTATATTTTTATAATATAAAAGTACTGCTACTTTCATTAGTTGCTTATTTTATTATCATATTAGCTTCTTATTATAGCAAGAAAAGAATTGCTAATAAATATATGGATTATATAAATACTTTAAGTGACTCATTAACTTATTTAATCAATAAGGATTATCAAAGGATTAGTAAACTTCAAATTTTAGATGAAACCTTTGATTCAAAAGTAAATCAAAAAATACTGCGATTATCGGAAATTTCCCAAGAAGATTTATTACGGGGATTGAAAGAAAGGGAAAATTTGCAAGGTTTAATTTCAGATGTTTCTCATCAAGTAAAAACTCCTATGACTAATATAAAGATGCTGCAATTAATTTTAGCTAAGGATGAAATATCTAAAGAAAAGAAAGAAAGACTATTAAAATCTATGGATGGACAGTTGAGTAAAATAGATTTTCTATTAGATTCTATGATTAAAGCATCAAGACTAGAAGCAGGATTGATTCAATTAAAGAAGATTCCATCAAATTTATTTGATACAATTGCTAAAGCTATTTCTGGTATTACAGTAAAAGCAGAAGCAAGGGGTATAGAAATACTTGTAAACTGCCCAGAGAACTATATTTTATTACATGATCAAAAATGGACAGCAGAAGCTTTATTTAATGTATTAGAAAATGCAATTAAATATTCTCCTGAGAATACTAAAATAGAAGTTAAAGTACATAGATGGGAAATATATACAAATATAGATATTATAGATAAGGGGAAGGGCATTCCAGAAAAAAACTTTGGGAAAGTATTTCAAAGGTTTTTCAGAGAGGAAAGTAGTTATGATGAAGATGGGGTAGGGATAGGACTTTACCTATCCCGGGAGATTATTCAAAAGCAAGGTGGTTACATAAAAGTAGCATCTATTGTAGGAGAAGGTTCAACATTTTCAGTTTTTTTGCCAAATGATTTATAATGATTATTTTAATACCAATCCTAACTTTTTTGTTAGAATTGGTATTACTTTTTTAAATAAAAAAGATTTTCTGTTATATTTCTGTTAGTTTTACCTGATAAAGTTATATTAAGAAAAGGGGGAATGTAGAATGAATATATTGGAAGGAATAGATTTGAAAAAATATTATGGAGGAGAGCCTAATATTGTAAAAGCATTAGACGGAGTAAATTTGACTGTAAAAAAGGGCGAATTTCTTGCAATAGTAGGAACTTCAGGCTCAGGTAAATCTACTTTATTAAATCTGTTGGGTGGTTTAGATAATCCTACTTCAGGAAAGGTGATTGTAGCTGGACATGATATTTCTCAATTATCTGATGATGAATTAACTATTTTCAGAAGAAGAAATGTAGGATTCGTTTTTCAAAACTTTAATCTAGTACCTATGTTAAATCTTTATGAAAATATTGTTCTGCCATTGGATTTAGATGGAGAAAGAATAGATGAAGCCTATATTGATGAAATAATTAAGTTATTGAATTTACAAGAGAAAAAGCGAAGATTTCCCAATTACTTATCAGGTGGAGAACAGCAAAGAGGAGCAATAGCAAGAGCCTTAGCAACTAAACCATCTATTATTTTAGCAGATGAGCCTACAGGGAACCTAGATAGTAAAACAAGTGCCGAGGTTTCGGGATTATTAAAAAGTACAAGTAAACGATTTAATCAAACTATTGTTATGATTACCCATAATAACGAAATTGCTCAATTAGCTGATCGTATAGTCCGAATTGAAGATGGAAGAATTTCTAATAGATAGGGGTGAGAGATTATGATAGCAAACAACAATCGAAAGGTCATAGGAAAAATAGCTAATAGGAGCATAAAGTTCAATAGAACGAGGAATATCTTTATATTGATAACGATTATATTATCGGTTTCATTGCTTGGCGTCATGTCCCTATTTCAATCAGCAAGGGAACAGAAAATTAAAAGACAGCTGGATATGGTACAGCATGTTATCTATGAGGATGTGAATGAAGAGCAAACTGAGAAATTAAAATTTTTTGAAGAAATAGATTTTTTGACCTTGATCAAGTTAGGTCGTAGTTTTAAGATACAGAACAAGATGATTCAACCTGTGTATTTTGAAAAGGATACAAAGAGCATAAAGACAAAATCAATAGCAGAGGGGAACTACCCAGAAAAAATAAATGAGATCGTAGTAGATAAGCCTATGTTGGAGTTGTTTCCGGATGTAAAGGACATCGGTGATTCTATAGAGATAAAATTTCTGGATGGCAGAGAGGAAGAGTTCGTTATCAGTGGGTTCTATGAAGAAATAAGCGAGAATTCTAGTCTATATTCAATATTATTTTCCGAGGAGTATTCAAAAAATGGAGAGCAATTGAAAGATGTGAATTATGCTGTTGCTTGTAAAATTAAAAATGCAGAGAGGATGTCAGAAAAGGAGCTTTTAGATACTGTAAGAAAGATCGGTCATGAGGTAGGGATTGAGAGAAAAAACATAAATCCAAACAATTTCTTTACACATCCACTAACTATGTCGAAACAAAACATTTTAGTCATAATAGTAGTAGCAATAGGAATTTTATTTGTAAGCATATTGGTTGTATATAGTATATTCTATATTTCGGTTTTAGAAAATATTCAAAGATTTGGACAGCTTAGAACCATAGGGACTTCTAAAAAACAGATCAAAAGTATCGTAAGGAGAGAAGGAATCATCCTATTTTCCAAGGGGACTCCCATAGGACTTTTGATCTCTTGGATTATTTCATATTGGATTATTCCAGAGGGCTGGAACTGGAAATACACTATTATTTTGAGCTTGATGATAGGAATTGCTGAGTTGATTACTATTATTTTATCAGTTCAAAAACCGGCAAAGATAGCCTCTTCTATTTCACCTGTAGAAGCATCAAGATTTTCGGTACATAGGGGAAAAGGATTAAAAGAAACAGAGGAACTACATAGAAAATTGTCTCCCTATTCTATGGCAATCATCAGTCTTAGAAGAAATAGAAATAAATCTTTTTTGACTTTAATTTCCCTTGGCATAGGGGGAGCTTTATTTCTTACAAGTGGAACTTATATCCTATCTACTTCTTTAGAAGAATATTCGAGAGAAGGAATGTATGGCTTGGGAGAATATATTATTTCCTTTGATTATAATACAGTGCAGACCATTGATAAAGGTCGAATGGGGGTTCAATTGAATAATCCAATCAATGAGGAATTAATTAAAAAGATTGATTCAATGCCAGAGGTGGATAGCATTATGGAAATTCATCGAACATCTGTAAATTTCGATTATAAAGATGAAATTAATAGTGGAGATTCTCTTACAGCATTTTTCAGAGAAGATATAGAAACAATAAATAAAACATTGACAGAAGGAACCTTTGACTATGATAAGATGATAGAAAATGATGAAATCCTTATCGTGCTCAATAAGTTGGCAGAGGAAATATATGGGTGGAAATTTGAAATTGGAGATAAAGTTGATTTTAGATATTTTGATGGGAAAAAAGAGGTGGAAAAATCATTTAAGATCATTGATGCCATAGATGAACCTAGCGATGAGATGTATTACGCTGGTTGGTTTTTACTACCAATAGAAAAGCTAGAACAATTATTTCCTGGTATCAATACCATCGATACATTGGGTATATCTGTAAATGATTTTGAAAAGGAAGGAGAGCGGGTAGAGGAACAACTCCTTAATCTGATCGATGAGAATCCATTATTGGGGATGAGTACACTGAGGGAAAGATTAGCAGAGGATAAACAGTCCTTTGATTTAATATATAAAGTCATGGTAGGATTAAGTGGGTTTATCATTTTGTTTAGTCTAATAAATTTAGTCAACACCATAATAACCAATATCATATCAAGAAAAAAGGAATTTGCAATGCTGCAATCCATTGGATTGAGCAATAAACAATTAGTAAAGATGATACAGTTTGAGGGATTAGGCTTATCCTTGGGAAATTTGATCATAACTTTAATATTTGGTACAGCATTAGGATATGGATTGGTAAGAGTATTACAACATTTCGGAGCGACATATATGCATTATCGTTTCCCCATAGGGTATTTAATGGTCTATATTTTGATTATTATTATGGTGCCGATGGTGATTTCAGCTATCTTAGTAAAATTATTTCAAAAGGAAAGTATAGTATCAAGGTTGCGCCATATTGACTAAATAAAATAAATTTAAACTCATAGTTTGAGCAAAAGTTAAAATTGAAAAGTTGTATATTTTTGCTGTATACTTTTGCTAGTATACAGTTTTTTTATTTTTATAAAGGAATTCTTTAGATATATTTAGAATAATACAAGGAAATATATTGGGTTTACTTTATTTTGTATAAAAATAAAGATATAATAATTATATCAAGAAAACTGTATAAGGGGTGTGAAACTGTGGAATATGAAATTATACACTTACCAAAAGAGAAATGGAAGGGGACTGTTATTCCAATAGGGTATACAACAGACAAGTACTATGATGTTTTAGTTAATAAAACAGATAAAGGATTTGATATTAAGATAGAAAAGAAAGATTTTAAAGAGATAGTAACCCATACACCAGAAGAATATGATTTGCCAGATAAATTATATGAGGATCATTGGGAGAATGCTTATGCTTGGGGAGTGTTAGTTAACGATGAATTAATTGCTGCAATTGAAACGAATCAAGAATTATGGGCTAATCGTCTAAGAATTACAGAACTTTGGGTGTCAGAAAAATACCAAAAACAAGGAATAGGTCATAGGTTAGTTGGGATGGCAAAGGAACAAGCAAGAAGAGAACGATGCCGTGCCGTTATACTAGAAACACAATCTTGTAATGTTAATGCCATAGACTTTTATCAGCATGAAGGTTTTACTTTGATTGGTATGGATACTTGTTGTTACAGAAATAATGATTTGGAGAGAAAAGAAGTAAGGTTAGAATTTGGATGGTTTCCTGAAGAAAAGAAAAGAGTAAATAGAGAAGATATAGAAATTAGAATGGAAACAAGTTCAGATTGGTATAGCTTAGAGTTAATGACACAGCATGCTTTTTGGAATAAACATCATCTAGGATGTGATGAACATTATCTTGTGCATAAATTACGCCAAGATAAAGACTATCTCCCAGAGTTAAGCAGAATAGCAGTAAAGGATGGAGAGGTAATAGGGTGTATAATGTATTCAAAGGCACGAGTGATTGATGGATCACATATACATGAAATTATAACCTTTGGACCTCTTTGTGTGGAGCCTAAATGGCAGGGATGCGGAGTTGGTGAGCTGTTATTAAGAGAAACAATGGAATTAGCTGCAAATAGAGGCTATAAAGGGATTATAATTTTTGGAGAACCAGATTATTATCCTAGAATAGGATTTAAAACATGTGACAACTTTAATATTACAACTGCAGATGGTAAAAATTTTGATGCATTTATGGGAATTGAATTAGTAGAAGGTAGTATGAAAGGTATAAAAGGAAAATTCTATCAATCCGAAGTCTTTGAGAATCTTCCAAAGGAAGAAGTAGAAGAGTATAATAAAAAGTTTCCACAGCTACAAAAATTAAGATTTCCAGGACAGTGGGATTAATTAAGTATTAAAATAAGATAAATTGAGAGACAAATACAGCAGGATTACCAGATGTAGATTTAATCATTAGAACAAGTGGTGAATATAGAATTAGTAATTTCTTGCTATGGCAGTCTGTTAAAGCTAAAATATGGATAACTTCGATTTTATGGCCAGATTTCAAAAAAATTTGTTGGAAGCTATTAATTATTACAATAATGAAGAATAATAAATAATCATTTATAGTTTTAGAATATTGGATAAGGAGGCTTTAAAATGGAGTTACTTGCGAAGCCAGGAGTAGGTGGAATAATAGAGAAAAATATTGATGGAATAGATTATATGTTAATTCAAGATAGGTGCAAGGATGAAGCTACATTGGAGTATGGGCTGTTAGAAATTCCTGCCGGGAAAATAAGAAAATTTGAGAATATTTTCGATTGTTTGAGAAGAGAGATTCGGGAGGAAACGGGATTAAAAGTTACAAATATTAAAGGTGAAAGCGAAGCAATAGTTTTAGAATCTAATGGATATAAAGTGCTAAACTATACTCCATTTTCTTGTAGCCAAAATATTCAAGGAACATATCCAATAATGGTGCAAATATTTATATGTAACGCTGATGGAGAACTATTAAACAAGAGTAATGAAACCAAAAATATTAGATGGATACCGTTAATAGAATTGAAGGAATTATTAGAAGATGATAAGAGTCTATTTTATCCAATGCATATTACTACTTTAGAAAGATATTTAAAAACTAAATTAAACTATTAATAGTAGTATTTTCTAAGATAAGCTTCACTACATACTTTAGTGGTGGCTAATTATTTTAGGTCGTTAAATTCTAATTTTATAGTATTGGAGGCAGAAAAATGATAGAGGAAATGATTGAGTTAGATCATATAGGGATTAATGTACGATATTCATTAAATGATAAATCAGTTGTTTTATTTCTCCACTTTAGTGGAGGGAATTTGAATATGTGGGAAGGCATTTTACCGCAATTTCAAAATAAATACGGTATCATTGTTCCTGATTTCAGAGGACATGGCAAATCCGATAAACCCTTAACAGGGTATCATATAGACGATATGGCAAACGATATTTATTTATTGTTAGAGAAACTAAACGTAAAGCGCTGCCATATAGTAGGTAGCTCAATGGGGGCTGAGATTGGACTTAGTTTAGCTGCATCACACCCCCGAGCTCGTCCTATCCCTCATATGTGAAGGTGCTTTATGTAATGAGTTTGGAGACTACGGGTTATTTAATGGAACGGAGGATGAGATTCAACATAAAAAAGAAGTCATGCGGACTAAATTAGCTGAAAGGGAAGAACGTGTATTTAAAACGAAAGAAGAGTATATCGAGGAAGAACGAGCGGAATTAACACAACAAGGATTATGGAATGAATATTTCTTAGCCTTCTTAGAACAAAATCTACAACAGATGCAAAATGGTAATTTTACGTATTGCTATTTGAACCATGTTAGAACAGAATATGTTCAGAAATATTGGGATGTGAAGTTTGAGCAATATTATAAGAAGGTAGAATGTCCTGTTCTATTCCTTCCAAGCGAAGAAGAATGGAAGGATGAGAGAATTAGAAGTAGCCTATCTGCATTCACTGGTCTACTGGACACATATGAAATTGAGCATATAGAAAATTCCATCCATGCTTATGTGTGGATGCAATTTCCGCTTACAGCAGGCGAAGTAGCAAAGAAATTCATAAACAAACATGATAAATAAATGAAAATGGGATTAAAAACATTGTATGGATCTTCAATGAAAAACAAAAAACGGAGAAGTCTATAAATCATAATATTTTGTGCCAAGCTCCCTAGAGAACTTAATTGCATAATTTCAAAACAGGAACCTGTCTTAAGGAGACAATAATTACGTCTTGATGACATCATTATTGTCTCCTATCTGTGATTGATGTGACATTAATAAAATCTAAATATGTGAGAATTACTTTTATTTACAATTAATTTAATTGAGAGGAGATTAATACTTGAGAAAAAAACTATTAAAACGATTTTCATATTTATATACTGGTGAGTTAATTTCAGTAGTAGGATTTATTGTTTTGATTTTTTTACTTAAAAGAGTCTATCCTCAATTACGAATGTATTCGCTAACTTCTTTTTGGAGTTCATTTTTTCTTTTAGAATTTCTATTAGTGCAGGGGTGTATCTACTGGTATGCAAAATGGAAGAGATTAAAGATAGAGAATACAACAATAACTTCTATCAAAACTGTTAAGAGGTATAAAAATTTGAAAAAATTAAATATCGCTCTGATAATTGTCTTGATATTTATTTTTGTTTTTGATTGCTTCAAATGGTATTCATCAGTACCTTTGCGTAGCTTAGGCACTGCTGGCTTTATTTATATATTTGCAGTACTTGAATATATTAACTATTTTCATCTTCAACTTTCTTATGATAATCTTTCTGATGTTAAGTATTTATTAAGAACAAAAAGATTAAAAAAGTCATGTCTAAGCAGAGATTTTGACAGTATGATTTAAATCTCAATTTGAGAATGAGATTTATAAATGTAACCCATAGTTCTACATAGTGATTTATAATTTAGATTTTATTTATCTAATGAAAGGCTGATAAATAAAGGATTTTTTTATATTTGAGAAATGGCGAGGGGTTGGGGATAGAGGCTAATCCTTCGGTTTTTGGTTCTTTGGAAACATATCAATGTATTAGAGGGAGTGGCATAATACAATGAATTATGATGTTTCAATTAGAACGTGGTAATAGATAAATTAGAATTTGCCGCTGAGTCAGATTTATAGAAATAAAGATTATCTGCACAAGAAATACACTCTGATATGAATAACAGTTAATTTTTTTGAGGAATAATTAACATATATTCAGTTGTTAGATATGATGATTCTTGATATGATTAAAGTAGCAAAGGCCATTGCTTATTAAAACAGAATCAGGAGGTTATTTACATGCAGATAGGTGAAGTAATACGAGAATACAGAAAAAGAAAAAACATGACTCAGGAGGAAATTGCAAATTACCTTGGAGTTACAGCTCCGGCAGTTAATAAGTGGGAAAATGGAAATTCGCAGCCTGATATTATGTTATTGGCTCCTATTGCCAGATTGCTCAACATTACTCTTGATACTCTATTGTCCTTTGAAGAAGAACTTACAGCAGAAGAGATAAACAGTTTTGTTTATGAAATTGACACCAAATTAAAAGACGAAACCTATGAAGAGGCGTTTCAGTGGGCAAAAGGGAAAATCGAGCAATATCCTAATTGTGAACAGTTGATTTGGCAAATGGCACTGATTTTAGATGGATGGCGTTTAGCAAAAGAAATTCCGGATTCAGAGAAATATGAAAGTTATATCAATGATTGTTATGTACGTGCATTGGATAGCGAGGATGAGAATATTAGGAATAGAGCAGCTGATTCATTATTTGGATTTTATTCAAGAAAGGAACAGTACGAGAAAGCAGAGGAATATCTGAATTATTTTTCTATCCAGAATCCGGAGAGAAAGAGAAAACAAGCATTTATTTATAGCAAGACAAATCGAGTGAATGAGGCATATAAGGCATACGAAGAATTATTGTTTTCGGGTTATCAAATGATGAATATGGTATTTCAAAGTATATATACATTGGCTATGCAGGATAAAGACAGAGAAAAAGCTTATATACTTGTTGAGAAGCAAAGAGAATTAGCGAATATTTTTGAAATGGGCGAATACCATGAGGCATCGTGTAGACTTGACTTTGCAACAGCAGAGAAAGATGTGGAGGCAACTATAGAAACGGTGGAGAGAATGCTTGCCAGTACTGATAAAATATGTGATTTTACGAAGGCGGATCTATATGAACATATGGAATTTAAAAAATTAGAAGGAAAATTCATTACAGAACTTCATAATAACTTACTGACTCATTTTAGAGGTGAAGAAACATATAGCTATATGAAAAAAAGCAAGCGTTGGCAGGAGTTGGTAAGCAGTAATTCAAATTTATTAATAGATTAATTTAGCGATAACTTTTAATAATATGTATGTTTAATTGCATAACAATCATAACTATTTTAGCTAATAGTGTCGAAATCCACTAGCACGGCGAAAAAATTTCTAAAGGCTGCGATTCGAGAAATACACCCTGCCGTCAAGGAGATGTCAGAGGGGGGACAAAAAAGATTATATTACGACTAAGAAAACTTAGTCGTTTTTTATTGCCTAAGATTAAGGGAGGTGAAGTTATGAGCTATTTGTATAGTTCAGGGAATGAAATTGTAGATGAAGTAGGGAAGCTTAACTTTATAGAAGATACGGTTTCACATAGATTTGCTTAATTTGAAATGCATAATTTGAGCTATGATAAAAGAATCTTTAGAGTCATTTTTAGTTCGTTTAATGTACATTTTTTTTAAAAGCATCTTGTGTATTGATCAAGAATAGATAGCCATACAAGGTTATGAAATATTTCGATATGAGTGATGATGAACTAGGCCTCATAAACATGCTTTGACTTGCAAAATAATACTTGATATAATAATTTCATATGAAAACCATCGACATCATTATTGTATTCCTAAGGCACGGAGGTGGTTTATGTGCTGGAGAAAAATGTAGGGTAAGAATAAATACGACTATAAACAGAAATTTATGGAGGAAATTTAAGAAAGATGAATTGTAAAATAAAAAAGTTTAATGAATTAACAACGAAAGAACTGTATGAAATATTAAAAGTAAGAGCAGAAGTTTTTGTTGTAGAACAGAATTGTGTATATCAAGATTTAGATTCAAAAGATGAGGTATCCTATCATTTGTTTCTAGAAGATAATAGTGAGATAATAGCCTATTTAAGGATTCTGCCAAAAGGTATATCATATCCAGAAACATCAATTGGAAGAGTGCTGACAAAGGGTACCTATAGAAAAAAAGGGCTGTCGAAAGAGATAGTCCAAAAGGCAATAGATTTTATTATAGATATTTTGGAAGAAAAGGAAATTAAGATTTCTGCCCAGGCATATCTGCAAAAGTTTTATAAGGGTTTTGGATTTGAGCCAACATCTGGTATTTATTTAGAGGACGGGATAGAGCATATTGAAATGTTATATCAAAAATAGATAACATAGGACAATTTAAGTGATGGCAGGGCTAAATTGTAAAGAGTAGAGTTGGGAAGCAGATTTATTGGAAAATTTAACAGCCATAGATATACAGAAAGAACAGAGCGAAATAAATAGTAGATATTATGATGCATTCTTTATATTATTTAAAAGAGTATAGAAGAAAAGATATTGTTGATTATCATTTAATAATATTTTTAGTAAATAAATTAACATAATTGATACATATATATAACTATGCTATAATGTCTTTAAATAATAGAAAGGAGAGTTGCAAGATGGGTATAGCTTCAATAAGAATTCGTAATTTAGTTGTTAAATAAATACAACTAAATAAAATTAATATAAGGTAGATTGCCTAAAAACTAGGCTCTATTTATCGTGCCTTATATTAGTGGATTCTTGTAATGAAAACCCATGCAGCTAACTATATTTTATATTTTAATTTATTATATCCTCAAAAGGGGAT